>JAFXBB010000107.1 GCA_017521945.1 Alistipes sp. | reverse complement strand
TGTGCAGCGCGTATCGTTGGAGAGTACCTCGCTACCAAATAAATGGTATCAATCTCCAGCGCACCTTAGCGCAATACTCGGTGTAACCCTTTAACTCCTTATGTAGCAGTTGCTCCTCGTCCAAAATGCGTATCGCTATAACAGGTATATATAGGACAAAGGGAATGACAGCCCACAGCGAGCCAAGCACAAAGGGTATTGACAGAAACATTATTACGGTTGCTAAGTACATAGGGTGGCGCACAACGCCATAGAGACCTGTAGATATAACCTCTTGTTTGCTCTCAACAGTGATGTTACGCGACAGCCATACATTCTCACGCATAACCTCACCATAGAGTGCGTAGCCAACGATAAAAAGTGCTGAGGCGGTATATACAGCCCAATCGGGTAGCGCTGACCAGCCGTAGCGAAAGTCAAGACCTGCGACCACAAAGCCAAAGCTAAAGATTAGAGCTGAGTAGCGTACTACACCCTGCTGTGTGGTGCGTTTCTCTTTTGATTGCAGCCTACGACGCAGCAACTCGGGTGAGAAGATAAGCATCACAATACCCATTATTAACATAGGTATAAAGAGCAGTATAAGAAATCTCCATGCACCATTATATACCCATGTGCCAGCAGGGAGGAGCAACAGTAGTAGGATGATTGCTATACCTAAAGCCATCTTTGTTGCGGCTGAAATTATTAGCCTGAGCGTCATATTCTTCATATTAGAGATATTTGATGTAAAGATAAGAATAATTTGATATAGTTTAGCCTTATAACGCTATAAATATTTCCGTTCAAAAATATTTGGTCTGGTGAAATTTTGTTACGATATTTGCAACAGAAATAATAACAATTTAACAAATATAGTGATATGAAAGATAAGGTTTTGGCAGTTATGAAGGAGGCGGGTGAGCCTCTAAACGCAGGTAAGATAGCAGAGCTTAGCGGTCTTGATCGTAAGGATGTGGACAAGGCAATGAAGCAACTTAAGGATGAGGGTGCAATCGTGTCGCCTGTCCGCTGTAAATGGGAGCCAGCAAAGTAGAGAGAAGATATTGTTTGTCTATGTGGGTGACTAAAAAGTTAATTAGCCACCCACTTTTTTATTGGTGAATAGAATATAAAGATGTAGTTTTAGGTTTACGAAGCCCGAAACACCGCAATTTACTTTAGAAGCTGTTAAATATGTTTGCGTTGCTCTAAGAAGATTGTTTCGGTCTCTTTGAGGCCCTTTAATTATGCTATTTGTCTATTTGTCTTATAACGATTTGTAACTATAGTAAAATAGTATTATATTTGTGCGATTTTACTACAGTAGTAATAATTAACAAAAACTATAACAACTAACTCTATGAGAACTATTTTTAATTGGCTTGCTATAGCCTTTGTTGCAATCATGGGTCTTGGTGCGTGTACATCACAAGAGGATGGCGTCAAGCCTACTATTGAGCTTACATTTACAAGCTCAACTTCTACCTCTATCACTCTTTCGGTTGATGCCAAGAATGCGACCAAATGTGCCTACTATATCTATGATGGTGATGTAGTGTCGGTGGATGATATCTTTGCGAAAGGTAAGTCTTTCGATTTAGCATCTAAGGATTTGAGTATTACTAACCTTGAGAGTGATAAAATCTACTACATAGTTGCAGCTGCTAAGAATGATAATGGTGTGGCAATGTCCAACACTATCTCGGCAAAAACTAAGGAAGCGAATGATCCTGGCAATGGAAACTTCGAACTTCCAGAGATTGATGGTGTTGAGAATATCGTAATAGAAAAGACTAACGATGGTCGCTGGTACGAGCCTTATAACTACTATGTTACTTTTGTACGCGACAATGGCGACCGTATAATCTTGGATTTCTACACCATTGATGAGACAATGTCGAGCTATTTGCCTTATGGTAACTACACATTAGCTTCAGATATGAGTCCATACACTATTCATCCCGAGGCATCTCGCTATGTGCCTGTAGGTGTGCAGGATGCCGATGGTTACTTATTTACTGATGCTTATATCTCTGTGGATGTTGCTAATGGTCACTACTCTATCTACATGTTGCTCACCTACGATGAGAATGGCACCGAGAAGAGTATTCAGGCATACTATAATGGTCTTATGTCAGGTGCATCCGTGCCTCAGGGAGATAACACAGGCTCCGATAAGCTTATCGAGGTGTTGGAGGTTGGCTCTACATCATTCAAGTTCCGCATCAACGCCGAGGAGGGTCAGTACTGGCGTTGCTCGGTTGTTGACAAGCGTGTATACGATCAGACGGCATCCAACCCTGGCGCATGGGTTGTGACCTATGGTTTTATGCTTCAGGGCGCACTGACCTTCGATTGGCGTAACGGAGAGATGTGCGAGCATGTCCCAGGTTATATGATGAATGTAAGCTCCTCTACCGACTACCTTATCTTGGCTGCATTGATGGACTACAGTGGTGGTCAGGAGAATAATCTCTTGGGAGGCGTTGAGATCGTGCAAATTCATACTGAGGCTGAGGCAGCAGGTACAGGTACCGTCGATATCGATATCAAGGAGATTAACCGCAACGATGTGGTCTTCGACTGTATCCTCGGCGAGAATGTGTGGGGTTGCTATGTGGCAATGATGGAGACTTCAAACCTTCAAGAGATTAAGGATGGCAAGTATGCTATGGCTGGCTATTCATCTTATGAGGAGTGTATGCTATCGCTTATCCCAGGGCTTAGCCACGACTTCAAGCGTCAGTTCTTAGAGTCAACATACGACTATAAGTGGGATTATCTCAAATACAACACCTCGTACACTATATGTATTAAGGTCGAGGATATGGACGGCGGTGTATCATTCATCGAGCTTGAGCCATTCACAACACTATAATAGTTTATAATTATTAATATTTATTTACGGAAATGAAGAGATTATTTTCTTTTGTTGCAATTGCAACTATGATGCTTTTTGCATCATGTACTCCACAGAACGAGGAGGGTAGCGGTAGTAACAACAATACCGAGACCTTCGATGTAGAGTTTACAGCTACAAATATCGATGGCTACTACTATGGTCAGAAGTATGGTGAGGGTTCTGATCGTTTCGCCTTCTTCCTCTCGGATCAGGGTCTTAACAATGCAGGTCAGGCCTACACCAATGGCACCTATTACTATATCGACTGCTTCGCACCTGTTACAGGCAGCACAACGATTCCTAATGGTATCTATCGCTTCGATAGCAAGAACACCGGTGCGCCTAATACCATCAATAGCGAGAATAGCCAGCTTATCCTTACAGCAGAGAGCGTTGAGGATACACAGATTAAGTATCTCGAGAATGCCACTATGATGGTTTCGGATAACAAGATTTTACTTGAGGTTATCATCAATGGGGCAAAACACAAGGTGACTTACACTGGTGGTCTTGAGCTTGAGGATGCTACCGAGGAGAATGGCGGTGGCAATGATGATCCTACAGGTGGTCAGGATGGTGAGGCACAGTCTACACTTGAGCAGGACCACAATGTTACCTTCCAAGGCGAGCATCGTGCAAAGTGGTTCTATGAGGGTGACTACTGGCAGACAGGCTACTCGAACTACACAATCCATATTATGAATAAGGCGGGAGGTGTTGTTTATGGCGACACCCTACAGTTCGACATCATCACAGACAACAAATCTGCAGATGGCAAGTTTGCAGGTAAGTACAAGATCTCGAACACCCCGGGTAAGATGGTTATGGTTGCAGGCTTTACCAATAAATATGCTCAGCCTGTAGGTAGCTGGTACTACGAGTATGGTGGCGGCTCGGCAAGTGGCTACAAGAACTATGCGATGATAAAGAGTGGCGAGGCCGAGTTTATCGACAACGGCGACGGCACCCACACCGTTACGCTCAACGCCTACGACTTCAAGGGTAACAACATCACTTGCAACTGGACAGGTGTTATCGAGGAGGACTAACATATAGAGCGATGTTCACTCGCTCCAATTGATAGAACATTCCCAAACCGAAAAGTGGGGTGTCCACGAATTGGTTTTTTACAATGCAAATAGTACGGAGCTGTCTGATTGAAGGTGATTAGACAGCTCTTTTTGTAAATATTGAAAAATTATTGAAAAAAGTATAGAAAAAGTTTGCAGAGACAAAAAATATACTTATCTTTACACTCGCTTGTAGAGCTATGGCGAGATAGCTCAGCTGGTCAGAGCGCATGATTCATAATCATGAGGTCGAGAGTTCAAGTCTCTCTCTCGCTACAAGGCACTTCGATTTTCGAGGTGCTTTTTTTGTTTGTATCTATTCCAATCTTGGGCTAATAATAATCCCCACCGAATTTACGACTGAGCCACTATTTGGGTTCCCAACCTTGTTTGTGTATATATACAAAAAAACCTCACAACTTTCGTTGCAAGGCTTTCTGGGGTGCTTGGTGCAAGGCAGAGTTGAACCGCCTGATGCCTTGGATTGAGAAGATATGGGCATTACGGCGGTACTTCCCAGAACCATCCAATTTATCGAGGATTTCGGTGCCATGTAACGAGCGGGATGATAGTTGAGGCAACTCCCCGGGGCAGGTGTGTCTATACTGCTCCTTACCTCCCTATACCCAGCATCTTACGGAAGTATCGCCCCTCGTTCTATCGGGGTGCCACGTCAGTTAGTTCGATAGGTTTAGGTCTGTTAGGCGTGATGGATGGAGTCCGGCTCGAGAAATCCGTAATTTCCCTTTACTTTTCCTACCGAACCTACTATTTATAAGTAAAACTAAAACATTATGGAATACAAAAGACAGTACAGAAACCTCCCAGACGAGGTAAAACAGAAAATCAGTGCCTCAACGAAAGGCAGAGCGAAATCCTATGACCACAAGCAGCACATCAGCCAAGGAATGAAGAAGTATTGGCAGAATGTGCCGAACAGACCGACAGAAGGAGAAACCCGGTGACCGTTACCCCAGTTATCAAGGGGAAGAAGTCATCAAAAATAATGACATAAGATGGTAATAAGTGATAACATTCGACAAGTTGAAACTGGTTGTTGGCATCAAGGCAGTCCTTGATTATGATGAAACCCGATTTGAAGTGATAGAGCGAGACGGGCAAGTCGTCGCATTGAAATACTTTCAAGAAATCCCTTTTCTCTACAGATTGGTTCTAGATTATAGCTCTAAAGAGGCGGTAATCGAGTTCAGCGGGAAGATACTCGGGAAGGATTACCCAAAACTGATTTCTCTCGAGACCATCAGGCAGTGTTTTGAAAACATCAACGCTCTCGGTATCTGCATCTTTGACTCGGAGGCACTGATGAATGCGGAAGTCGTTAAGTGCGATGTAACCAAAGACATCCCCGGGGAAGCAATCCCCGGGGTTACGGACTACATTAGAAGCCATGTGAGCAGTTACCTTCGGTTCCAATGCCGCAGGTTGAGGAATGGGAACCTCGTGATAGACAAGAATGTTACCAGCAAAAAGATAAAGAAGCGAATGACGATATACGACAAAGGAAAAGAGATGCTGCGGTCACAGAACAAAGATTTCGCAGAGGAGCACGGGCTCGAGGATGCGTTCAATGGGATGTATCGTTTTGAGTTGAACCTGAATAGTAAAGAACAGATACGGAAATCGCTCCGCATCGCAGACACGAAACTGATGACCGTTTTATCTGCCGATGCGAACCCGATACTCGAGTTCCTTGATGAAGTGGTCCAGCCCGGGGCGGAATCCGTCAAGATGACTGACAAGAAGTCCTATGTAACAATGTTGGTACTGCAGGACTGCGACTATGATTTAGAGAAGGTTGAGGCGAAGATGCGAGAGTTTTACCGGAGCAAGGGGACGAGCATCAGCAAAGTGATGGAGCCATACCGGAAGATGATGGAGCAGATGGGAGATGAATGTGGCAAAACACTCTGGGAGGATGTCAAGCAGGCACTGGCATAATGTATCAAAACCTCGAATGTGCTATTTTAAGTCAAAAATAAGCGATACAACCCGCTAGGAGTGTATCGCTTTAATCCCACTTTGTGATAACTTATGATTTTATGTTAAACTGCTCGATAAATTCGAATTTAAATAATCCAAGTCCATTACCTCTTCAACCATTCAACGGCCTCTGCTTCCGAAGAAAGGAAGCCGAAATGGTGTCCTTTGTTGCTTTCATAGATGAAGTCGCGCAGAGGCTTGCTGGTATAACGGGAAAAGTCCCCGAACACTGCAGCCCGGACTCCGTAGTTGACGAACTTCTGAATCACCTCTCCGGCGATTCCGGATGACAAACGGAAAAAGGCCTCATCAAAGCAAGCCTTGTCAAAAGCGAAAGCAGAAACCCCGGTCTCGTATTTCAGAGACAGAATGGTATCCATGATTGATTCGGCGTCACAAATAGGCCCTGATACTTCCGTTATGACCGCTATGTTATCTATTACCTTCATTGACTTTTAAATCCCGATTTATCGAACCAAATATACTACTTTTTTGGCGAAGTCAATAGTAATCCCTTACGAATTACGCACTTGGCGTTCCGGAAGGGATTATCTTCACTGATTCCGTAGTTCCGGAGATAGGCGTACCCGACCCCGAGGGCATCCTTGTCCCAGTGGTCACAGAGGGCTTTTAGGTTCCCGTAGTAACTCGTTTCTCTAATCACCGGAAAACCAATAGATTGGAAGCCCCTAAACACAAAGCAACTCCCGGAAACCTCCGAGAGTTGCAGCAGGGGTGGAAGATGGGGCTCGAACCCACGACCTTAGGAACCACAATCCTCTACTCTAACCAACTGAGCTACATCCACCATTTGATTTGGTTATCAAATCGGGTGCAAATATATATACTTTTTTCTATTTAGCAAAATTTTTACTAAACTTTTTTGTGTTATCTTCTACTCAAAACTATCGTGATTGGTATATATGGTTGAAACATCAATATTCTCAACGACCGCAACTATTTCGCGGCGTGTAGCAACAGGAGTTACATTTAGCTTTATGACGAGCATATAGGAGTTGAATATCTGTTCGAAGATAAATCGTTCGCTCAGATCACCATTGAGGCTTATGGCATTCCAATGGCGTTTGTTAAAGTGCCAAGCTGCGGAGACCTCTTCGTGTCGATCTCTTAGCTCAATAGCCAAATCAGGGTCACATTTAACCACTACCCGGTCGCTATGCTCCAAGTCTGTGACGGCAAACATCTTGCCTGCCACCTTATAGACCAAAGTCGTATCGTCAAAAGGCAGAGTCTCCTCACTGTAAGGGAGGCTTAGACAGAAGTTGCGTATCTCCTCTATGCTCATGTTAATCCTTGATTAGTAGTGCCACAGCTGTGGCGGATACACCCTCCTCACGACCCTCAAAGCCTAAGCGTTCGGTGGTAGTGGCCTTGACAGAGACCCTGTCAACCTCTATCTCTAACACCCCAGCAAGGCATTCGCGCATCTGGTCAATATATGGGCGAAGTTTTGGTCGTTGCATGGCTATGGTGATATCTAAATTGCTTATATCGTAACCTTTATCGCGTACCAAGTTAAGCACTATTTGGAGTAGTTTCGTAGAGTCTATACCCTTGTACTTTGGGTCGGTATCGGGAAATAGTTTACCAATATCGCCGAGGGCTAAAGCTCCAAGTAGAGCGTCGCAGAGGGCGTGTATTGCTACATCGCCATCCGAGTGAGCAACACATCCCTTTGTGTGTTCTATCTCGACACCACAAAGCACCAATCTTAGCCCTTCGGCAAGGGCATGTACATCGTAACCCTGTCCAATTCTAATATCCATAGTTTGTATCGTTTATTTATCTCGAAATTCACACCAACGGCGTAGTAGAGCGAGAGTATATCGGCGTATCCAAAGTGGCAGAGAGAGCCAGACACGCTCCTTGCTATGCCATTGTGGAGTAGTGCAACTTACCTCCTTGCCACTCTCGCGTATAACACTCTCTAAGACGGCAATAACATCCTTGCGGGCAATCCGTTCTACTTGATATAGGTTGCCATCGCCACGCAGACTTACCATATCACCATCGACAGAAATAACCCTATGCACAACTATTCGCCCCTTATCACTACGAAACATCGCTATACGGTTGGTGATATCTTCCAAGGTGTCTATACGCCTAAGAATGATGGTATCACGACCAAAGCCAAGAAGTGGTAGCATGCTATATCCCCTTACAACAATCTTGAAGAGGGAGCCTACCTCAACAAGCTCCTCGATGTTATTCGTCGCTATGTCGAAATACTTTGTCATCCTCTAAGAATTGTATTATAGCTTAGTTCTGCAGCCTCGGTGTTTGGCAGGCACTCCAAGCTAAAGACTCCGACACTGCTTACAACCTTACCAATGGTTGAGCATATTAAATCCTGCAGATGCTCATCATGAGCAAAGATTGGTGGACATGAGGGGAGTAGCGCACCAATAGCCATAAGGGGTAATAGGCGTTTGATACGGTTATGTGGGGCTTGTGTTAAGCGACAGAACCCAGCAATAGGGTAGTATTCATTCTTGTAACAAGGTGTCTTGCCACTCCATGGCGAACCATACACTCTAACCTCTCCATCCACAATACGCACTATTGGCGAGTCATCATTGAGGAGTATTGCACCCTCTATGGATTCTCTCCATAGTCGCGTGTGGGTACTCTTGCCTGTTCCTGACTCGCCAAGAAAGAGAACAGCGCGTTCATCTGCAACAATGGTCGATGAGTGTATGGCTATAGCGTTACGCTTTGCAAGAACTACACCGAACATTACCCAGATACCAAAGCGTAGTATGGCAAGATCAATATTACTTTTAGGATTAATATCAGTTGTTATAATCTTGGTTGTATTGTCTATATGTAATGTGTAGCTCTTTGAGCTGTCGCAGCGGCGTGTAATGGTGTATAGATAGCCACTTGCTGTGGAGTATAACGAACTTTCAGCGTCTGTTTCGGCAATGTATGACTCCGAGAGCCTCTTTATAGGCTCAACATGCTCTATGATTGTTACAAAAGAGAGTGTGCAGTCGGCAACTCCATCCGTATGCAATGATGCAAATGGAGCAAAACTACGGATGCCCATCTTGACGATATCTCTATTGCTGCGTAGACGCACATCTGCGATTATATAGTCATACTTACTCATTATTGTAGCGTTATTATGCGGTCACAATACTCCAGCGAACTCTCTCGGTGTGCGATAACCACGATGGTTAGTGAGTGGTTACTCTCGGAAATTTTGCTTATTGCGTTGTTTATATTCTCCTCGGTGTGGTCGTCAAGCGATGATGTAGCCTCGTCGAAAAGGAGAATATCAGGATTCTTGTATAGCGCACGAGCTATGCCTATACGCTGTCGCTGACCACCTGATATCTTGCTTCCTTGTTCTCCTATATGGGTGTGAACTCCATTAGGTAGCGAGCTAACGAACGCCTTTAGGTCAGAAAGCCCAATAACCTCATTTATACGATTATAGTCCACATCATTAGCCTCAATACCAAATGCTATATTCTCCACAAGCGAGCCATCTGTAATAAATACCGACTGTGACACATACCCAATGCTATTTTGCCATTTTCGGATATTATCCTCGCATAACACCTCACCGTCGATGTATATAGCTCCTGCAGTTGGTCGGTATAGACCGAGAATAAGGTTGAAGAGGGTAGTTTTGCCTGCACCAGAGGCTCCTTTGATACCCACGCGCTCACCCTTACCAATGGTGAGCGAGAGATCATTGAGCAGTGGCGTTGTTGCATCATCAAACCCAAACCCTATATTGCGTAGCTCGATGCTATGCTTAAAATCTATTCGTTCGGTAGTGTTAATATCGTCTGAGTATTCGTTATATGAACTCTCGGCAAGAGTATCAATAGTATAACGATTATAGCGTATCGAACTCCAACTTGCCATTATACTACGCAACGATGGCAGAAGACGCACACCCGCAATTGCCAATATGCCCAACAGAAGTGTTAAATCCTCGGTTGTTCCACTTATGCTTAGAATGATAAGCAGAGTAAATCCAACAGCAAGACCAACCTCGGTGAATATCTGTGGCAACATGCTAATGCTGGAGTGTTGTTTACGAAGCATTACCACCTCATCAATAGCGTCATTAAATCGCTTGTAATTCATCGCAAAAGCGCCTCCAACCTCAATATCTGCATAACCTCGAAAGGTCTCTGCGACAATGCGACCTTTGGTGCGTTGTGCCACATTCTCTCTCTCACCGATATCATTCAATCTGCGGCGCATCATAAGGTAGAATATAACAACGATGGGCATAAATAGTGCTATGGTGATAACGGCTACTGCAGGTGAGTAGAGTAGTAGGGCTATAAATATCAGCACCATAAGTAGTCCCTCGCCAAGGATGGTTGCAATTGGCTTAAGCACCCCCGTAACAAATGTCAGACTAACCACATTAATATTGCGGTTGAGTATTGCTGTGTTACTACGCTTAACAAAGCCAAGCCCCTCGTGATAATAACCACGATATAGTCTTGTTGAGAGGTGTTTATAAAGTGAGTAGATGTAGTCGCGCTCCCAGCGATATAATCCAAGTATCGCTATATTCTTAATAAGGAGTATTACGATAACACCCACACATATTGCCAAAGCAAACTGTTGGTAGGAACTGAAATTTAGGGCGTTATATAACCAGCTGAGGTAGCCCGTAGAGCCAATATTGTCGCTATCAATGATGAGTATCAATACGGGAATAAGTGTTGCGATACCCACAAAGTTGAGTATGGCACGCAAAAATATTGTCAGCACAACACCGAGCGTTGAGTGACGGAAACTCTTAGGTATTATACTCCATAGACGGCTCATAGTGCAAATATAGCAATAAATTTATGATTTGGGAAGTTTATACCTAAATATAATAGCAGAGGCTGACCACCAAAGCCAGCCTCTACACATCTATTATGAGTTGATTACTACTTAATCTCCCATGTTTGACCAGAACGAAGAAGGTCGTCAACGAACTTAATCTTAGCGGTAGCCTTAACCTCCTCTACCTGCTGCTGGACCTTGGCATCGTAGACATTCTCATCGTCAACATCGCGGATAACACCCACTGCAACTGGGTACTCAGGGTACTTCATGGCTGCAAGCATTGAGTGTAGAGTGGTATCAGCGCACTTAGCATCGTGGGTGAGTACATTGTCAAGAGTGTAGCCATCCTCGCCAATAGTCACAACCTTGAGTCTCATATTCTCGAACACAAGACCCTTCTGCTTATCCTTGCCGAAGAGCATCTTCTCGCCATGTACCAAGTGGATTGTGTTCTCCTCGCGAGTAGCCTTATCGCCTGCAAACAATGCGTGGGTCTTATCGTTGAAAATCATACAGTTAACCAAAGCCTCGGTAACTGCCATACCCTTATGTTTTGCTGCTGCAAGTAAGCACTCCTTTGTTAGCATCACCTCTTGGTCGATAGTACGAGCGAAGAATGTACCCTTAGCACCGATAACCAACTCACCCGGGTTGAATGGCTTCTCGACAGTACCGAATGGTGAGGTCTTAGTAATCTTACCAAGCTTAGTGGTTGGAGAGTACTGACCCTTAGTAAGACCATAAATCTCGTTATTGAACAAGATTACATTGAGGTCGATGTTACGACGGATGGCGTGGATGAAGTGGTTACCACCAATAGCCAACGAGTCACCATCACCAGTGCATACCCATACTGAGAGGTCTGGGTTTGCTGTCTTGATACCTGTAGCAATGGCGTTCGCACGACCGTGGATGGTGTGGAAACCAAACGTCTTCATATAGTAGATAAAGCGTGAAGAGCAGCCGATACCTGACACAAAAGTGAACTTATTGTGAGGCTTACCGAGGGCATCAGCAACCTCTGGCATGGTGCGCTGCACAGCATTAAGAATGGCGTGGTCGCCACAACCCGGACACCACTTTACCTGTTGGTCGCTCTTGAAATCAGCGGGAGTATACTTATATTCTGCCATAATTTTGAGTTATTTAATGTGGTGTTGGTTTATAACATTGAGTTAACTTTATCCTTTATCTCGATAACGGTAAATGGCTGACCCTCAGTCTTGCCGTATGACTCGATAGCAACATCGCGGAACTGCTGACGGAGGTAACCAGCAAACTGACCCTCGTTCAACTCGCATACCACGATGCGCTTGTAGCGCTTCAAGATATCCTCAACACCCTTCTGGAGTGGGTAGATATAGTTGAAGTGAAGGTGTGCAACTGACTTACCCTCATCCTGAAGCTGCTTAACTGCGCTGTGAAGGTGACCGCGAGTACCACCCCAACCGATAACGAGAACATCAGCCTCCTTAGCACCAAATACCTCCAATTCTGGCAACTCCTCAGCTACAAGCTCAACTTTACGCTTACGGGTTGTAACCATCTCTTGGTGGTTCTTTGGATCGTGTGAGATGCTACCCTTGATATGATCTTTCTCCAAGCCGCCAATGCGATGCTCAAGGCCCTCCTTACCAGGGAATGCCCAGCCACGAGCGAGCTTCTCGTTACGAGCGTATGGCATAAACTCACCCTCAGTGCGTGGCTCTACGATTGGAGGCACGATAGCAGGGTAGTCGCTCATTGATGGAATCTTCCAAGGCTCAGAGCCATTAGCGATGAAGCTCTCAGAGAGCAACATAACAGGTGTCATATGCTCCATGGCAATCTTACCAGCCATGAATGCGTAGTGGAAGCAATCACTTGGTGATGACGCTGCGATAACAACCATTGGACACTCGCCATTTCGACCATATAATGCCTGATTGAGGTCGCTCTGCTCGGTCTTTGTAGGCAGACCTGTAGATGGACCGCCACGCTGAACATCAACAACAACAAGAGGAAGCTCTGCCATAACTGCAAGACCCATAGCCTCGCTCTTTAGTGAAATACCGGGTCCTGAAGTGGTTGTTACAGCGAAGTTACCAGCGTAGGCAGCTCCGATAGATGTACAGATACCTGCAATCTCATCCTCAGCCTGTACAGTTTTAACTCCCAAATCCTTACGCTTTGCCAACTCCTCAAGAATTACGGTCGCAGGAGTGATAGGGTATGAGCCACAGAAGAGTGGAAGACCAGCCTTCTCAGCAGCTGCGCAGAAACCCCAAGCAGTTGCTGTGTTACCATTGATTGAACGATAAATACCCTTCTCCAACTCAGCAGGAGCTACGGTATAGTTGTTTGCAAACTGGTGTGTGTTAGCAGCATAGTTATATCCAGCTTGGATTACCTTCTTGTTTGCCTCAGCTACGAGTGGGTTCTTCTTTGCGAACTTTGAGTCGAGATAACCCTTAGCGTAGTCATCTGGGCGGTTGTACATCCAGAATACGATACCCAAAGCGAACATGTTCTTACACTTAACGATAGCCTTGTTATCCATGCCGCTATCCTTCAATGCCTCCTTGGTCATGGTTGTAATGTCAGGGATAACGACATTATAACCCTCCAAGCCAAGCTCAGCGATAGGGTCCATGGTCTTGAAGCCCGCCTTGACGATATTCTCCTCAGTCATGGTGTCACCATCGATGATAACTGTTGCTGAAGGCTTCAACCATTTACGATTAGCGATAAGTGCTGCTGGGTTCATTGCTACGAGAACATCGCAGTAGTCACCCGGGTTGTCAACACGGTTTGAACCGATATGTACCTGAAAACCAGATACACCAGCTACTGTACCCTGAGGTGCGCGAATCTCAGCAGGATAGTCTGGGAATGTAGAAATTCCGTTACCAAACAGTGCAGATGTGTCTGCAAATAGAGTTCCGG
The DNA here is from genome assembly GCA_017521945.1 of Alistipes sp. Lineage (GTDB taxonomy): Bacteria > Bacteroidota > Bacteroidia > Bacteroidales > Rikenellaceae > Alistipes. The sequence continues at coordinate 8,792 of JAFXBB010000107.1, read as the reverse complement.
TAAGCTGCATACCGTCACCAGAGTCACCCGAAAAACGGATAACCACATCCTGCAACTGCTGTACATTTACATTGTCCATTGTAGTGTAGTTTGTAGTTTTATATTATTAGTTACTATGTTTTCTACGCTGTTTGGCATGCCCCAAAATATGGCACACCATAATTTCATACAAATATAATAAAAATAATAATAGGGTGTATCAAATTTGAGAATTATTTTTCTGTATATTGTAATATTAGATGCTGTTTCGGTTTTTATCCAATAATATTGAGTTGTCGCGATAAGGTTGTTTCAACTTCTTTAGGACTCTTTTCAGCATCTTTTCATTTGTGATATTGGATAAAAAGTCAGCTATCACCTATATATATAAATGTAAATCTAAAAGATAATGGCACTCGATTAAACACGAAATTAAAGAGTGAATAGAAATCAATTTTGTGTTATGCCCGCCCCAAAAATCGTGATTTACACTTAGTCTACTGTGGTCATTTCTATCTTCTTAAAACCTAAAGCCGCATCTTTATATTCAGCCCTTAATTCAATACCCAAACGAAAGTGGGTGACTATTAATTTTTTAGTCACCCACTTGTGTTCGGAGGCCAAATAAAAAGGTGTAGTTTTAGGCTCGCGAGCGTAACTACAAAGTAGACTTTTTATTCAGACTCTTCTATAATTAGAAGTTATAGTCTAAACCGCAGAGCATAATTATCGAACTCTTGTGCATTCCTTGTGGAAGACGGCGTAGCATCTTTATCTGTCCCGAAACGCGCCATCTGTAACTGAGGTCATAATAGACACCCATGCCAATATTAATACCCGGTGTCCATCCGTCAAGCATTGTAAGACCTGATTCGGCAATTAAGGGATTCATCTCCTCAAGTGGTCGTGGTGGAGTATCTATATCGTGAATACTTATACCAACGATAGGAAAGATGTGCCAGAATGAAGTAATCTCTAACAATACCTGCAAGTCGCAATATACATCAAGAAAACTGTATGGCTTAAGTATATAGTTGACACCTACCTCCATATTTAACCAGTCATCAAGTCCGTATGTGCCATAAACACCGCCTGTTAGAGCGTTGGCACCCAAATACGCACCAGCGTGTAAACCGAAACGAAAATCCTCATCGATTTGAGCCGATGCGCGATTTAGTGACGGTATGATTACCAATATAGCAAATATGCTGAGCAGTAATTTCTTCATAGCAAAAATTTAAGTCATGACAAAGCTACAAAAAAAATCTTACAAATGCAACCGTTTTGCTAAAATAGTTTAATAATTATTATATTCTCACTATCCGATATCGTTGATTATGATTAAATACATGTAGACAGAACAAGCTCAAAAGCAGCAGAAATAGATTCTATGAACAACCAGTAGCATATTTACTAATGTATAGAACACCCCTTAAATAGCATCATCTACTTCCACTAAAATAATTATCTCGAAATAGGCAGAGCGTTGTATTTGATGAGTTCCTTTAATAGCTTTAACAACAGATTGTTCGCAAGCCTAAAACTACATCTTTTTATTTAACTCCAAACAAAAGGGAGTGACTATTTTTAGTCACCCCCACTTTGTGATATTAGGCTAATGGATTAGCGAATCTGACGAATAATCTCGCCACCATGCTTGATAGCCTCCTCGTTCTGTGGAAGCATCTTCCAAGCACGCTCTGGCAAAGTCTTCTTAAGACCCTCCATAACATTCTCCATCTTAACCACAGGGCGAACCTTAAGGTATGCACCCAAAATCATGGTATTGAAGAGCTTAGCCTGACCCAAGCGTGCACACTCAGCAGTAGCATCAATCTGGTAGATGCTGATGTCTGTACGAGTTGGGTGGTGAGTGATACCATTTGTGTCGTAGATGAGAACGCCACCCGGCTTTACCTGAGCCTCAAACTTATCCATTGACTGCTGGTTGAGAACAACTACGCAATCGAACTCGTGAGCAATAGGTGAAGATATTGCGCTATCCGAAAGGATAACGGTTACATTAGCGGTACCACCACGCATCTCAGGACCGTATGAAGGCATCCATGTTACCTCCATGTCCTGCATAATGCCAGAGTAAGCCAAAATCTTACCCATAGTGAGGACGCCCTGTCCTCCGAAACCTGCAATGATTATTGTCTCTTTCATAAATGCTTACTCTTTAGTTGTGTCCTTCAAATCGCCAAGCTCATAGAATGGCAACATATTCTGCTCAAGCCACTCGTTTGAAGCAACAGGTGATAGCTTCCAGCCTGAGTTACAAGTTGCAACAATCTCCACGAGGTTGAAGCCCTTACCTGCCATAGCATTCTCAAATGCGTGACGGATAGCCTTCTTTGCCTTACGAACATTCGCAGGAGTGTGAACACTCTGACGAGTAACATAACATACACCGTCCAAGTGAGCCAACATCTGACCAATCTTGTATGGGTAACCATTGAGCTTAGGGTCACGACCATAAGGTGTAGTCGCAGTCTTCATGCCCAAAAGTGTTGTAGGAGCCATCTGACCACCTGTCATACCATAGATAGCGTTGTTGATGTAGATAGCAACAATGTTCTCACCACGAGCAGCAGCGTGAATAGTCTCACCTGTACCGATAGCTGACATATCGCCATCACCCTGATATGTGAAGACCATCTTCTCTGGGTTTACACGCTTGATAGCAGTAGCTACTGCGCAAGCACGACCGTGAGCTGCCTGAGCCCAATCAATATCAATATAGTTGTATGCAAATACTGAGCAACCTACAGGTGATACACCGATAGTGTCATGCTCCAAACCCATCTCCTCGATTACCTCAGCAACGAGCTTGTGAACTGTACCGTGGCTACAACCTGGGCAGTAGTGCATTACATTAGGCAAGATAAGCTTAGACTTGCCAAATACCAAATTCTCCTTTTTGATTTCAACTTCTGCCATAGTCTTATCGATTTAATAGTTTCTCTTTAAGTGCTTTAAGTACCTCATCTGGTGAGAATAGCATACCACCAAGACGACCATAATGCTCAACTGGAGCCTTACCATTTACTGCAAGGCGTACATCCTCAACCATTTGACCAGCATTAAGCTCGGCGCAGAGGAATCCCTTAACACCACGAGCAGCAAGCTCCTCGATAGGCTTCTTAGGGAATGGATATAGAGTGATAGGACGCAACAAACCGAGCTTAATACCCTCAGCGCGTGCCATCTCAACAGTAGCAGAGCAAATACGAGATGAAGAACCGAATGCAACGATTACATAATCTGCATCCTCGCACTGGATAGCCTCATAGCGTACCTCGTTCTCCTCCATTGCACGGTACTTAGCCTGAAGACGCTGGTTGTTAACCTCCATAACCTCAGACTTAAGCTCCAATGAAGTGATTACATTGCGCTCGCGGTCATCGGTCTTACCAAGCAATGCCCAGCTCTTGCACTCTGCAGCAATCTCCTCCTTGGTCTTACGAGGACGCTGTGGAGCAAGAACAACCTTCTCCATCATCTGACCGATACAACCATCAGCCAAAATCATAGCAGGGTTGCGATACTTGAACGAAAGCTCGAAAGCATCTGCCACGAAGTCGTGCATCTCCTGAACAGAGTTAGGAGCAAGTACGATAAGGTGGAAGTCACCGTGGGCGCCACCCTTACATGCCTGGAAATAGTCAGACTGTGAAGGCTGGATAGTACCAAGACCCGGACCACCACGCTGGCAGTTAACAATAACACATGGAAGCTCAGCACCTGCCAAGTAGCTCAAACCCTCAGACATAAGGCTGACACCCGGAGATGATGATGATGTCATAACACGCTTACCTGTAGATGCACCACCATAAACCATGTTAATTGAAGATACCTCAGACTCAGCCTGAAGAACAACCATACCTGTAGTCTCCCAAGGCTTAAGCTCCATAAGTGTCTCCATAACCTCCGACTGTGGAGTGATAGGGTAGCCGAAATAGCCGTCGCAACCGTAGCGAATTGCTGCATGAGCAATCACTTCGTTGCCTTTCATAAGTTTTACCTCTTTCTCTGCCATAGTTTACTCGAATTTTTGGCGATACACCGTTAGACAACTATCCGGACAGATGATAGCGCAAGATGCGCAACCAGTACAATTATCCGGCTCAACCATCATAGCGAAAGGATAGCCCTTTCCATTAACCTCGTTCGATAGACCGAGCGTCTTTGTAGGACATGATGCAACACATACACCACAACCCTTACAATGCTCTGTATCGACGACAACTGTTCCTTTGATTTTTGCCATACGACAGTAGTTTTATAGATTGTTAAATGTTTGGTTTTCTCTAATTACGGAATTAACCAAACAAATGTACATATAATTTTGCAAACTACCTACACTTTTGTCAAATATTTTTTCTTAAATTTCACTTCTGTAGTGCTAAGTTGTTGTGTAGTGCAGTGATAACAAGTGTGGGGAGCTTGCTCATAAATACACAAGCTACTCATCACACTCAGCAACCGCGAGGTTGCACGCCTTTACGCAACAAAAAAAGTCTGCGACAATAAATCGCAGACCAAAGTGGAGGTGGCGGGGGTCGAACCCGCGTCCAAACAAGGAACCCCAGAGCTTTCTACATGTTTAGCTGACCGTTTAATCCTTCTACTTAAGCCAGGCAGGCAGCAGCCAAACTCAAGTCCCAGCCCCTAAATCTCGCATGATAACCGAGGCACATATCACGCTATCTCTTAATTGATGATACCCCATAGTGATTAGCCGTTAAAGAGCGGAACGGCCTCTCGGGATACTCGTCATGCGACCTCCTTGGGTCACGCGATTAAGCTAATTATCCCAGATAATTAAGCAGCGAGTGCATAATTGTTATTGCCATTTATAGCTTGAGCGTTCAGTTTAACGAGACCCCACACAAGGCTCGACATGCTTACAATCGAATTCTACCTGCTGTCAAAACCGGTCACCCCCTTTTGAAGATGGCGCAGATATCCTTTGTTGGCTTCTCTGAGTCTCTTTTTTGCATATTATTGTTTTGACTTCTTGACAATAGCTCGCTATTGCCTGCGAAGCCAAAAGCACAATCTGCTCAAAAAAATAGCCTTCATATAATCTCAACAAAGAGCATCTACGACATCTTCTTTGATGAGTTGCATACCTCAAGGTTACATTGTCGGCTACTTATTGTTTTGACTTCTTGACAATAGCTCGCTATTGCCTGCGAAGCCAAAAGCACAATCTGCTCAAAAAAAATAGCCTTCATATAATCTCAACAAAGGACATCCGCGACATCTTCTTTATTGAGAGAGTCCTCAAAGCTTTGCCTGTTCTTAGGATAGCTTTACAGCGATATAGTCATCGTGGCACCTGTGGCAATTCAGATGCGAGTGCAAAAATAGTGAAAATTTTGCTAACACAAAAATATTTTCTAATTTTGCGTATTATACAATATGTAAAAGATATGAGTAGTAGGAGAGTTGTAGAACTTAGAGATGTCTCGGTATATTTGGGCGAGGGCCGTCGTGGTGAAGATGGGAAGAATGACCTTGTGTTGTCTAATATCAATCTTGCAGTTGATGAGGGTGAGTTGGTCTATCTGATTGGTCGTGTAGGCTCTGGTAAGAGTACGCTCCTTAAAACTCTTTATGCCGAGGTTGATATTGCTGGTGGCGAAGGCGAGGTTGTTGGGTTTAGTCTTAAGAATATAAAGCGCCGTCAAATACCATATTTAAGACGCTCTATGGGTATTGTATTTCAAGACTTTCAGCTCCTAACCGATAGAAATGTATTCTACAACCTATACGATGTTATGCGCGCTACAGGGTGGAAGGATGATGATGATATCCGCCAGCGGATTGACGAGGTATTGAGCCTTGTGGATTTGGCAAATAAGAGTTATAAGATGCCTTTTGAACTATCGGGAGGAGAGCAGCAGCGTCTTGCCATTGCCCGCGCTTTGGTCAACCGACCACGCCTAATTCTTGCCGATGAGCCTACGGGTAATCTCGACCCTAAGACCGCTGAGGAGATTATGTTAGTTTTCCGTCGCATTGTTGAGACAGGGTGTGCGGTAATTATGTCTACACACAATATTTCACTTATTGAGCAGTATCCTTCGCGTACGCTACTATTTGCGCAAGGAAGACTTACGGAGGTCGATTTACAGTCGGTAATGGAGGATTAACACCTATATTTATATAAGTAGCGAGGTTGAATTAAAAGTTTTTTGTCGTTCATTAATGTTAGATGATATCATCTACTACCGCTTGCAGAATTAGCACCTCGATATTCTGAGAGTGTTGTATGAGATTGGTCCCTTTAACAGCAAATTGCTTGCATACCTAAAACCACTTCCTTTATCCTCCCCGAATAATAAGTGGGTGACTTTTTACCTTTTAGTCACCCACCTTACACATATTAGTATAGCTTTATGTACTCGTATGTATTACCCACCATTGTGAGATATCGTTCAAACTCCTCGCGCGATATAACAACTGTAAAACGGTTGTCGTTAGGATGAAAACTTAATGCCGACTGCTGCTTAAGTGTCTCATCAAGAAATAGATGTACATGGTTCTCAGTGTCGTTGATTAGACCAAATGGAGATACCGATCCAGGACATAACCCAAGCCACTTATCCATGCGCTCGGGCGATGCAAAGGAGAGCTTGCCTTGTTTGAGAATATGTTCTAAATCATGTATCGCCATAGATTGCTCCGAGTCGAAGACCACCAAGTAGTGACGATTGCCCTTATGGTTTCTGAAAAATAGGTTCTTGCAGTGCTTAGAGCCATCTTTGCGCCAATATTGGCGAGCTATTTCAATTGTTGGAGCCTCTGGGTGTTCGTACCAAGAGAACTCAATATTGTGACTTGTGAGCCACTCAAATACTTTATCGCGTCGTTCCATAGTGCAAATATACTATAAAATCTGATATTTGGTGTTGCATTGTAGAGATAAAATTGCTAACTTTGTAAGGATATTTGTGAATGAAATTCTAAAACTACATAAATTATGAATGTGAAGCGTATCAACGAGAAGTTTGCTGAGAAGTTTAATACACAGGGTGAGTTGTTTACCTCTCCGGGTAGAATTAATCTTATAGGTGAGCATACTGACTATAACGGCGGTTTTGTCTTTCCGGGAGCTATCGATAAGGCGATGGTGGCCGAAATTAAGCTTAATGGTACAGATAAGGTGCGTGCCTATGCCGTAGATTTGGATGACTATGCGGAGTTTGGTCTTGAGGAGGCTGATGCTCCTGAGGCAAGCTGGGCTCGCTATATCTTTGGTGTGTGCCGCGAAATTCAAAAGCGTGGTGGTAGGATTGCAGGTTTCGATACTGCCTTTTCTGGTGATGTGCCTCTTGGTGCGGGTATGAGTTCGTCTGCAGCTCTTGAATCTACATTTGCCAACGCCCTTAATGAGTTGTTTTCTTTGGGTATCGATCGCTTTGAGTTGGCGCGTATTGGTCAGTCGACAGAGCATAATTACTGCGACGTAAAGTGTGGTATTATGGATCAGTTTGCATCTATATTCGGCAAAGCTGGACACTTGATGCGTCTTGATTGTCGCTCTATGGAGTTTGAGTACTTTCCGTTTGACCCTGAGAAGTATGGCTACAAGGTTGTTCTGCTCGATTCGGTAGTAAAGCATGAGTTGGTAGGCTCGCCATATAACGATCGTCGTGCATCTTGTGAGAGGGTTGCCACCGTACTTGGTCAGGAGTTCTTGCGCGGTGCTACTATGGAGCAGTTGGATGCTATTAAAGATAAGATTTCTGAGGAGGACTACAAACGCGCGCGCTATGTTATTGGTGAGGAGCAGCGTGTCTTGGATGTATGTGAGGCATTGGTGCGTAACGACTATGAGAGTGTCGGCAAACGCATGTATGAGACTCATTGGGGTATGTCGAAGGATTATGAGGTGTCGTGCGAGGAGCTTGACTTTTTGGCGATTGTTGCTAAGGAGTGTGGCGTTGCAGGCTCGCGCATTATGGGCGGAGGCTTTGGCGGCTGTACAATCAACCTTGTAAAGACAGAACTTTACGATGATTTTATTGCTACTGCCAAGGCTAAGTTTGCTGAAAAATATGGTCACGAACCAAAGGTTTACTCGGTGGTTATCTCTGATGGTGCAAGACGATTGTAGTGAATTTTAATGTTTTTATCGTAGAATATTTTGAAAATGGTAAAATAATCACTATCTTTGTGTGACTATAGATGCGGGGGCGCGCGCTTGAGGTGTGCTTACGCATTAATATGCAGACAGAATAAAGATTTTAGTTAACCAAATACAAACTTTTCAAAACACATTAAACTTATGAAACACAATTTTAACGCAGGTCCGTGCGTACTTCCAAAGCAGGCTATTGAGGCTGCTATCGAGGCTATCCGAGACTTCGACAACACAGGTATCGGTATTCTTGAGATTTCACACCGTACTCCAGGTTGGGAGCGTGTAATGGCTGAGGTTGAGCAGCTTTGGCGTGACCTTTTGAACATCCCTGAGGATTATGCTATCTTCTTCCTTGGTGGTGGTGCTTCTACTCAGTTCTTTGAGGTTCCTGCTAACCTTCTTAAGACAAAGGCTGCATACTTGCAGACTGGTGTTTGGGCTAAGAAGGCAGTTAAGGAGGCTAAGTTCTACGGTGAGGTAGAGGTTGTTGCTTCTTCTGAGGATAAGACTTACAGCTATATCCCAAAGAACTACACTATTCCAACTGATGCTGACTACTTCCACATCACTACTAACAACACTATCTACGGTACTGAGATTCATGAGGATATCGACTCACCTGTAACTTTGGTTGCAGATATGTCATCTGATATCA
>JAFXBB010000106.1 GCA_017521945.1 Alistipes sp. | reverse complement strand
GACGAGAGAGACGAGAGAGACGAGAGAGACGAGAGAGACGAGAGAGACGAGAGAGACGAGAGAGACGAGAGAGACGAGAGAGACGAGAGAGACGAGAGAGACGAGAGAGACGAGAGGGACGAGAGAGACGAGAGAGACGAGAGAGACGAGAGAGACAACAACGAAGTCGGGTATCATCTTTCTCGGTTGTCTCTGTTGTCTCTGTTGTCTTTGTTGTCTCTGTTGTCCCTGTTGTCCCTGTTGTCCCTGTTGTCCCTGTTGTCTTTGTTGTCCCTGTTGTATACCGCAAAAGAAGATCCAATAACCAATTTTAGCGTCAGAAGGGTGCCGAGTGCAACACTCGGCAAAAATCCCGACGATGGGTAGTACTTGACCGTACGTCCCATTGTCGGGATTTTTTGTTAGGGGCCGCAATCGACCCCTTATCACAAGAAATTTGTTGTCAAAAAGCGTGAGATGTGGTATATCGCAAAAATATCCCACTTGGGATAGTACCGAAGTACAGCCCAAGTGGGATAGATTTTTTGTGATATGCCGCAGATTGCGGTTTTTCACAACAAAGGTTTTAGATGATACCCTGCTCAAGCATAGCCTCAGCAACCTTCATGAAGCCTGCGATGTTAGCACCCTTAACATAGTTAATAGTGCCATCTGGCTGCTGACCATACTTCACACATGCCTCGTGGATAGACTCCATGATGAAGTGAAGCTTCTCGTCAACCTCCTTACCAGACCATGAAAGGTGCATACAGTTCTGAGTCATCTCAAGACCTGAAGTAGCTACACCACCTGCGTTAACAGCCTTACCTGGAGCGAAGAGAATACCTGCTGCCTGGAATGCGTGGATAGCCTCAGGAGTACAACCCATGTTAGAAACCTCAGCGCAGCACCATGTACCGTTAGCCAAAAGCTCCTTAGCATCAGCCTCGTTCAACTCGTTCTGGAATGCGCAAGGAAGAGCGATATCGCACTTTACAGTCCATGCCTTCTTACCAGCTGTGAACTTACAAGCCTCAGGGAACTTAGTAGCCATATCCTCAACCTTATTACGGTTTGAAGAACGCATAACAAGCATGTAGTCAATCATATCCTTTGTGATACCTGCAGGAATCTCACATACGCCATCAGGACCAGAGATAGCTACAACCTTAGCACCAAGCTCTGTAGCCTTAGTTGCTGCACCCCATGCTACATTACCGAAACCTGAGATAGCAACAGTCTTACCCTTAAGATCCTTACCAGCCTTAGCCAACATGTGCTCAGTGAAATACAAAGCACCGAAACCTGTAGCCTCAGGACGAAGGATAGAACCACCCCATGTCATACCCTTACCTGTCAATACGCCAGTGTGGTACTTACGAGCAAGCTTCTGGTACATACCGTTAAGGAAGCCAATCTCACGGCCACCAACACCAACATCACCTGCAGGAACATCAGTATCAACACCAATGTTGTTCCACAACTCCTGCATGAATGCCTGGCAGAAACGCATGATCTCACCATCTGACTTACCTACTGGGTTGAAGTCGGCACCACCCTTAGCGCCACCCATAGGAAGAGTAGTCAAGGCGTTCTTAAATGTCTGCTCGAAACCGAGGAACTTCAACATTGAAGGGTTAACAGCTGGGTGGAAACGCAAACCGCCCTTGTAAGGACCGATAGCAGAGTTGAACTGAACGCGGTAACCAAGGTTAGTCTGAACCTCACCGTTGTCATCTACCCATGTAACACGGAAAGTGAAGATACGATCTGGCTCTACGATACGCTCTACGATCTTTGCCTTCTCGAACTCAGGGTGCTGGTTGTACACCTCCTCGATAGACTCCAATACCTCCTGTACAGCCTGCAAGTACTCGCTCTCGCCAGGGTGCTTGGCCTCCAAATTGGCCATGATAACTTTTACATCCATAGTTTTAGTTTAAGTTAATAAGGTTATAATATAAGATAAACTTGTTTGTTTGCACATTACATAGGGTGCTTACCCTACAAAACTTTACAAATATACGATAATTTATCGTAATTGTTTCACTATTTTCACTTTTTTTTCTGCAAAAGTGTAAAAAGAGTGTTGAGCATGATAAAAACCATACCCAACACCTGGTATTGCACTATACGAATGGAAGGCGTACAACCTCAGCCTTGAGCAAACGACCGCGCACTACAACTGCAATCTGAGTACCAGCCTTTGCAAACTCTGGCTTCACATAACCCATACCGATACCCACCTTCAAGCATGGTGACATAGTACCAGATGTTACATGACCGATGACATTACCCTCAAGGTCTGCCAACTCATACTCATGACGAGGCACACCACGGTCGATAAGCTTAAATCCTACCAACTTACGGCTAACACCATTCTTCTTCTGATTTTCCATAAGCTCGCGGTCGATAAATGGCTTGTTCTCCACGAACTTTGTGAGCCAGTTAAGACCCGCCTCGATAGGAGATGTTGTATCATCGATATCATTACCATAGAGGCAGAAGCCCTTCTCAAGGCGTAGAGTATCGCGAGCGCCGAGACCTATGTTCTTAAGACCGAACTCCTCGCCAACCTTCCACATTGCCTCCCAGATAGTGTCAGCATCCTCGTTGTACATATAAATCTCGCAACCACCAGAGCCTGTGTAACCTGTTGTTGAGAGGATTACATCACAACCCGCCACCTTGCAGAGCTTGAAGGTGTAGTACTCCATATCCACAACCTGCTCCTCGGTCATCTTCTGTACAAGCTGCATAGCCAATGGACCCTGAATAGCGAGCTGCGCAGTCTTATCCGATGCATTCTCAAGCTCCACGCCAGGGTTCATGCCATACTCCTTACCCTGCTCACAGATGTGATTCCAATCCTTCTCGATATTCGCAGCGTTAACGCAAAGCATATACTTCTGCTCGTTAAGGCGGTAAACCAAAATATCATCTACAATACCACCCTTACCATTAGGCATTGTAGTGTACTGAACCTTACCATCGAAGAGGTCGCATACATTGTTTGTAGTGATGCGCTGAAGGAACTCTGTGGCGCGTGGGCCCTTAACCCAAATCTCACCCATGTGGCTAACATCAAACACACCACACTTCTCGCGAACATTGATATGCTCGTCATTGATACCTGAGAACTCAATAGGCATATTGTAGCCTGCGAACTCCGCCATCTTAGCACCATTAGCAATATGGTACTTTGTAAAAGCTGTTGTTTTCATTTTAGGTTTTAATTATAGTTGTTGTATGATTACTCGTTCTTTACCGCCTGCTCTGAGCGAGGTTTTAGACCTACGCGTGGGCAGCGTGTAAACTCTTTATTTCTGTCAAATAGATAGCGATAGGTTGTGTGGACCTTATGCTTGCGCGCGCATACATAATGCTCAATCATACGATTCATCACAGGGTTGAAGTCGCCAATCCATGCCAACTCGATAGTCTTATACTCGTTTCTCTCTGTGCGTAGGTAGCTATCAAGGGCGCAACGCATAATACCCGACTCAACGCCCTTACCCTGAAATTCTGGGGTGATACCAAAGATTATGGCAAATACGCGGTCACACTTCTTTCTAATCTTCAAGTCCCACATCATGCGGAGCTTGTTTACGATGCCGAACTTACCATTGTATTTGCCGATAAGACGATTAAGGTCTGGCACCATGATAAAGAAGCCGATAGGCTCATCGTTGAAGTAGGCGAAGTAGATAAGATTTCTATCTACGATTGGTCGCATGTTATCTGCCATCTTATGCGCCTCCTCTTCGGTCATTGGTTGCACGCCCGTAAACTGCGCCCACGCCTTGTTATATATAACGCGGAACTTCTCAACTGCCGAGTATAGGTCCTCATCACCTATCGGCGCAAAACGATAGCCCGGAGTAGCCATAAGACGATTTACACGCTCATAAACCATCTGATTTACATCGTCGTCGTAGACTCTCCAGATGTATGTATTTTGATTAAAGTAGTTCTTAAAACCGTAGTTCTCGAAAAGTTCCTTGTAGTATGGAGGGTTGTATGGATTCTCAAAGAGTGGCTGATACTCATAGCCCTCAACAAGCAATCCCCACCAAGCATCTCTTGAGCCGAAGTTCACAGGACCATCCATAGCCTCCATACCCTTACCCTTGAGCCACTCGCGGGCAGCATCGAACATCGTATTCGCAAGCTCCTGATCATCTATAGCCTCAAAGAAGCCGCAACCTCCCGTAGGCTGCTCATAGCCATAGGCATGGGTCTTGTCGTAGAATGCCGCGATGCGACCTACACACTCACCCTCGCTGTTGTACGCCACCCAGCGTATCGCCTCGCCCTCCTCGAAGAGCTTATTCTTATTAGGATCAAAGACTCCCTGAATGGAGCTATCAAATGGGCATACCCAATTCGGATTACCCTTATAAAGTCGCTTTGGCAGGTCAAGAAACTCTCTCTCCAACCTCTTATCTCCAAGCTTAACCTCTGTCAGCACATACTTACTATTAGCCATTATTTCATCATTTATAAGTACAGTCATACAAAGGTATGAATTTTTTTCAAAGTAGAGCGTATTGTTTGAAGTTTTTTTAGATAAATTCTCAGACTATCTGTTTTGAAACCATTTGGATTTATTTGTCAATCTCCTTTGGCAACTCTATTACCTGATAAAGAAATACTATAGAACCATAAAAAATATCTATGGAACAAAATAATCATATTTTAGACCAATTTCTTGTTATTTTCAAAAAAAAGCATAATCTTTGCAAACGAAAATAAACTGAAATTTAGTTAAAAAGGTATTATGAGAATTATTACAACAGCTCTGGTTGCGATTATGGCTACTGCATCAGCAGCATTTGCGACATCGCTATACATTGACAACAACGACCGACCAATAAATTACGAGGAGCTTCCAGCCGAGGCCAAGAGTTTTATCTCTACACACTTCGGCAGTGAGGAGATTTCGCACATTGTCCTTGACAAGGATATTGTATGCAGCGACTACACCGTGGCGTTCCGTTCTGGCACAAAACTTGAGTTTGATGGAGGTGGCGATTGGACTGAGATTGATTGTGGCAGAACAAGCGTACCTGAGGCTCTTATTCCTCAGCAGATTGCGGATTATGTTGCGGCTAAGCACCCCAACAGCACAATCACAGAGATAAAGCGTGAGCATGGGCACACTGAGGTAAAACTCAACGGAGGCTTGGAGCTAACATTCAATAGTCGCTATCGCATTGTAGATGTAGACGACTAATTTATTGAGGTTATGAAAAGATTGTTCTTAGCATTTATCGTGGTGGCAGCCATGACACTTGGTGTCGGTTGCGAAAAGTACGACGCTCCATCATCAGCACGCAATGCGTTCAAAGATCAATACCCTACTGCTGTAGATGTAGAGTGGGAGCGTAAGCATGGCTATGCCGTAGTGGACTTCTATATCCCTGGCACGGGAGAGTGTGAGGCGTGGTATAAGAAGGATGGCACATGGATGATGACATGCTTCGACATGAGGTACAACGACCTACCACAGGCAGTACGCACAGCCTTTGAGAGTGCATACGGCACTGAGACACCTGTGGACGATGTAAATCGTGTGGAGCGCAGCAAGGGTGACACAATCTATATTATTGAGACCACTGTTGTAGTAAATGGCTATCTAACAGATATCTACTTAGACTACTCAGCAGATGGAACACTCCTACGCACCACCGTAGATATCGACAACTACGACGGAATATATTACTATATCTAAGTTTGGAATTAGCACTCTTCGGAGTGCTATTTTTTTTAATTAGTAATTAGTAGAGAGTAATTAGTAAATGTTAAAAGTCTGCGACTTTTTGAGTAAAGGGGCAGAAGAGGCAGAAAGGGGATTTACTAATTACTAATTTCCCCTTTAGGCCTCTTAGACCCCTCAGGCCTCAACTCCCCTTAATAACCCCTAAAAGCCCTTAATTATCCTTAATAACCCCTGAAGAAGCAACGCTTTTTAACTTTTGCTAATTACTAATTTCTCTTTACTAATTATTTTTTGTACCTTTGTACGGAATATACACAAATGTTTTCAGCTATGAAACAGGTTTTGGAGATATCATACAACCGCTACACTGCGTTGGAGGAGCTTGGCAAGGAGGATTATGCTCTTGTTAAGGAGGCTGAGGAGGCGACAAAAAATGCAAATGCTACCTACTCGAAGTTTCATGTGGGCGCAGCAGTGCGATTGCAGAGTGGGCGCACGCTCCACGCATCGAACTTCGAGAGCGAGGTATACCCTGCGGGTCTATGTGCCGAGCGTTCACTGCTCTTCTATGTCGAGTCAAACTATGCGGATGACCCTATCGAGGCGTTGGCAATAGCATCCAATCCTTCCGAGAGGGAGTGTTACCCTTGTGGTCAGTGTCGACAGGTTATTGTCGATGTTGAGCGCAGACAGCAAAGCCCTATTCGTGTCATCATGTCAGGCAACGGCACAGCAACAGTTGTGGAGTCAGCAGAGCTACTACTACCTTTCACTTTTAAGCTATAGGGAGATTATATAATATGTTTACAATCAACGATATACTCTACGAGGACAACCATATCCTTGTTGTCAACAAGCACACTGGCGACCTTGTGCAGAGCGACCCCGACGGCACTGAGGCATTGGAGGACCAGATAAAGGCGATGATAAAGATTCGCGACCACAAGCCGGGAGCAGTATTCCTCGGTGTTGTACACCGCATAGACCGTCCTGTAAGTGGTGCTGTGGTCTTTGCCAAGAGTTCTAAGGCATTGGCGCGTCTTAACGAGATGATACGCGAGCAGAAGATTAAGAAGACCTACTGGGCAATAACTGAAAACCGCCCTAATGAGGAGGAGGGTACGCTCCACCACTGGATTGTGCGTAACCCCAAGACCAACCGCTCACACGCCCACCAGCGACCAAAGCCCGATGGCAAGGAGGCGATACTCGACTACCGCGTACTTGGAGCCTCGACAAACTATACGCTCGTGGAGGTAGACCTTAAGACGGGGCGTCACCACCAGATACGCGCACAGCTCTCTGTTACGGGGTGTCCTATCAAGGGAGATTTGAAGTATGGTGCAAAGCGGTCGAACAAGGATGGCGGCATATCGCTACACTCACGCAAGGTGGAGTTTTTGCACCCTGTAGGCGGTCAACTTATATCGGTGACAGCTCCCGTACCTAAGGAGGATAACCTTTGGAGATTTTTTGAGGAGGCGCAGTCATGAGACTACTAATACAGCGTGTGACAGAGGCTCACTGCCGCATAAATGGCAATATCCACTCAGAGATTGGGCAGGGACTTGTGGTGTTGGTCGGTGTGGGCAATGACGAGACCAAGGAGGATATAGAGTGGTTGACCAAGAAACTTGTTCAGCTACGCATCTTCGATGATGAGGCAGGCGTGATGAATCTCTCGGTACATGATATCGCTGGTGATGTGATGATTGTAAGCCAATTTACACTCCACGCGATGACCAAGAAGGGCAACCGCCCATCGTGGATTAAGGCTGCACCTGAGGCTATATCGAAACCCCTGTACGAGGAGTTTGTGACAAGCGTGGAGAGCGCCTTGGGTCGAAAGGTCGCCACAGGGGAGTTTGGTGCAGATATGAAGATAGAGCTTACGAACGACGGTCCTGTAACCATTTGGATAGATTCTAAAAACAGAGAGTAATGAAATATAAACTACTTATTCTAAGCGCTATAGCAGCGATATTGACCGCCATAGCATGTAACGACGAGAAACCTTTTAGCTGCTCACTTCTATCAACCGATGTTGAGAGTATACAGACCACATCTGCAAAGCTTATAGCTACGGTTGATGCTTCGGACTATGGTGCCATTGATCAGATGGGCTTTATGGTTGCCACCGAGGGTAGCCAAAATATGGAGCTATATCCTGTGGAGCGCGCCCGCATTATTGAGCTACACATCGATAATCTCGAGCCAAAGACCACATACAACTACAATGTCTTTGTGCGTGCCGAGGGCAAGGAGTGGAGTTTTGACGGTGAGAGATTTACAACCCTTGCTGAGACAGGACCAGAGCCTGAACCAGAGCCTGAACCTGAACCTGAACCTGAGCCTGAGCCAGAGCCTACTCCAACAGAGGGTAGCACCTATCGTTCTGGTTGGTACGAGTTGCCTATTGAGATAGATGCCAACAGAGATGGTTGCGATGACAAGAATTCGACCTACTACTACGCGCACCACATCTGTGGTGGCTCGGAGCAGAATGCTCAGCGCAGTGGCAAGGCACGCAACTACAGCGTATGTTTCTCTTCGGAGCATCACTGCCCTGTATGGGTGGCAGCACCTCGCCACGATATGTACGAAGGCTCGGCAAACCGTACAAATGCCTACACTCAGGACCCTCAAATTCCATCCAACATACAATACTATAAGAAGGATGCCGATAGCGGATGTAACAATGGTCACATGCTCGGCTCTGCAGAGCGCACATCATCAACCGAGACAAATAGGCAGGTATTCTACTTCTCGAACATAGCACCTCAGTACTCCGACTCCTTCAACACAGGCGGCGGTGCTTGGAACAACCTCGAAGACCATGTCGACGACCTTGTATGCCGCGACACACTATATGTGGTTATAGGCACCTACTTCGACACCTACACCGACGAGTATGGCAACACAGGTCGTCCTGCGAAGATTTCGTTTGGAGGCAGAAACGATGTATCTAAGCCGACGATGTTCTACTACGCCTTGCTACGCACCAAGAGTGGTAATACGGGTAAGGCAGTGAAGGATTGTTCGGCTTCGGAGCTACAGTGCGCAGCCTTTGTGATGTGCCACGAGCAGGACAAGGGTCACAAGCCACAGGCCAACGACCTTATATCTATTTCGGAGTTGGAGGAGTTGACAGGCTTTACATACTTTAGCAATGTGCCTAACGCACCTAAGAGTACATTTAACGCATCAGATTGGTTATAGTTATGCTAATAGCACTACAGAAACGCAAGGAGAATATCGCCGAATACATATTGTATATATGGCAGATTGAGGACCTACTACGCGCCCTTCAGTTTAGCCCTGAGGCTATATACGCTACGCTTGTGGCAAAGACAGAGGGGACAGACGAGCAGCAGAAGGAGAATATCTTCAATTGGTATATGCAGATTGTGGAGCTTCTTAGAAAGGAGGGCAAGGAGCAGCAGGGACACATCGAGCATACCCTGCACCTTATCAAGGATATGCACAACCTACACCTCCAGCTTATGGAGCTACCCGTGGGCGAGCATTACCGCATGACCTATATGCGTATGGCGGCGGAGCTACCACGACTACGCACCATCCTCGATAACAACGAGATAAGCGATACGGAGCTTGCCTTTCGCGCCTTGTATGCCGCTATGCTCTACCGCATAAAGGGCGGTGGCGAGAGGGCTATTGAGGACACCTTAGCAGTTATCTCTCCTTCGATTGGCGAGTTAGCAGCCCTCTATGGCAAGGTGGAGCGTGGCGAACTAAACCTCTTTGAGGAGTAAAAAGGGATTTTTTTTGAGACATTGAGCCAAAAAGAGAAATATTTTTAAGGAATTGTTTGCAATTACGAAAAATCGTTGTACCTTTGCACCTCGCAAAAGAAGCGTTAAGTGGTGGAATGCCACACGAAAGATAAGCGGAACAAAACAATAAAAAACAGATACAACTATGGCAATGAAAAGAACTTACCAGCCATCTCGTCGTAAGAGAATCAACAAGCACGGTTTCCGTCAGAGAATGGCTACTGCCAATGGCCGTAAGGTATTGGCTGCTCGTCGCGCTAAGGGTCGCAAGAAGTTGACTGTATCAGACGAGGCAACATTCAAGTACAACTAATCGAGAGCCATAGGCACTCGTTAG
>JAFXBB010000105.1 GCA_017521945.1 Alistipes sp. | reverse complement strand
TTAGAAAAGAGTAAAGAGTATGAAGATAGTTAGATTTATTGTTGCTATGCTCTCTGTTGCAGCGATGACAGGCTGTTGTGATAGTAACGATAAGAGGTGTGGCGATGCTGTTTATTCAAAGCAAGAGGCAGTTATTGAGAATATTCTGACACGCCGCTCTATTCGCGACTATAAAGAGGACCCTGTATCTCGCGAGGAGATGGGTAAGATTTTGGAGTGCGGTATCTACGCTCCAAGTGCTATGAATATGCAACCATGGGCAGTGCGTGTGGTTGATAACAAGGAGTTCCTTGACGATGTTACGGCTATTGCCGTTAAGCACAACCCTAAGCTTGCTGAGCAGCCCGGTTTTAGAAATTTCTTCCGCAATGCCCCTACAGTGGCATTTATTGCTTGCCCTGAGGAGAGCTACAGCGGGGAGTATGATTGTGGACTTTTGTCTGAAAATATGATGCTTGCTGCATCGAGTATGGGTATCGGCTCATGCTGCCTCGGTAGCGTTGTGCCTGTAATGTACTATGAGGAGGCAAAACCATATTTGGAGCGCCTTGAGCTTCCAGAGGGGTATAAACTATTGGTCGGTATCGCCTTTGGTTATCCTGCTGATGATGTAGTACCTACCGCACCAGAGCGCGATGCTAATAAAGCATACTTCGTGGAGTAGTATAACGGTAAAAAGCCTCAAAGAAGCCGAAACTATCTTTTGCAGCAACGAACAAACTCTTTCAATAAAATTCAAAACAGCTTCAGAAGCTGTTTGAATTTTATTTCGAGATTATTTGAGAGCTAATTTCGTGTAAATTTTCATTTGGGGTATGCAGGTAATAGTGGACTATTTCCAATTATCACAAATGAAAAGTTGCCGAAAAGAGCCTCAAAGACTCCGAAACTCTTCTCGCAGCAATGATTTATCTCATTTAATAAAATTCCAAACAGCTTCTAAATATGATGAGTAATTTAATTGTGATATAATGAAACTGTTAATTTTACTACTATCTTTTGTGGGTCTCGTTACTATGGGCTGTTCTGATAAGAGGGATGATATAAACGACAATATACCCACTGAGAAGCCTGATGATGGTGTGCAGGAGCCTGATAATGACCAGGAGTCACCTGTATTTGTGATTGACCCTGATGGGTGCTACATCGTAAAATCTGAGGGTGGCGAGGTACTCCTTAATGTGACTACTAATATTGAGTATAGCCTCTATATTCCTCAGGAGGTCAGCTCGTGGCTCTCCTATCAGGAGACTCGCGCCACACGCACCGAGACCGTGGTGCTGAGTGTTGTTGCCAATCAAGATTTAGAACTCCGTGCTGCAACCATCGAACTGCGTGGTGCAGATGATACGGCAATAGAGAAATTCACTATCATACAGAGTCCGTTTGTTCCTAATGATATTGAGGATGATGAGCCAGATGAGAAGGAGCCTATCTTTGTATGTGATGCAGAGGAGTGCTATACGGTTGTTGCCGAGGGTGCTGATGTTACGGTTACCGTAGCCACCAATATAGAGTACACTGTAGATATTCCCGAGGAGGCGCAATCGTGGATTTATATCTCCGATACGCGCTCTGTACGCCTTGAGAAGGTGGTGCTTACCGTTGCTATGAATGATGCTATTGTTGAGCGAAGTGCAGATATCAGGCTTCTGGGTGTCGATGACGAGGTGTTGTGTAGCTTCACCATAACTCAAGATGCCAAGATTATTACTTCATGTGCCAACAACGAGATTATCTATACCACACAAGATGGCTACTCCATAGACCTTAAAAAGACTGAGGGCTTTGGAGGCAACTATGTGTCGCACACCTTCGAGGGAGGCTATGGTAGGATTACCTTCGATGATGATGTGGTGACCATTCCTATCATTGCCTTTAGAGATTGCACAACTATCACAAGTATCTATCTGCCTGATTGCGTTACTGTGATTGCAAGAGGAGCATTTTATAACTGCTCGGCACTCGAAAGTATCACTATACCTGCAGGTGTGACAACTATTGGTGAGTGGGCATTTGATGAGTGTAACCTTGAGTATGTGGCTATTGATAACCTCAGTCATTGGTGTAATATCACCTTTGCTGATGACCAGGCTAACCCTCTCTTCTATGCCAAGGAGTTGTATATTGATGGTGAGGCTATTACTGAGATAACCATTCCCGAGGATATTACTACTATCAATAGCTACGCCTTCAGAGGGTGGAAGAGCCTTAAGAGGTTGATAATACCTGACCATGTTACCACCATTAAGAAGTACGCCTTTTCGGTATGTGACAATCTCAGCCATATAACTATCGGCTCGGGTGTTACCACTATGGAGAGTAGGTCTTTCTACGGCTGCACAGGCGAGCTGAATATAAATAGTGATATACCTAACGCTTCGGATTATAACCAAGGTCCCTTCTATAATGCGAAGTTTGGGAAGATTACCATTGGTGACAGTGTAAGCACTATTGGTGACCACGCCTTTATGTCGTGTGCCACTTGCGCGGATATTACCTTAGGTAAGGGTGTTGTGACTATCGGTGATAGTGCATTCTATGGTTGGAGCGCACTGACCGATATTACCATTCCTGATAGTGTTGCCTCGATTGGTGATGGTGCATTCTACGATAATACTGCACTAACAAGTGTTACTATTGGTAAGGGTGTGACTTCTATTGGTAAGCGGGCGTTCTATGGTTGTTCATCGCTGACAGATGTCTATTGCATGCCTTTAATACCGCCTGCGGCAAGCTCCTATATGTTTGACTCTAATGCTTCGATGCGTAAGATTTATGTTCCTGCCGACTCGGTCGATGAATATAGAGCAGCATCATATTGGAGTGGCTATGCTGACTCTATTGAGGGTTACACTTTTTAGGCAGTTGTCAATGCCTCTTGGAGTTATCCTTAATCTTCTGTAGCTCATACATCCTGTCGCGATGCTTGGCTGCACTCTGGAAATCGAGTTGCTTGGCGGCCTCCTCCATAGCCTTTCGCGCTTCGGCTATAAGCTCATCGATACTCTCCTCTACGGCTGTTGCCTTGTATTTCGATAGACCCTCAGCTACGGTTGTTGAGTGTTCAAAACCTCTATAGGCGTGTGTCTCAGGTTTGATGCTATCCTTCTCATCGTTGTAACCCTCGGCAAGTAACGGACTCTGTCCTGTGCTACTCTTGCGGGCGCTACGGGGGAGTACGCCTTGTTCAAAGTTGTAGGCTATCTGTTTTGCTCTGCGGCGGTTGCTTTCAATAAGGGCGCGACGCATCGTGTCGGTGACATTGTCGCCATAGAGGATAGCAAGACCGCGCTCGTTACGGGCAGCACGACCCGAAATCTGTGTTATGGAGCGCACATCGCGAAGAAAACCCTCCTTGTCTGCATCAAGAATAATAGCAAGACTGACATCTGGCAGGTCGATACCCTCACGAAGAAGGTTAACACCCACGATAACATCTATGCGTCCCTCGCGCAAGTCGTCGAGAATTTTTATTCTATCAAGCGTGTCTATATCTGAGTGGAGGTAGGCATTCTTAACGCCTACATTGTCCAAGTAGCGCGACATCTCCTCGGACATCGCCTTGGTTATTGTTGTTATGAGGGCCTTATTTCCACGCTTTATAGTGTAGTTCAGCGTATCGAGTATATCGTCAATCTGTTGCTTTGATGGGCGTACATTGAGCGCAGGGTCGACAACATAGGTTGGTCGTATAAGTTGCTCGACAATCTCTCCCTCGCTTGTCTCAATCTCATAGTTGGATGGTGTGGCACTCACATATATAACCTTACGCGCCATCTTCTCGAACTCTGGAAACATCAGCGGGCGATTATCAAGCGCAGCAGGGAGTCTGAAACCATACTCTACGAGATTTTCCTTACGCGCGCGGTCGCCACCAAACATACCTCTTACCTGTGGTATGGTTACATGACTCTCATCGATGACCGTAAGAAAATCATCGGGGAAGAAGTCCATAAGGCAGAAGGGGCGTGACCCCGGCTCGCGACCATCCAAATAACGGGAGTAGTTCTCGATGCCTGAGCAGTAGCCCAACTCGTTAATCATCTCAAGGTCATACTCTACGCGCTGCTTGATGCGTTGTGCCTCCATCTCTCTACCCTCGCGCTCGAAGAAGGCTATCTGCTTACCTAAATCCTCGCGTATCTGGTCTAAGGCGCGCACGATATGCTCGCGTGTAGAGACAAAGAGGTTGCATGGATAGATGGTCACACTATCAAGGCTCTCCAATCGCTGACCCGTGGCTGGGTCAATAGTGTAAATTGCCTCAATCTCCGTATCGAAGAAAACAACCCTAAAACATTGGTCGCCAAACTCCCCAAACGACGACATTATATCTATGGTGTCGCCCGTAACGCGGAATGTGGAGGGTTGAAGAGCATTATCACTGCGTGTATAGAGTGCATTGACCAACTGAATAAGTAGGTCTTTGCGCATATACCTCTGGCCTACGCTTAGCTTAATGCTTGTAGAGTGAAAATCTTCGGGGTTGCCGCAACCATAGATGCATGATACGCTCGCAACAACAATAACATCCCTGCGCCCAGAGAGTAGGGTGGCCACGGTCTTAAGTCGTAGTTTCTCAATCTCGTCATTTATCGAGAGATCTTTTTCTATATAGGTATCTGTCGTTGGCAGATACGCTTCAGGTTGGTAGTAGTCGTAGTACGATACGAAATACTCCACAGCATTCTCAGGAAAGAAGTTCTTGAACTCACTGAAAAGCTGAGCAGCAAGGGTCTTGTTATGGCTTATGACAAGTGTCGGCTTGTTGATTTGTGCAATGGCATTGGCTATGGTGAAGGTTTTACCTGAACCTGTAACACCAAGCAGGGTGGTGCCTTTGTTCTCCTCGACGGCAACAGACTGCACAATCTTCTCAATAGCCTCTGGCTGGTCTCCCGTGGGGCTGTATGTCGACACTAAGTTGAAGTTCATTTTACAAAGGTACGAAAAAGTTGCGAGATTTCATCACACTATATGCGAGTTTAGGGCAAGATTGATCCAAGGCGGCACAGTAGTATGAGATTATATGGAACAAAATGTAAACCAAAGCCCTCAGCTTATGTTCTCAAATAGTAGGGTATAATGTTGTTCCCTATTTGTATGGATTAACCCTTAATACACTTTCAGTTTAACGAAAAAGGGGCTGACTATCATACTTTTTAGTCAGCCCCTTAATTACATGTTCTATAACTATCCTACATTCGTGTCGAAGTTAACACAAATTTAGATGTGGTAGCGCCAGACTCGTATGCATCAATCTTCTCGACAAGCTCCTCAATAGGGCGAGGCTCCACATTGTTCCAGTCGAGAGGCTCTGACATCCACATAGGTGTTACATTACCCTTGTAGTCGAACGCCGCAGCACATACATAGTATGGCATATATTCTGTGATTAAGGTAGTATATTCAAAAGGCTCGCATGACCCAATCAACAAGTCAAAGAAGATGAGGTCATGACCTGCATGATCATAATCCATCTTTGGGAACGCATGTACAAACATATCCTGTGTAGGCTCGCTTGTTTGCACCTCCATAGTGATTATGCGCATTATAGAGTCGTAGGCATAAGGCTCACCATAATACCTAAAACGCTCAGGGTCATAGGTATACAACTCTGATGGGAGGTATGGACCACCTATATTTACGCCCGTAACCTCAATCTCACACTCGCCCTCTGGCTCTGTCTTAAATATCTTTTTGCATATATCGGTTGTTACCTTGCCGCCACTATAGCCAAACGCCACAATCAGGTACTCGGTATCTGGATAGAGCGTGTTGAGGTGTGAAGTAACCTCTCCCTTAAAGGTAAAGGCTGCATAGTTCCACTCTCCAAAGATCATTTCAAGGAGATAATCATCGTCGTAGTCCTCAGGCAAATATGAAGTCTGAGTAACAAGCATCATATACTGTGTATCAGGCTCCGAAGGTGTAAGGCGGATATCTGCAACACGCACATAGCAGTTCGTAACATCGATATCGATGTCCATATCTGACTCCTGTACCTCCTCGGTAGAGAAGTTTATATACGAAGGTTTACCTACTACCTGTACAAAACCGTCATACTCCGCTATAGGATACACCAATGCAGAGTAGAGTGTGTATGAATACAACTCCATATCAACGCTTTGATTGCCCTTATAACAGGTGTTGCTAAGAATATCCTCCATTGTGAAGCCATAACCGAGGTTGCCATCATATACCCCAATCCACTCGTCGGCAATAATCTTCATATAGTCGTCCGTAAATACAGACTCGTCATGCACATAAAGTTCATTAGTGTAATCCACGACCTTAACGAGGTAGTAGCCATCCCAGTTTTGAGGCTCGACATTGAGTGTTACCTCGGCGCCATTAACATCAGTGGTAATATTAAAGACAACATCCTGCAATGGTGCATACTCAGGAACTATTAACTCCCAGGCTATGTCTGTTATAGCCTCATACTTAGAGCCATCCTCGTTGAACTGAACGCCGTAAACATACAATACAAACTTAACTCCTGGGAGTACATTACTCCACTGCACGCGCTGTGTACCTTTGAATAGCACCTTCGCAGCCTCCATATACGCCTTAAGATTCATGTCATTGCTGGCAGCACTGCGCTCGAAAGCATAGGAGTCATCCTCCATAAGCTGCTCAGCAGTCTCAATACCTCCGTTCTGAAAATATGATACCTCCTCAAGATACATAATGTAGTACATCTCATTGTCATCGGGAGTCACCTGAGTGATAGCTGACGATGCATGCACCTCCTGAACATCGATGCGGATGTTGCTAACAGGGGCCTCAGCTGCAGACTGCTTTACGCTAATACTCTGTGGTTCAGCATCGGTATACTCCACCACGAGTGTTGCAGCTCGCTCAACACCCTCCTCGTTAGCAGCCACGACAAAGGTAATCTTGTCAGCTACAACAGTGGTATCTGAAATCCACTCCGCATCCTCCTTTACGGTGAGCGTTGCACCCTCAACTGCGTTTAAGATGGTATACTCTACGCTGTAGTTGCCACCATCGGCCTCAGCTATAACCTCACTTTCGGCGAGTGTTATCTCTGGTCTATCTGTAGGTGTGTCGGTGATGTTATCCTTTGTGTCACACGATACAAAGGTAATTGCTGCGATGAAAAGCAGAGATAAAAACTTTGTAAAATTTCTCATAGGAAACACTGGATTTTATTTAGTTTTAATTGTTTGTGCAAATATAAGAAAAAAGTGCTGAAAACTCAACACTTTTTTCGTAATTAAGATATTTGAGGCGCACCCCATTATCTTTATAGAACACTCCTTGAATTATTTTACAGCAGAGCCATATCCTGCGAATGGGTGTATTGATACTACATAGCATGCACCATAACGAGTGTTACCCGTAAGTTTGATATTTGCCTTATCCCCGTCAATAGATACGCTGTACTCGTTCAAGAGAGGCGTCTTAGGCTCCGACATCAAATCGTCAGAGTCGGTAATCCAGAGGCGTGTAATTAGGTCTGTGGCGTTGTCAATCTCGTATCCCCACAATGTTACCGCATGGCTGGCTGCATTGAGGTTGGCACCCAAGTTAATTGTAAGACCCGCCATACCATAATGGAAAGTCTCAACAATAAGGTTAGAGAATGCCTCCAAACGCTCTGCTCCAAGATAACTTGTTCCATTACCCCAGAGGTAGTAGTTGTTAAAGATGGTGATATATAGGTTCTTAAGGTCAAGACCCTCAACACCTGGAACGATGACATTCTCATAGCCGTGGTAGATATTTGGATATACCTCGGTATCCCAAATGCTCTTCCAGTAGCCACCCTCGGTCTTAGGTACTGCCTGAGAGCCTGGTGAAGCGAACTCACCACCGTTGAGCTTACCCTCGAAGTACCAAGGAATAGCCTCCTGCATGTGTCCGCCGTGTGAGTTATCCCACTCTGAGTGGAAGACATTCATAAGCTCCAACTCGTATGGGCCATAATTTGTATATGAGGTAACACCAGGTCCATCTGTTGCACCTTCAGGAAGAGTCTTGCCCGCAGCCTTGTAGCGGTCCTGGAACCACTGAATCATATTAGATGATGTAGCAGCCCAACACATGTTGATATCACCGTTGTTGCCCTGAGCCTTCTTGTTTACATCGTACCAGCCCGAAGTGAGCGTAACGCCCTCAGCAAAGACGATGCTCTTGCCTGTAGCAACAACCTCCTCGGCGGTGATTGTAATCTCGTTAGATGTCTGGTTACCCTTAGTTGCATAGATAGTATATGTGCCAGGAGTTGTTGTCACGAACTTATTGCCGTTCAAAACACCTCCATTCACATAGATTGTAGCCTTGTCGGTTACATTCGCACCATCCTGTGTAACGGTGAACTTTGTAGAGTCCACACCATTAGCCTTGATAGTAAGTTCTGTAGCTGTAATCTTGATAGGCTTCTCTTCCTCGACAATCTTCATTCGCACGGTAAGCTCTACGGTGTTAGAGGTTACATCCTGATATGTCGCGTAGAAGGCATATATATCCTCGGTGGTAGCGGTGTAAGTAGCACCTTCAAGTGCCACATCACCCTCCTTGAGATAGATGGTAGCATCAGCCGTTACATCGTTGCCGTCAAGCTCCACCTTGAAGGTTGCAGTCTCGTTAACATAGATTGTTGCAGGCTCTACAGTTAGCTTAAGCTCCTTATCCTGTGGATCGGGGCCAGGGGTGCCGTTATCCTCCTTAGCAGTAACTTTAAGGGTATCCGACTTGGCTGAGCCATGCTGCGCGTAGAACGAGTACTCGCCAGCATACTTAGTCTTGAAGGTCTTGCCCACCAAAGCCTCCTTAGTATCGGCAAAGTAGATGGTTGCATCCTCCAAAACTTCACCTTCAGAGTTCTTAACAGTGAATGTCGCTGCATCCTCGCCATTAGCGATAATCTCGCTCTTATCTGCCGATAGCTGCAACTTAGGCTCAATAGATGGCTCATTGCTATCGCAGGCCACAAAGCCCGCGATAGCCAATAGCATAAATAAAATCTTCTTCATATTTAATAGATTAACATGAGTTACTATTCAATAACGCGTGTAAGCACGATGTCAGATGTCGCAACTGACCACATCTCATTGTCGCGGAATACTGATGGGCGATATACGCCATAGAAGAACTCCGCAACAGGCTCAGAAGCACCGATAGTGAGTGTGTTGCCATCCTCAGACAGAGTTACAGGGAATGTTGCAGGTGCCGACTGCTTAGCGTTGTAGTCTGCGCCATAGAAGTAGAGTGTGTAGCCATCATTACCCCAGTTGTAGAGGTAGTGGTTCTTCTCAGAAGGCATTGTGATAACATCACCCTCGCCAATCTCGAAGAATACCTTAGGACCGTAGTCACGATATGCCAACGACTCGTAGTTGCGCCAGTAGCTTGATGAATCAAGAAGGTCGGCAGGCGAGTAGTATGGAATCTCCTTCAATACACCCTGTGCAGTTACATCGAATGGCCAGCCGAGAATTACGATACGGTTGTAGTCGCGGTACTCCTTGGCGCTCTTGTCATCTGCACCAGCAGCGATAGTTACCTCTGCACCCTTGATAGATACATTCTGACCGTTAACCTGAATGAGGTCGTAAGATACGAGCCACTTGCCCTGAAGAGTTTCGAAGAGGTCTGACTCAACGCGCTGAGGAAGAGCCTTCTTAGGTGTTGTACCTGAAGAGCAGATGATAGTCTCGGTCTGCTCAATATTCTTGATACTTACAACGGCAATATACTCAGTATTTGGCCAAAGCTCCTCGTTGATGAGTGATAGACCTGTAGTGCGAACAGCCTCAACCTGCTCGGCATTAAGCTCGTAGCCATAGAGGCGTGCGATATCTGAGTCTGTTCTATCCTGGTTGCGCTGCTCCTGAATGTCGGCAGCTGTATTGAACGCTACCTTAACAGAGGTTGCATCTGCTGAGAAGATGTTTACGCTAAGGGTCTTGTGAGGGTTCTCCTCTGCTGGGGTTACGCTAACCTCTCCAGTAGGATCGCCAAGTGTCTTGCCAGAAGTACGGAACTCAATCTTCTGCATCAAATCGTTACCATTTTGGTCAATAAGGTAAACCAAGCAGTAGTAGTCAGTGTTTGGTGAAAGGTTCTCCCATGTATTCTCGTTAGCCTCTGTGAGGTGCCATGAACCAGCATTTGCATTCTTGATAAGAGAGTTAAGGAATGACTCACTGCCGCCGACCTGAACATAATAATTAATATTTGCCTGAGTCTCTACCCATACATAGTACTCCGCAATGGTGCTGTCAGGAGTGGTTGAAATAGTGACAGAGTGAGATGTGATATCCTTCAACTCCGTAGTTATACCTGCGTTAGACACTGGCTTACGCAAAGTCCTGAACTCCTTGATAAAGATCTCACCAGTGATGTTTGGATAAGGAGTAGCACTATCGCAAGTGGCAGCGATAACATAATATACGCTATCTTCGCGCATACGCATCTCAATAGAACCATACATCTGGCCATTGACCCACTCAACAGTAATAGGACCAGTCTCTGGGATTGCAATACCCTCAGTATTGAAGTATGACTCTGGAGTCTGTGCTACTGTGTCAAGATATGCCTTGTCGATACACTGGAACAAGATCTTGCCTGGGAGGTTGATGGTAAATGTAGCATTCTCATAGCCAATATTGTCAATTGTAATTGGGTTAACCTGACCATCATCTGGAGTTGTGAATGAGTGCTTCTTTGGATCACTCAAAACATCACCATTTGTCGAGCGAAGAATGGCGTAGAGAGTGTAGTCCGCATTATCATTCAGATTGTCAACGGTAATGGTAGCCTTATCTGTTACCTCGATAGAGTTTGCTGCGAACCATTCGTTAAAATTAGGTGTATCAAAGCCTGAACGAACAACAGTGTAGCCAAGTGTGCCGGCAATGTCTGTTGTTACCTCAAATGTTATAGAATCATAGGTGACCTCTACCTCCGCGATGGTAATCTCAGGCTTTTTACCCTGTG
Source organism: Alistipes sp. (assembly GCA_017521945.1). Classification (GTDB taxonomy): domain Bacteria; phylum Bacteroidota; class Bacteroidia; order Bacteroidales; family Rikenellaceae; genus Alistipes. The sequence goes on along the minus strand of JAFXBB010000105.1, from coordinate 23,516 downwards.
GGTCATTACCTGGGGTCTTGCCAGTACCTGGATCATCAGGATTACAACCCACTATGCTCAAAATACCGAGCAAAGTCGCACAAAAAGTAAATAGTTTTCTCATTGTTGGATTTAATTAAAATGTTTATAAAAATTGTTTTCTATTTATCAATATATACATTACTCCAATGTATGCGACAAAGATAGTAAAAAGAAATTAGTTTTCAACACTTTTGGTGTTATTTGTTGCATTTGTTGCAAAAGAGGTAGGGGGATTATGTCTTGTACGGAAAAAGTTGACTCATAATTCTTCTTTTTATGAGTCAACTTTTTCCGTACAAGACACTTATAATCGAATACTACTTTTGGCGGAAGTATATCTGGATAGGCACTCCCGAAAAATCCCACTGCTCGCGGAGTTTGTTCTCCAAGAAACGACGATATGACTCCTTGATATACTGTGGCAAGTTTACAAAGAATGCAAACTGTGGAGTTGGTGTAGGGAGCTGCGTTACATACTTGATTTTGATATACTTACCCTTCGTTGCCGCAGGAGGGTAGTTCTCGATTAGTGGCAAGAAGAACTCGTTAAGCTCCGATGTTGAGATGCGGCGCTTTCGGGACTCATAAACACGGATTGCAGTCTGCAGAACATCGAGTATTCGCTGCTTGTTGATTACCGATGTGAAGATGATTGGAATGTCGCTAAATGGGGCCAACTTCTTCTCAAGAAACTCGCGCCAAACCTTCATCGTATTGCTATCCTTCTCAACCAAATCCCATTTATTAACCACAATTACACAACCTTTGCGGTTACGCACTATGAGGTTGTGGATGTTGAGGTCCTGAGACTCAATGCCCTGCTCGGCATCAAGCATAAGAACGCATACATCCGAGTTCTCGATAGCACGAATTGAGCGCATTACCGAGTAAAACTCAAGGTCTTCAGTCACCTTACCCTTCTTACGCATACCTGCAGTGTCGACAAGGTAGAAGTCCATGCCGAACATATTGTATCGCGTGTGGATAGAGTCGCGTGTCGTTCCTGCAACATTTGTTACGATATTGCGCTCTGTGCCAAGTAGGGCGTTTGTCATCGAGGACTTACCCACATTTGGGCGACCTACAATTGTGATGCGTGGGAGTGTGGCGTCATACTCTGCAGTGGTATCCTCTGGGAGGTTTGCGAGTATGGCATCCATCATATCGCCTGTTCCGCTACCAGACATTGAACTGATGCAGAATGGCTCGCCAAGACCAAGTGAGTGAAATTCGTGAGAGTAGTAGATGAGATCGTATGTGTCTACCTTGTTGCATACAAGTAGTACCTTTTTGCCTGAGCGACGAAGAATATCTGCCATCATCATATCAAGGTCGGTGATACCTGTGCGCACCTCCACAAGGAAGAGGATAAGGTCAGCCTCATCGATAGCCAACATCACCTGACGACGAATTTCGTCCTCGAAGATATCCTCAGAGTTTACGGTGTAACCACCTGTGTCGATTACCGAAAACTCCTTGCCATTCCAGTCGGTTTTTCCATAGTGACGATCGCGTGTTGTACCTGCGGTCTCATCGACAATAGCCTGACGCTGACCTACAAGGCGATTAAATAGTGTTGACTTACCCACATTTGGGCGACCTACGATTGCTACTAAACTCATATCTTATATCGTTTTTGTTTCTCTTATGTACATATAACGCCACAAAGATAAGCTAAATCATTGAATTTTGGAAACTTTATAAAATATTTGCTCAATATTTTGGTTTATTTATTTATAATGAGTATCTTTGAAGGATATTCGAAGTGTAGTAGATTGCATGGTAAGGAGGATTAGAAATATAGTTGCTGTTTTGGCGATAGCGTTGATATCCCTTTTGGGAGGTGGTAAGGCTATGGCTCAGGAGTATCTCTATCCATTCCAGAGTGTAGAGCATGGCTCAAGAAAAATCTCAATGGAGCTGGGTGCTGGTGTGGGCGCTCTCTATACAGGTATTGGTCGTATATCCTCTCCCGATGTAACCCTCGCAAGTCATCTTGGTTTCGTGGGACACTTCGATATGGGTGTGGTTATTGGCAGATACTTTGCTATAGAGAGTGAGATTGTCTACCAAAAGGTGCGATTTGATGCGACTTATCGTGGGGAGTTTTACGATGTTCGAACATCAACAGTCGAGATGCCTGTCATGTTCTCGCTGCGCTTATTGGATGGGACTTTGAGATTGAATGGCGGTGTGTCGTTAGGTATATTGTCAAGTGGCGGATATACAGAGGAGTATGAGGCTCTTATGTTTGGAGCTACGACCCCAACATGGAATCTTACAGCAGGTGTAGGTGTCTATGTTGCCCGAGCGCTACTTGTTGAGCTACGCTATACCCACGCCATGCAAGATAATGTAAACCAACTTGGAGGTACAATTAACCGCCCGGGTGTGGATTTTAGTACACGCACGCATAAGGTGTCATTGGGTGCAACGATACTATTCTAAATAGATATGAGTGAGGAGATTATAAAGGAGATTTTGGTTGAGGGTATTGATGCCAGAGAGCTGTATGGCGCGCAGGATGCCTACCTTGAGCAGATGCGTGAGCTATGCCCAAAGGTAAAGATTGTTGCGCGTGGCAGCCAGATTAAGGCTTTAGGTGCTAAGAGTGATGTGGCAGCCTTTGAGCGTAGGATGAATGCCCTTGTGGAGTATTACATAAAGTATGGACATATCTCTTCGGAGGTGGTGTCTCAAGCATTCTCATCGAGCCTCACGGAGCTATCCGTTGAGCCACCAGCTGTGGATAAAGATGTTATTGTCTATGGTAACAATGGAGCGATAATCCGCGCCCGCACCGTCAATCAGCAGCGTCTTGTGAAGCTTGCCGAGAAGAATGACCTTCTTTTTGCTGTAGGTCCTGCCGGTTCGGGTAAGACATATACCGCTATAGCCTTGGCAGTTCGAGCCTTGAAGGAGCGCGAGGTGCGACGCATCATATTGACACGCCCAGCTGTGGAGGCGGGTGAGAAGCTCGGATTCTTGCCCGGGGATATGAAGGAGAAACTCGACCCATATCTACAGCCGTTGTATGATGCACTGAATGATATGATACCTGCAGCTAAGCTCCAAAAATTTATTGAGGAGGGTACGGTACAGATTGCACCTCTTGCTTATATGCGTGGCCGAACATTGGATAATGCCTTTGTTATCCTTGATGAGGCGCAGAATACAACCCTCTCGCAGATAAAGATGTTCCTTACGCGTATGGGTCGCAATGCGAAGTTTATCGTTACGGGCGATGTGACGCAGATAGACCTGCCTCGTCGCTCGGATAGTGGACTTACCCGCGCAATGGATATACTCAAGAGTATCGAAGGTATAGGTATTGTGGAGTTTGATAAGCGTGATATCGTGCGTCACCAGCTTGTGAAGTATATCGTTGATGCCTTTGATAAGCGTGACGAGTTGGAAAATGGCTTGAAAGCAAACAACGAAAATAAATAGTAACTAACAACTTTAACAATTAACTGATTATGGACAAAAATTTGAAAGGCTTGAAGCCTGCATTGGTTTGGAAGCACTTTGCTGAGATTTGCAACATTCCACACCCTTCTCACCACGAGGATGCCATTCGTGCATATATCCTAAAGTGGGCAGAGGAGCTTGGCTTGGAGCATAAGATTGATGAGGCTCAGAATGTTTATGTTTATAAGCCTGCAACTCCTGGTATGGAGAATCGTAAGGGTATCATCCTACAGGCTCACACCGACATGGTACCACAGAAGAATAACGACAAGGTATTTAACTTCGAGACTGACCCTATCGAGGCGTATATCGATGGTGAGTGGGTAACTGCTAACGGCACAACTCTTGGTGCTGATAACGGTATCGGCTTGGCTGCTGCTATGGCTGCTATGGAGGATGCAGACCTTGTACATGGTCCATTGGAGTGCTTGTTCACTGCAACTGAGGAGACTGGTATGGATGGTGCTTTCGGTCTTCAGGGCGGTATGCTTAAGGGTGATATTTTGCTTAACCTCGACTCAGAGACTGAGGGTGAGTTGTATGTTGGTTGTGCAGGTGGTATGGATGTAAATGTTACATTCAAGTATCGTGAGCAGCCTTTGGAGGGTAAGTTCGCAGCCTACAAGGTCACTGTTAAGGGCTTGAAGGGTGGTCACTCTGGTATTCAGATTGGTACACAGCGTGCAAATGCTAACAAGGTGTTGTTCCGCTTGTTGCGTCAGGAGACTGAGTCTTACGGCTTGGAGCTTGCATCTGTAGAGGGCGGTAATATGCGTAACGCCATCCCACGCGAGGCTTGGGCTGTGGTTGTAGTTCGCGAGGCTGAGGCAGCAATCTTCGAGGCTAATGTTAAGTCATACGAGAAGGTTATCATCAAGGAGTTCGAGGGTATCGAGGACTCTATCGAGATTTTTGCTGAGCCTATCGAGTGCCCTAAGGTTATCATCCCACACCTTGAGTCACACTCACTTATCCGCGCTATCTGCGGTTGTCCTAACGGCGTACAGCGTATGTCTATCGCTATGGAGGGTCTTGTTCAGACCTCTTCAAACCTCGCTATCGTAGTCTCTAATGGCTCTACTATTGAGGTTAAGTGCTTGTTGCGCTCATCAGTAGATACCGAGAAGGCTGAGCTTGCTGGTGCTATCTCTTCTGTATTTGAGTTGGCAGGTGCCGATGTAGAGCTTTCGGGTGCTTATAGCGGTTGGAACCCAAATATGAAGTCACCAATCTTGCACACTATGCTTGCATCATACGAGAAGTTGTACGGCGTTAAGCCATCTGTGACTGCTATCCACGCAGGTTTGGAGTGCGGTATTATCGGTGCTAAGTATCCGGGTATGGATATGATTTCGTTCGGTCCTACCATCTGCTACCCACACTCACCAGATGAGAAGGTTGAGATTGCATCTGTTGCGAAGTTCTATGACTTCCTATGCAACACTATCTCTAATGCACCATTGAAGTAATATTCTTAGGGAGTGGGTGGAGATAATTCATCTCTTTATTCACTCCCTATATTTTTACCGCATATAATAAACATCCCAAACATGAAAGAACAAACCTTAGATAGACCTACCGTTAGTAGCAGTGCTAAGTGGTTTGTGGTGGTTAATCCAACATCTGGCTCAGGGAAGGGACTTGCTGATTATCCGTTGATATCTAAACTTTTACGCGATAATGGTATAGTCCACGAAGCTGTATTTACAGAGCATAAGCATCATGCAACGCAGCTTACTGTATCGGCTATTGAGAATGGCTATCGTCATATAATCGTTGTTGGTGGTGATGGTACTCTTCATGAGGTCGTAAATGGTGTATTTATACAGAAGCGTGTTGAGAGTTCCGAAATTACCATAGCAATGATATCTGCGGGTACGGGTAACGACTGGATACGAATGTTCGGCATCCCTACACGCTACTCGGAGGCTATCCGTGCTATTAAGGAGGGTTATACCTTTCTACAGGATGTAGCTGAGGTGAGCTACGAGGAGTCTAAGGTGCGTCAGGTGCGCTATATGGCAAATGTGGCGGGTTTGGGCTTTGATGCGGCGGTAATTAAGCGCACGCTTACAAGCAAGGCTAAGGGTTATCTCGGTCGTGGTGGTTACTATTGGTGTCTTGTGCGCTCGTTCTTCTCACATAGAGCAGCAGGTACAAAGGTGTGGATAGATGATGAGTTGGTGTTTAACAACCTCCTCTTTAGTATCGCTATCGGTGTAGGTAAGTATAATGGAGGCGGTATTCAGCAGTTGCCTGACGCCGTTGCAGATGATGGACTTTTGGATGTCACTATGATACGCCCTGTGCATTGGTGGCATGTATTGTTCCGTCTACGCCGATTGTTTAACGGTACAATCTACTCCATAGGTCATGTTATCCATGCTCAAGGTAAGAAGGTGCGTATCGAGTCCTCTCCAGAGGCTCCTTTGGAGATTGATGGTGAACTATATGGTGGTACGCCTGTTGAGCTACAGGTCATGCACCGCGAGATTAGAGTTGTTATTAATCGACACTTTATCGAAAAATTGAAGACTGAGGTTGAATAAAAAAGTTGTAGCGTTATGCTTGCATTTCGCAAGCATAACGACAACATAGACCTCCTATTCAACCTCTTTAGAGAACAGTTCCGTTAGCCATGTGTCAAGGAGTAACAACTCTGCATCATCCTTGACTACCTCACTCATTAGCAGTGGCTCTTCGGAATACAATTTTAATAGTCGTGTGTCAATTTCTCCCATAGGCAATCTGTTTTACATAACAAACGACCACCAATAGGATATATTGTGCCAATAGACTAATTTAATATTATATTTCTCTCTTTTATCAATCTGCGTAGGTTGATAAGGGCATAGCGCATACGACCAAGAGCGGTGTTTATGCTCACCTCTGTTTGCTCGGCAATCTCCTGAAACGAGAGTTTTGAATAGTAGCGTAGACGCACCACCTCCTTCTGCTCTTCTGGAAGTTCGTCTATAAGTTGGCGCACACTCTCCATTAACTCCCCATGGACAATATCGTCCTCGGCAGTATTCTCCGAATAGCGCATTGTGCCAATAACATCATATCCAGCCTCCTGCTCGTTAATCTGTTTGTTTGCTTTCTCTCTTCGGAAATAATCCAATACACGATTGTGGGCAATGCGCAAAATCCATGATAGGAACTTGCCAGAGTCGGTATAACGACCCTCGTCAATAACCTTCACAGCCTTGATAAATGTCTCTTGAAATATATCGTCAGCTACGGCATCATCCTTAACCATCATGCCTATGTAGCTACGCACGCGCTTTGAGTGGCGCTCGATAAGTTCAGATATAGCACTCCTATCTCCCAAAAGGTAGTTGTTAAGCAATACTCGATCGCTCAATGCACTCACATTCATACTCTTCTATTTTAGTTTGTTTCAGAGCAGAAATTCTTCGATAGGCAATGCGGTTTTAATGGTTAATACTTATATTTCTGGTTGCAAGTTACAAAATTATTTTATATTAGCAAAATATGTGCATTCTACTCCACAAGGCCTATGCTCCCATAATTATAACGGATTTTTATGGCAAAATGTGTGCCAATCAATTAGTTGCGATTATTTATTGCACCTTTTGAGATGCTCGCCAAATAGGTTGAAACGACCAATTATGGGGGTGAAATGTATATTGTTCTATACTCCTTGGGTTAGTAAACATCAAAACATCGATAACGAATTTATAGACACCCGTATACTATTTTGATAGTTTACCTTCAAAGTAGTCGATAATCATCTGCGCACGCCTTGCGCCAACAATCTCGCTAAGCTCTTCGTATGATGCGTTACGGATGTTGCTCACACTCTTAAAGTGCTTGAATAGGGCGTTGCGACTCTTATCCCCAATACCGTGTATTTGGCTTATCTCACTATTAATAAATGTAAGGTTACGCTTCTTGCGGTGGAAGGTGATGCCGAAGCGGTGTGCCTCATCGCGTATATGGCAGACAACCTTTAGTGGCTCGCCTGTGCGGCTGAGGTAGTATGGCTCAGGGTCATTGGGGTAAAATATCTCCTCCATGCGCTTGGCAAGTCCAACTATAGGTACACGCTTATCTATACCGAGTCTCTTTAGTACTCCGTAGGCACTTGATAGCTGACCCTTACCACCATCCACAATAATAAGGTCGGGGAGTTCTGCCTTTTCGCTCAGTAGGCGCATATATCTGCGCTCTATAATCTCTCGCATCGAGGCAAAGTCATCAGGGCCTACAACGGTCTTAATGTTATAGTGGCGATACTCCTTTTTTGATGGCTTGCCGTCGCGGAATACCACGCACGATGCTACTGGGTTGGTACCCTGTAGGTTGGAGTTGTCGAAGCACTCGATATGTCGTGGCTCGCGTTCGAGATGTAGCTCGCGACGCATAGCCTCCATTATGCGGTCGGCATGTTTCTCTGGACTCTTGGTCGCAAGGCGTGATAGTCGTTCAGCACGATACAGACGCGCGCTACGCTGTGAGAAGGCCAGAAGGTCTGCCTTATCGCCACGCTGAGGTATGTTGAATACTACGCCACTAAAGAGTATAGAGGTGGTTGGAATGTGTGATACGATAATCTCCTTTGCAAGAGTGTGGTTAAACTCCGATGTTATATGTTCTATACCTCGCGCTATCAGCTCCTCTGGGGCGGTGTCGACACCTACGCTCATGCGTATTGTTTGCACGGCTATGATAGAGCCATGACGAATACTGATGAAATTGCAGTATGCCTCATTGTCATCCTCTTGAACAATAGTGAATATATCCGTATCGATAATCTTGGAGCTTACAATAACCGATTTTGCCTGATAGTCCTGTAGTGATATGAGTCGTTGCTTGTACTGCTCAGCAACCTCAAACTTTAGTTGCTCTGCCGCGTGCATCATCTCGCTCTCAAGGTAGTTCCTAACGGGGCGTAGATCGCCCTTAAGTATGGATTGAACAAGGGCTATACTCTCGGCATACTCCTCCTCGGTTTGCAACCCCTCGCATGGAGCTTTGCAGTTGCCCAAGTGGTATTGCAGGCATGCTCGGTATTTACCCTTTGCGATATTATGTGGTGCGAGGTTTAGTTTACAGGTGCGTAGAGGTATAACCTTGCGTATAAACTCCAATATGGAGCGTTGTGTGCCTATTGAGCCGTATGGACCGAAGTATTGTGAGCCATCGCGCACAAGTTGGCGCGTAGACTCAACGCGGGGATATGCCTCTTTGCGAATTACAATCCACGGATAGGTCTTGTCATCCTTTAGGAGAATATTGTATCTTGGTTGCAGGCTCTTAATTAGTGAGTTTTCAAGAAGTAGCGCATCCTGCTCCGAGTCGACAACGATATGGCGGATATCCACAATCTGCTTTACAAGGACTATAACCTTAGCTGAGTGGTCACGACTCTCAACGAAGTATGACGAGACTCGTTTTTTGAGATCTTTAGCTTTGCCAACATATATAACAACACCATTGCTATCAACGAATTGATAGATTCCCGGTGAGTGGGGTAACATTGCCACCTGCTCCTTGATATGCTGTCGTATAAGCTCGCTCATTGCAGCACAAATATACAAAGAAAAAGTAATATCGGGCGCGAAATTAGGTGACAATTTGCAGAATAGGGGAAAAAGTCGTATCTTTATACGCTAAAATATAATATTATGAGAACTGGACAAATACAGACTTTGGTCGTATCACGCATTTCGGACTTCGGTCTATATCTAAAGGATGAGGAGGGTGTTGAGGTGTTGCTTCCTAACCGCTTTACACGACTCGATATGAAGGAGGGTGACTCGGTTGAGGTCTTTGTCTACCATGACTCTGAAGATCGCCTTGTGGCATCTACCGAGAAACCACTCATTAAGGTGGGTGAGGTTGCTGCCTTGAAGGTTGTGGATAAGAGTATTCATGGTGCATTCCTTGATTGGGGCTTGTCGGGCAAGCATCTATTTCTCCCTAATCGCAATCAGCAGGGTAGTGTTATCGCTGGTCAGAAGACAGTGGTATATATGTATGTAGATGACCGTACAGGTCGTTGTGTGGCGACAAACAAGATTAAGCCATTCATCTATAACGAAGATCCTTTAACCGTTAAGGTCGGTGACGAGGTGGGTGTTTTGGTTGCATTTGAGACACCTATCGGCTATCGTGTTGTAATCAATAACCGCCACTGGGCGATGATCTATAAAAATCAGCTCTTCCGCCCTATTCGCGTGGGTGATAGTTGCCGTGGCTGGGTGCGTAAGATTACCGAGGATATGCGTATCGATGTCAGCCTTCAGCAGCAGGGTTTGGCAGAGGTTGAGACCTCGGTCATAAGGCTCGAAGCAATGCTTAAGGAGCATGGCGGTGTGTTGGGTGTTAACGATAGGAGCGACCCACAGGATGTTGCGCGCCTTACGGGTATGAGTAAGAAGGTCTTCAAGCGCGCTTTGGGAATGTTGCTTAAGCAGGGTAAGGTACGCCAGACGGAGCATGGAATTGAGGTGGTTAAGTAGGCGGATATGGCAATAAAGACGGCAGAGAGAGTGTCGCGTGATGTGACCGATAACTATGTTTTTCAGCGTTCAAGGCTTGCCTATGTTGAGGCTTCGAGGCGCGTGTGTGGTCATGTCCTTGAGATAGGTACAGGCACTGGTTATGGGGTTGATATCATCGCTCCGTATGCTGAGCGTTATGTTACGATAGATAAGACACGCTCCGAGGAGCTACCGCAGTTACCGTCAAATGTTGAGTTTGTGCAGTGCGTTGTACCACCATTGCCATTTGCAGATGCGAGCTTCGATTATGTGGTGTCGTTTCAGGTCATCGAGCATATAAAGCACGATAAGGAGTTTGTGCGCGAGGTCTTTCGTGTGTTAAAGCCAGGAGGTAAGTTTATCGTTAGCACACCAAATAAGCCGATGTCCCTGACGCGTAACCCATGGCATGTAAGAGAGTATACTGCGGAGCAGTTTAATTGCCTGCTATCGATGTTTAAGGATGTTGAGGCTTTGGGTGTGGGTGGCAATGAGAGTGTTTGGCGTTACTACCAAAAGAATAGGGAGTCGGTGCATAGGATTATGCGCTTTGATATATTGAAGATGCAGTGGTGGTTGCCTCGCTGGGTGTTGCAGATACCTTACGATATACTCAACCGCCTCAACCGCCGTAAGCTTCATAGCCAAAATCGAAGCCTTACAGAGAGTATATCGATGGAGGATTATGTTATAGAACCTGTGAATGAGAGATGTTTTGACCTCTTTTATATAGCGACAAAATGAGACAACGAGTAGCGATACTTCAGCGTGATATAGCGTGGCAGAGCGTGGATGCAAACCTCGATAGCTTGGAGCGTATGTTTCAAGGTGTGGAGGCTGATGTTGTTGTGCTATCCGAGATGTTTCAGACAGGCTTTGTTACCTCTCCTCGGAGTGTTGCCGATGATGGTCACACACTCGGCTGGATGGTGCGCATGGCTAAAGAGTATAACTTTGCATTGGTAGGCTCTGTGGTGGTTAAGGAGGGGCAAAACTACTATAATAGAATGTACTTCGCAAAGCCTACGGGCGAGGTGGAGTATTATGATAAGCACCACCTATTTTCTGTAGGCGGCGAGGATGATCACTTTAAGGCTGGCGACAGGCGTGTTGTTGTGGAGTGGCGAGGGGTGAGATACCTCTTGGAGATATGCTATGATTTGCGTTTTCCGGTGTGGAGCAGAAATCGTGGCGACTATGATGCAATCATCTATTCGGCACTATGGCCTAAGCCCCGTAGAGAGGTGTGGCGAACGCTTCTCCGTGCGCGAGCAATCGAAAATCAGGCGTGGGTTGTGGGTGTTAACCGCATAGGTTCGGAGCCGGAGTTGGAGTATGTGGGTGACTCTGCTATTATAGACCACTATGGTCGCACCGTTGTAGATGCTGTGGATAGGGAGTGTGTCGAGGTTGCTGAGATAGATGTGGAGGATATTGCACGCTTTAGGACTCGCTTCAATGTGGGGTGTGATGCTGATAGATTTGAAATTATTTTTTAGAGATAGATATGGGTACTAATGAAATAGTTTTGTTGTTAGTGTCAGGTGTGTTGGTTGGTATTATCAATACGCTTGGTGGTGGAGGCTCTGTTATCACCATGTCGCTATTTATGGCTATGGGTATGCCTATCGGTCTTGCAAATGGCACTAATCGTATAGCTGTGCTACTGCAAAACCTCTCTGCAACCATATCCTTTCTTCGCAAGGGTATGCTTCATATCAAGAGCGGTGTACTCCTCTCTCTGCCTGCTATCGTGGGTAATATCTTCGGTGCAATGGTGGCTACTGAGGTTAGCGAGTCGGTATTTAAGATATGCCTTAGCGTGGTGCTTGTCATCATCCTTATATATTTGATATTGGGAAAGGATAAACAAGAGATTGTTGGCGGTCATGGACTACAAATCAAATGGTGGCACTACCTATGGTTCTTCATCATAGGTTTCTATGGTGGATATATCTATATAGGCTTGGGCTTCCTGATACTCGCCATAACTATCTGGACAATGAACCTCGATATAGTCACGGCTAATGTCATTAAGGGTTTTGTGATATTCCTCTCTACCCCTTTTGCTCTTGCCGTATTTATCTACAACGGTCAGGTTGAGTGGTGTGCAGGATTATTGCATGGTGTGGGTAACATTATAGGAGCTGTTATGGCGTCGCATTGGGCAATGAGTTGGGGTGTAAAGTTTGTCAGATGGTTTACTCTTGCCATTATTGTGGTCTTCTTCGCCGACCTTATGGGGTGGGTATCGTTGCATGATATGTTGTCATACCTTTTATAGCGTATAATATGGCAAAGCGCGAGATTGTAGTTACGGGTGCGAGGGTGCATAACCTTAAGAATGTGGATGTCGCCATACCACGCGACTCACTTGTAGTCATTACAGGTATGTCGGGGTCGGGTAAGTCGTCCCTTGCCTTTGATACGATATATGCTGAGGGTCAGCGCCGATATATGGAGACCTTGTCGTCATACGCACGACAGTTTGTGGGTAATATGGAGCGCCCAGATGTCGACCATATTACGGGTCTTAGCCCTGTGGTGGCCATTGAGCAGAAGACAACCAATAAAAACCCTCGTTCGACTGTCGGTACAGTAACAGAGATTAGCGACTTTCTCCGACTCCTCTATGCGCGTGCCTCGCGTGCCTATTCGCCACATACGGGTGAGCCTATGGTGCGCTACTCCGATAAGCAGATATGTGACCTTATGATTTCGGGCTTCGATGGGCGTAGGGTAGCTTTCCTTGCACCTGTGGTTAAGGGTCGTAAGGGACACTACCGCGAGTTGTTCGAGACAATGTCGCGTAAGGGATATATATATGCCCGCATCGATGGCGAGATACGAGAGATATCTGCGGGTATGAAGCTCGACAGATACAAGATACACACCATAGATATGGTTATAGACCGTCTCGTTGTTGGTGAGGCTCACCGCGAGCGTATGATGACCTCGCTGGGTGAGGCTATGCGTCAGGGTAAGGGTACCATGATGCTCTATGACTACGGCACAGAGGGTGTGCGCTACTACTCTCGTAACCTTATGTGTCCAACTACGGGCGAGGCATTCGAGGAGCCACAGCCGCACACCTTCTCGTTTAACTCTCCTAAGGGTGCTTGTACAGCGTGTAATGGCTTAGGCGAAAGGGCTGTATTCGATATTCGTAAGATAGTTCCAGATGGTAAACTCTCCATACGCGATGGTGGTATTGAGCCACTTGGTAAGCACCACAATAATATGCTCTTTGCAATGATGGAGATGCTGGGTCGCCGCTATGATTTTACGCTTGATGACCCTGTAGACACCCTATCAGAGGAGGCGATGAATGCAATTCTCTATGGCGATTCGGAGCCTATGACTATCAATATGGCGGAGTTCTCCTCTTCGGGAGGTACTCAGTTGTGCCAGTGGATGGGACTCTCGGAGTGGATAATGCGCGATGTGGATGAGGAGTCTAAGCGCGGTCAAAAATGGAGAGAGCAGTTTCTTATGGTTGAAACTTGCCCTCAGTGTGGTGGCTCGCGTCTAAAACCCGAGGCGTTGCAGTTCCGTATAGGTGATAAGAATATCGCGGAGCTATCGGCAATGTCCATATCGGAGTTCTCGGAGTGGATGTCGCATATAGAGGAGTATATGACCGAAAAGGAGCAGACCATTGCGCGCGATATAGTAAAAGAGATACGCGAGCGAGTAGGCTTTCTCATAGATGTAGGGTTGGGTTATCTATCGTTGTCTCGTGCCTCGCGTACAATATCGGGTGGCGAGTCGCAACGCATAAGGCTTGCTACACAGATAGGTTCAAAACTTGTTAATGTGCTATATATTCTCGATGAGCCAAGTATCGGTCTGCACCAGAGAGATAACCGTAGGCTTATAAACAGCCTCAAAAACCTACGCGATGCTGGTAACTCGGTTATCGTTGTTGAGCATGATGAGGATATGATGCGCTCGGCAGACTATATCGTTGATGTTGGTCCATTGGCGGGTCGTCGTGGTGGTAGGATTGTAGCTCAAGGCACATTCGATGATATATGTAATGGCGAAAGTATCACGGCAGATTATTTGACGGGGCGTCGCCGTATTGAGATACCTAAGACTCTAAGAAAGGGGAGTGGTGAGTGGCTTACAATACGCGGAGCTAAGGGACACAACCTCAAGGGTATTGATGTTGGTATCCCTCTTGGTAAGTTTGTATGTATTACGGGTGTCTCAGGCTCTGGTAAGTCATCGCTTATAAATGGTACGCTTCGTCCAATTCTTTCGCGTCATCTCTATCGCTCCTACGACCAGCCATTGAAGTATGATGCTGTTGAGGGTATAGAGCATATCGATAAGTTGGTGGTTGTTGACCAATCGCCTATTGGTCGTACGCCACGCAGTAACCCTGCAACCTATACCAATGTCTTTGCTGATATCCGTAAACTCTTTGAACTTACACCCGATGCTCAGATTAGAGGCTATAAGGCGGGACGCTTCTCGTTTAATGTTAAGGGTGGACGATGTGAAGAGTGCCGTGGCGCGGGTTTTCAAACAATAGAGATGAACTTCTTGCCAGATGTCTATGTTAAGTGTAGGGCGTGTGGTGGTAATCGCTACAACCGCGAGACTTTGGAGGTTAAGTATAAGGGTAAGAGCATCAATGATGTACTCAATATGACTATAAATATGGCTGTTGAGTTCTTCGAACATATCCCAGTCATATATCATAAGTTGCGCGCTATTCAGGAGGTGGGCTTGGGCTACTTGACGCTTGGTCAGCCTTGCACTACACTATCGGGCGGAGAGTCTCAGCGAATAAAGCTGGCTACAGAGCTATCTAAACGCGACACAGGACGCACACTATATATCCTTGATGAGCCAACTACGGGACTACACTTTGAGGATATTCGTCAGCTCTTGGATGTTATTAACCGTCTTGTGAATTGTGGTAATACTGCGATTGTGATTGAACATAATTTGGATGTTGTCAAGGTGGCAGATTGGATTATCGATATGGGTCCTGAGGGTGGTAGTGCTGGAGGTCAGGTTGTTGCAGAGGGTACGCCAGCGGATATCGTTAATTGCAAAGAGAGCTATACTGGACAATACCTTAAGGAGATTATGAAGAGTCGTTAGTTTATTATAAATAGAAATGGGATGACTAAAAGTAAATTAGTCATCCCATTTCTATTAAGTAGCATCTATCAACTACATAGGCAAGAATGCAAGCAAGATACCTGCTGCAACGGCTGAACCGATAACACCTGCCACATTAGGACCCATGGCGTGCATCAACAAGAAGTTACCAGGGTTGTACTGCTGACCAACGCTCTGCGATACACGAGCTGCCATAGGAACGGCAGATACACCTGCAGAGCCGATAAGTGGGTTAATCTTCTCCTTAGAGAAGAGGTTCATAATCTTAACAAGAATTACACCACTTGCAGAACCGAATGAGAATGCCACGATACCGAGGGTAAGGATACCCAAAGTCTGCCAGTTAAGGAACGACTCAGCGGTAGCAGTAGCACCTACAGAGATACCAAGGAAGATGGTAACGATGTTCATCAACTCGTTCTGTACGGTCTTTGACAAACGCTCTGTAACGCCACACTCCTTCATCAAGTTACCCAACATCAAGCAACCAATAAGTGGTGCTGCTGATGGCAATAGTAGGGCGATGATAACGGTGATAACGATAGGGAAGATAATCTTCTCGCGCTGTGATACGGTACGCAACTGCTTCATCTCAATCTTACGCTCCTTCTCTGTTGTGAGCAGCTTCATGATTGGTGGCTGGATAACAGGTACCAATGCCATATATGAGTATGCTGCAACAGCGATAGGGCCCAACAAGTGTGGAGCAAGCTTAGATGTTAGGTAGATAGCAGTAGGACCATCAGCACCACCAATGATACCGATAGAACCTGCCTCCCAGTAGTTGAAGCCAAGAGCCAACGCACCAAGGAAGGTTGCGAAGATACCAATCTGTGCTGCAGCACCCAAAAGCAAGCTCTTAGGGTTAGCGATAAGTGGACCGAAGTCGGTCATAGCACCTACACCTACGAAGATCAAGCAAGGGTAGATACCGAGCTTAACACCCAAGTAGAGGTAGTCCAAAAGACCTACACCTGAGCCAGCTGCAAAGTCTGCCCAGTGAACATGACCACCAGCGAAGAGCTCAGAGTGGAACATACCAGCACCTGGGAGGTTGGTGAGCAACATACCAAATGCAATAGGCATAAGGAGCAATGGCTCGAACTTCTTAACGATAGCCAAGTATAGCAATACGAACGAGATGAGCAACATCACGGCGCATTTCCAGTTGTCGCCCTGGAAGAAACCATTGAAACCTGCCTGGTCGATAAAGTCAGAAACAGCCTTACCAACGCTGAACTCAGCGTCAATCTCGGCATTATCACGACCCTCAGAGCCCTGTGCTGGGGCTACATGGGCCTCCTCAGCCACCTCAGCTACCTCAGCAACCTCTGCGATAGCGATAGCCTCTACAGCCTCCTCGGCAACCTCTGCTGCTGCATCCTCCTGTGCCATTGCTGGCATAGAGAGCGAGAGCATAACTGCCGAAAGAAGCAAAGAAAAGTAGAATTTTACACTCTTCATATATCTAATATTAAGAGTTAGCAATTAAGCGATATCGATAAGAGCCTCACCCTGCTGAACAGCCTTGCCCTCAGCAACATAGATTTTCTTAACAGTACCAGCACCTGGAGCCATAATCTCGTTCTCCATCTTCATAGCCTCCAAAGTCATAAGGACATCGCCAGCATTAACTGCCTGACCCTCCTTAACCTTAATCTTCGAGACATTACCTGGAAGTGGAGCCTTGATAGAGCCTGCATTACCTGTGATTGGCTGTGATGGAGCCTCAACGAAGTCTGCACCCTGTGACGATGGCTTAACGGCAGCAATCTTAGGAGATACTATAGCCTCCTCCTTCTCTACCTGTACTGTGTAGCTCTTGCCGTTAAGCTCTACACGAGCTGTGTTGCGCTCTGTCTCCTCAACAATAGCCTCGTAGCTTTTGCCGTTAATATTAAATTTGAATTTCTGCATAATCCTTAGTAAGTAAATAATTATTTGAGCTGCTTGTTAATATTGCGAACCTGCCAAGCAGAAACATCGTGGTTCTGGCGGAATGTAAGTACATCGCTCTCCTCATCGTGACGATTAAAGAAGAGGTTGACAGCCATAGCTATAGCTGCCACCTCCTCCTCGCTAATTTCGTCAGATGATACTGCAGTAGATGTAGTCACCGCCACCTTCTTCTCTGCGAAGATAACTCCAAAGAGTTTCAAAACACAGATAAGAAGCACAAGCATCACGAACACCAAGCAGATGCTCACCAATGCCATAAGCGATGCATTACCCCAATTTGTTACAAGAATCATCATAACTAAACCGATAATTTACTACTACAATGGAATGTTATTATGACGCTTTGCTGGATTCTCCAAACGCTTGTTGCGTAGTGACTCCAATGCACGGATTACGCGGAAACGGGTGTTGCGTGGCTCGATAACATCATCGATGTAGCCGTAGCGTGCTGCGTTGTATGGGTTAGAGAACTTGTCGCGGTACTCCTGCTCCTTCTCTGCAACAAACTTAGCCTTCTCATCCTTGTTCTCGAATGCAGCCAATGCCTTAGCGTGCAATACCTCAACAGCACCGCTTGCACCCATAACTGCGATCTCAGCTGTAGGCCATGCGTAGTTAACATCGCCACGGATATGCTTAGATGACATAACGATATAAGCACCACCGTATGCCTTACGCAATGTAACAGTTACCTTAGGTACTGTAGCCTCGCAGTATGCGAATAGAAGCTTAGCACCGTGAGTGATAACGCCACCATACTCCTGAGCTGTACCAGGCAAGAAACCAGGAACATCAACCAAAGTTACAAGAGGAATGTTGAAGGCATCACAGAAGCGTACAAAACGAGCAGCCTTACGCGATGCGTTGATATCAAGTACACCTGCCATGAACTTAGGCTGGTTAGCGATGATACCTACTGACTGACCATTGAAGCGTGCAAAACCTGTGATGATATTCTTTGCGTATGCAGCTGCAGACTCCAAGAACTCGCCATTATCAACGATAGCCTTGATAACCTCCATCATATCGTATGGCTTGTTAGGGTTGTCAGGGATAATCTCGTTGAGGATATCCTCCTTACGGGCGATATCATCTGTACATGGCTGATCTGGAACAAGTGCTGTATAGTTCTGTGGCATGTATGAGAGAAGGTCGCGGATAAGCTTTAGACCCTCCTCCTCTGAATCAACAGCAAACTGAGCAACACCAGACTTTGTTGTGTGCATGTTAGCACCACCAAGCTGCTCCTGAGTTACATCCTCACCTGTAACGGTCTTAACAACCTTAGGACCTGTAAGGAACATGTTTGATGTCTCACGGCGCATGATGATAAAGTCTGTCAATGCTGGAGAGTAAACAGCACCACCAGCGCAAGGACCAAAGATTGCTGAAATCTGTGGGATAACACCTGATGCCATTACATTACGCTGGAAGATGTTTGCATAACCTGCCAAAGCGTTTACACCCTCCTGGATACGAGCGCCACCAGAGTCGTTTAGACCGATACATGGTGCGCCATTGCGAACAGCCATATCCATAACCTTGCAAATCTTATCTGCCAATGAGATTGATAAAGAGCCTGCTGTTACGGTGAAGTCCTGTGCAAAAACATAAACCAAGCGACCTGCGATGGTACCATAACCTGTTACAACGCCATCACCGAATGTGTGCTTAGCGTCCATACCGAAGTCATAGCAACGGTGAGTAACGAACATATCGAACTCCTCGAAGCTACCCTCATCCAATAGCATAGCGATACGCTCACGAGCGGTGTACTTACCCTTCTCGTGCTGCTTGTCGATAGCCTTCTGGCCACCACCCATACGAGCTGTCTGACGGTTGTCCATCAACTTCTCAATCGCTTTCTGAATTTCGCTCATAGTGAAATCTATTTTTTTTAATGTTTAGATAATTTTTCTAAGTTGTGCGGAGTGTTGCCACTCCCTTGTGTTTTTAAGTAATATCGTTTGAGTTAGTTTTCGGCGCAATTGCAACGCCAAAATAACCAAACCGACCACCTGTTAATAAGTGATATAATTTGTGTTAGTTTTAGGCGCACGCAGTTCGAAATAGCGGAGTTTACTTTTGGTAAATGAGCATATTGAGAACAAGTGCAACGCCAAAATAACCAAATTAGATTACTTGTTTTTGTTCTCGCAAAGCTCTGTTAGGATACCCTGAGTTGACTTTGGGTGAAGGAATGCGATAGTTAGACCCTCAGCACCCTTGCGTGGAGTCTTGTCGATAAGACGGATACCATGAGCCTCAGCGTCTGCCAACTGCTCCTCGATATTCTCGCAAGCAAGAGCCATGTGGTGGATACCAACACCCTTGTTCTCGATGTACTTAGCGATTGTTGACTCTGGAGATGTTGGCTCCAAAAGCTCAATCTTAGTCTGACCAAGCATAAAGAATGCAGTCTTAACCTTCTGGTCAGCTACCTCCTCGATTGCGTAACACTTTAGACCCAATACATTCTCCCAATAAGGAATTGCCTCCTCCAAGCTGTTAACGGCGATGCCGAGATGCTCAATGTGTGATACTTTCATAGTGTTTAATTTTTATAAAGTTTAACTTAATATTTATTTGTTGTTTCCTTCTAAACTTCTCCCCTTTTTGTTTAACACAAAAATCACCCAAAGGTACTTCTTCTTTTTGAAACTACGAAATATTTTGGGCTCTTTTTTCCAAATATTTTGCCCTTTGGAGCTATCATTGCAAAATAGAGTGTCATGATGGAGAAATTTTGGAGTAAATGGTTGTTGTTTGAAGAATTTTCGCTAACTTCGCATAATTAATTCCCTTTAGGGGAGAGTTAACAATTGAAATATTTTTTCAGCTATGTCATATACGAAGATAGAACACTACGAGAAGGAGTATCTCGACCATCACCACGACAGCGCGCTAAATGTTACAAAGGGCGTTGAAGATCAGCCTGTGGTAAACCCATATTTTGTGCGTAAGAGACGCCGCCAGATGACCACAGATGAGTATGTGGCGGGTATCCTTGAGGGTAATATCACAATACTTGCGCAGGCGATTACCCTTATTGAGAGCAATAATCCTACCCACTATGCTCAGGCTCAGGAGATTATCGAGCGTTGCTTGCCACACTCTGGTAAGTCTGTGCGCATCGATATTACGGGTGTGCCGGGTGCTGGTAAGTCGAGATTTATCGAGGCTGTTGGTAATATGGTAACCTCATATAAACATAAATTGGCGGTGCTTGCTATCGACCCAAGTTCGGAGCGTAGCGGTGGCTCTATCCTCGGTGATAAGACCCGCATGGAGAGCATCTGCTCTAATCCAAATATTTTTGTGCGTCCTTCGCCCTCGGCAGGCTCGTTGGGTGGTGTGGCGCGCAAGACTCGCGAGACTATTGTTTTGTGTGAGGCTGCGGGCTTCGATGTGATATTTATCGAGACCGTGGGTGTGGGTCAGTCGGAGACTGCTGTACACTCTATGGTCGATATGTTTATGATGCTCCAAATATCAGGTGCAGGTGATGAACTTCAGGGTATTAAGCGTGGTATTATGGAGATGGCTGATATGATGGTCATAACCAAGGCTGATGGCGAGAATGTCAAGAAGGCGGAACTTGCCAAGGCTCAGTATCAGGGCGCGTTGATGCTCTTCCCTCTTCCTGAGTCGGAGTGGCGACCAAAGGTATATACATGCTCTTCGTTGGAGGGTACAGGTCTTGAGGAGGTATGGCAGGGCGTGGAGCAGTATCTCCAACATATCGAGCTAAATGGCTACTTTATGGCCAACCGTAACCGTCAGAATAAGTATTGGATGTACGAAACAATCAATGAGACCTTGAAGTCAAGTTTCTATAATAATCCTGAGATTGAGGCTAAGATTGCCGATGTTGAGCAGCGTGTTTTGGAGGCCAAGCTATCATCGTTTATCGCCGCTAAGGAGTTGCTGGATATCTACTTTAAGTAGCCTATCGCAACTTGTTAATATTCACAAGGGGATTGCTTCGGCAGTCCCCTTTGTTTATATGTTTTAGCAAAATAATTTTTATGACGACATATTTTGTCGCCCACATCTATTATCTTTGTAGTGAAAAATCGAAACATTATGAGAATCACAGACCAAATAATAAGATTAGTGCGAATAGCAAATAAAGTTAGTAGCACAAAGGCAACTTCAAAAGAGGAGTTGATAAGATGTGCTTGCCAAAATCTCAGCGACAAAAATAGTGATATCACTACACGAACTCTGCAAAGAGATTTTGAGTATATAAACGAGCTATTCGGAATCCAAATCGCCTATGACCGTAGCGCGGGTGGATATATCATCAAAGAGAGGAGCAAGAGTGCATCGGAATATGAAATCTTGCTACAAAACTTCGAGCTACTAAGTCGCATAGACAACGACTCAGTCTTAATGGATTGCGTTATTTCTGAGCATAGACGACCACCATTAGGCGGGTGTTTCCAAGAGATATTAGATGCAATTCGTGAACGCCGAGTTATAGAGATTGAGTACGAACATTATCGCGATAATAGCAGAGTGGCAAAGCACTCTATTCGCCCCCATTTTCTCAAAGAGTCGCAACAACGATGGTACTTAGTGGGCTACAACGAGGAGGATAAATTGAGAGTATATGCCTTGGAGCGAATATCGAGTGTAGAACTTAAAATATCAAAATTTAAGCCCAAGAAGGCCAAAGATATACTCCAAATATTTGACAATAGCTTCGGCATTTGGGCTGATGAGAATATGCCTGTCGAGGATATTGTGATTAGGTACGATAAGTTAGATAGTCGATTTGTTAAGAGTATGCCATTGCACTCTTCACAGCATATTATAGAAGAGGATGAAAACTCACTAATTATCGGTTTGCGACTAAGGATAACAAACGACTTTGTAATGGCTCTACTTGCCCGTAGTCGCTCGATGGAGGTTATCGCTCCACTATCGCTACGCCAACGAGTAGAGGAGATTTATCAAGAAGCTCTAAAACGCAATACAACACAGAGATAACTATGTATCATCACGAACAGATAAAGGAGCTGATGCGTCTAACGTGGCATCACACCAAATACTTTTATTTGACATTGACATTAATAGCTATCGCATTGTATCTCTATGACCACTTCTCCAAAGAGGAGCGCACGAAGCCCGAGTGTTATTGGAAGAATATAGACAAAAGCCGTAATGCATCGGATATTAAGGCTTTCGACTACGAAAACGGATTAGTAATCTATCGTCCCGAGGGCAAATATAGAGGTTATGAGCAGAGTGACAGCCACCCGACAAATGATTATTTCACAGATTGGTCAGATGTCTCCGACTACTACGATTTACACGAATATTATCACGATTAAAAGATAGCAATATGAGAACAATTCAACAACAAACAATCGATGCCTTAGCCACCATAGGCTACAATTCGGCGAGGGTCATAGATGGCATAGGCACTCCGTCGTTCATCTTGGAGGCGACAAATGCGGATGATAGGGCTGTTGCAATCAGTCTTATAGACGAGCAGACACACTGTAAAGAGTATTTCGAGAAGAGTATCTCACGAGCTGTTGATAGTGGTTATCGCACCATTATCCTAATTGCTAAAACAACAAAGGTAATGGATTTATTTGATGCCTTTGATTTTCACGAAAACTATTGCGAATTATCATTTAATTGGTTAATATTGTAAAATAACGGCATAAATATTGAATTGATAAAATTTTAATTAACATATTCAATCTTAAAATGAAAAGAAGAACTGAATTTTCACAGGAACAGATTACTACCATAAAGACTTTGATTAGTAACTTAAAAAATTCAAATAGAGAAGAACAGAAAAAGATACGAAGAAAGATTCGCGAATTAGGATTCTACATTAGCGATTACAAAAGTACATCGAATAATAATAATTACACTGTTGCAGAATTTAATAATCTCATCAAAAATGGGATTATTAAGGTTATTGGGAAATCAACATATGACTTTAATAAAGTTCAAACTAAAAGCATAAAACAAGCTGATCAAAACACAATTAGTAAACATAACTTAACAGCAAATAATGCAATTAAATCTAGCGACATAGATTCACCGCGTTATGATTTTAATACTAAGTCAAAAGCAAAGAAACAGCAAATTTTAAATGATATATGTGCTAAACATTTTAGCACTCACACACACGAAAGACTATCACTTGACGAGTTGAAAGCATCTGGTTATTATGACGAGATAGTAGATGTTTATCATCGATTAGGAGGTATTCTAACAACGATTCCTGCCAGGGTTGGGGAATACGATATAGATACTCCAAACTTCATAATTGAACTTGATGAAGAGAATCATTTTAATCGATATCGATTATCTACTCTTCAATCAGATGTTTACAATGATAACCATAATTTAGATGTTGAGCTGTACAAAGGTTATTGCAAAAGCTAT
>JAFXBB010000104.1 GCA_017521945.1 Alistipes sp. | reverse complement strand
GGGGCACGTCCCACAGCCACAAGGTCATACACCGTGAGTGCCTCAACATCGACACGCTCGGTGTTGACAAAGCTCACAAGGCGCGCTAACCTGTGTGACGGCATATCTGCCACCGACTCGCCACCTATGATAATCTCGCCCGCTTGCACCTTGCCCAATGCCGCCATAGCGCGCAACAACGTCGACTTGCCCGTACCATTACGCCCGAGAAGTGCCGTCATACTACCACACTCAAAGCGCGCCGTAGCACCATCTATCAGGATGCGACTACCAAACGACAATTTTATGTTATGTAGCTCTATCATTGGCGGTTACGATTACGAATGACAACAATAACGATTACAGGTATTGCAAGTAGCGACGTTACGGTATTTACGGGTAGCATAACGCCTCCACGTGCCACAATATCACACACAACACAACATAGTAGCATCGACACAGCACCCCACAACATAGCCGCAGGCATCAACACGCGGTGGTCGGCAGTACGGAATGTCATACGCGCAAGGTGCGGCATAGCAAGACCAATAAAGCCGATAGGGCCACAGAAGGCGGTGATAGTACCCGCAAGGAGTGTTGTCGACAGAAATATCACACAGCGCGACAGCCCCACTCGCAAGCCCATAGTGCGGGCATAGCTCTCACCCAGGAGTAACATATTCAGGGACTTCACAGCCGATATCGCAAGCACCAAGCCCACGACAACAGCTGGCACCAACACCCATAAATCGGCAATCGTCACCGTTGACAGCGAGCCCATAGTCCACACTACAAATGCCTTAAGCGACTCTTCGGTGCCGAGATACTGCAATATGCCGACAACAGCAGATATAGCCGAGCCGAGCATCATACCGAGAATGAGTATGACGTTGATATTCTTTATTTTACGCGACAGAAACATCACAAGCAGCAGTATCGCCGCCGAGCCTACCCACGCCATTCCAGTTAGACCTATACGCGCCAACATTGTCGCAGCACCACTGCCAATCATAGGCATAGCAATCGTGAATAGTGCCACACCGAGGCTCGCGCCAGAGTTTATACCCAACACATAGGGCCCTGCCAATGGGTTACGAAACAACGTCTGCATCTCAAGACCACTCGCCGAGAGTGCCATACCCGCAAATATTGCCACAACAACCTTTGGTAGGCGCAACTCGCCCACAATCACGCGGTACTCCTCCGTCGTAGCACCTCCCGTGAGGGCTGCCCACACATCGGCAAGTGGCACGCTCGTAGTACCAATAAGCAGGTCGCCCACAGCAAGCGCAATAAGCATCACCGCAAGTACCGCAAAGAGTATATATTGTCCACCACGTCGCATTTTTGCTACTCTAATCTATGATAGTAGTAAAGCCTGCTGTCGTCACCAGCGATAATAGATGCAATGTCACGCAACACCACATCGGGCTGCACAATAGCCGACTCCCAAAAGTCGCTACCACCAGCCGCAGTCTGTCGTCGGTTGTTGTTATAGACAGCACCTCGCTCCACCACAGGTGTCGCCATAAAGTGCGGAGCGGCTGAACGCAACTCCTCAAAGCTCCTAAACTGCCCCACATTGAGCCACACATCAGCCCTGTTAACCAACAAGTAAGCATCCTCAAGGCTTATGCCCACAGACTCCGATGACGGGTTTTTACCTTTATATATATAGCTACCACCCGCATCCTCTATAAGGCGCACCATATAGCTATCATCCGAGGGCATATACCATACATCCTGATACGGCGTATTGAGCATCACACGACACTCGTCGTCGCTCTTTGGTATACTCTCGCGCACCTCCTCATAGCGCGCCACAACCTCCGAGAACAGCTCCTCGCCTCGCGTGCGACACCCCATAATCTCGGCTACCGCCACCATCCACTCCGCCTTACCTAACGGCGACTGCTCGGTGTAGTCACCAAGATATATGTACGGTATCTTCAACTCGCGTAGCTTCGCTGTCACGCTACTATTCTCCGCCGATACGCCATAGAGCAGCACCACGTCGGGTCGCAGCAACACCAACGCCTCGTAGTCGAGGTTGCTGTCGTAGCCCACATCGCGCACCGCACCATTTTGTGACACCCGCTCATTCATCACATACTGCTTTCCCGAGACACCCACAACGCTCTGCACCTCGCCTAATGCATCGAGCAGTGCTATGTGGCTCGTTGACATACATACAACACGCTCGGCTGCACCCACGATATACTCTCCACTGTAGCCCGCAGCAGCCTCCTCACTACCAAATATCGCCAATGTCTGCTCTACTACGGCATCGCCCTGCCACGGGCGGGTGACGCGCAAGAGGGTGTTTTGGTCATCGTCCGCCAAAATCTCAAATCCCGAGGCATACGCAGGGGTGTATACGGTGTGCAAAAAGTCGTCATTTGACCTCTCCTTATGCGGAGCGCAACACACACATATACAAGCCATTACGGCAAAAAGCGCATATCTTAAATTAAAATTCATACCACAAAGTTACATTTTTTTTGAAATTAATTTGCACAATTTGAAAAATTGTTATTATCTTTGCACTCGCAAAACCAGAACGGGATGTAGCTCAGCCCGGTTAGAGTACACGTCTGGGGGGCGTGTTGTCGCAAGTTCGAATCTTGTCATCCCGACAAAGCTGAGTAAGCAGAGAACCTCAATCTTTCGATTGAGGTTTTTTTGTTTTTATATCCATCCCTACCCTATCTCGCCACCGCCAAACAAAAAAAGGACTGCAATTATGCAGTCCTCAACTTTGGTTAGAACAACTTTTTACTTGTTCTTCTTATCGTAGCGTTTTGCGTAGCGGCTCATAAACTTATCCACACGACCTGCGGTATCTACCAACTTCATCTTTCCTGTGTAGAACGGGTGTGATGTGTTAGAGATTTCCATCTTATACACGGGATAGGTTTCGCCGTTCACCTCGATGGTCTCCTTTGTCGAAACGGCGGACCTGCACAAAAACACGTGGTCATTCGACATATCCTTGAATGCCACTAAACGATAATTCTCTGGATGAATACCCTTTTTCATTTTCGTCTTTTTGTTATAATTAATATTGCAATAATTAATTCGGCGCAAAGGTAATACATTTTTCTGAATCTGCAACACTTATTGCATCTTTTATTTGCAAACTCATCATCTCACACCTATATATATAATAGCATCAACAAAAAAGCCCCCTATATATTACACTTATAACACCATAAAAAGATATTATAGAAATAATCGATAACAAATTAGCATATTATAGATATCATCCATATCTTTGCAGTGGAATAATATTTGATTGTTTATAAATGATAATAAAATAGAAATATATGAATATACGAGTAAAGGATTGCTGCTCAAAGCAGGCAAAGAGTTTCTACTGTTTCACAGTAAAGGCGCAGGATGGCAAAGATGTAAA
The DNA here is from genome assembly GCA_017521945.1 of Alistipes sp. Lineage (GTDB taxonomy): Bacteria > Bacteroidota > Bacteroidia > Bacteroidales > Rikenellaceae > Alistipes. Next base: position 8,774 of record JAFXBB010000104.1, on the reverse strand, counting down.
CCTTAGCGATTATAAGGGCAAGGTAGTAGTAGTTGTAAACACAGCGAGCAAGTGTGGTTTTACCCCACAATATGAGGATCTTCAGGCACTATACGCGAAGTATCATGCACAGGGCCTTGAGATATTAGACCTTCCATGCAATCAGTTTGGTGGTCAGTCGCCAGAGAGCGATGCTGAGACAACAAAATTCTGCCAACTCAACTATGGCACAGCCTTCCCACAGATGAAAAAGGTTGAGGTTAACGGCGAGAATGAGCTACCCCTCTACACATGGCTAAAGAGTAAGTTCCCCTTCGGCGGTTTCGACAAGAGCCACAAGATTGGTGCGATTCTTGACAAGATGCTTAGCGAAGCAGACCCCAACTACGCCGACACAGCGGATATCAAGTGGAATTTTACAAAGTTTCTTATCGACCGTGAGGGTAATGTTGTAGCACGCTTCGAGCCTACAGCAGATATGAAGAGTGTTGAGGCGGCAATCGAAAAGCTACTCTAAGGGAGATAGCTCTTGGCGACATCCCTACAACATAATATTTTCCATAGTTTAATTGGAGTGGGTGACTAAAATGTAAAATAGCCACCCACTTATTGTTCAGAGGTTAAAGAGGTTAAAAGATGTAGTTTTAGGCTTGCGAAATACTATTTTTATTCAGCCTCTTACTCTTTCCAACTCAACATTTTTATATTTCTATTTGTTTCGCTCGAAATTTTATACTATCTTTGCACTGATATAGCGGCCCTAAAGCGTCAAATTACCTTGACAAGGGGCGGGGATATTGAAAAGAGCCGAGCAGAGAGTTTTCAAACAAGGCAGATGCCAAAAAAACTGAGCTCAGACTTTGAAAGTTGTATGCTGTGGCTATTTTGAAGCTGCTCGCAGTTAGGCAAAGCGGAGTTTACTAAAAGTAAATGAGCATTTGACTGACAAGGCAGATGCCAAAAGAGCCGAGCAGACAGCTTTCAAGCAAGGCAGATTAATAATAATAATAACTTAAACATGGACGATGGCTATCACTCCAACAATATCAGCTGTGTCGTATCTCAATACGATACCATTCGTCTATGGACTACAGCACGCAGATAACCTTCGTGCAGAGCTATTGTTAGCGCCCCCAGCAGATTGTGCAAAGAATTATATTGAAGGTAAGGCTGATATAGCCTTGCTCCCAGCCGCTGTTGTTCCAGAGCTAAAGCAGACAAATATTATAACGGACTACTGCATAGGTGCAGTGGCAGCTGTGAGAACGGTGGTTATTATGTCTAACACCCCGATTGGTAGCGTTAAGCGTATATGGCTCGATGCCCACTCGCGCACATCTGTACAGCTTAGTGGCTATTTGGCGCAGAACAAGTGGCATATAACCCCAGAGTGGTTACACATGGCAGACTATGCAGTCGTTGACCACGCGGTAGAGGGTGACGCTTTCCTTCTTATTGGTGACAAGGTATTCGACTATGAGGGAAAGTTTAAGTATAGCTACGACCTTGCCTTAGAGTGGCGAGAGATTACAAAACTCCCATTCGCCTTTGCAGTATGGGTTGCCCGAAAGGGTGTTCCGTACGAAATTACAGATGAGTTGCAGCACGCCCTAACCTTTGGTGTGGAGCATATCTGGGAGGCTGTAACAGAGTCGAAGTATATGGACGTTGATGGCGGTCTAACGGCATACGAATATCTTACACGCAACATAGACTTCATCCTCGATGAGGAGAAACACAAAGCATTGAAGAAGTTCTGGGACGCCGGCATACGCATAGTCCCGCGATCCTATTAAAGAGGTCTGGCTGGGCATATAACACCTTAGCAGGGCTTCTTACCTCCGCAAATTGAGGCGTTTATTTGGTTGTCGCCTCACTGAAAACCCGATGAGTAGCAAAGAGTACAACGGGAAAAGTTGAATATTAAAGAATAAAACTTTTGGAGGAGATATGATCACAATCTATCTTAAGCAATACAACAAGATTATCCGCAATGCAGATACCGAACTCTTCGACGAGCTTGGCTATGACGATATTCTATGGATCGACCTCTTGGAGCCATCCATCAAGGAGCAAAAGGCTGTGGAGAACTTCATGGAGCTAAGCCTACAGACCAGACAACAGGTCGAGGAGATTGAGTCCACATCTAAATACTCGGAGACCGAGAATGCCATTATCTCGAACTCCAACTTCTTCGTGCCTCAGGGTGAGTCATTTACCGTGGAGCCTGTATCGTTCATCATCTCAAATGAGGGTGTACTTGTATCGATGCGTCAGGCAGAGTTCCGCACCTTCCGCGAGGCAGAGAAGCGACTTCAGATGAACTATCGTTCATACTCAACAGGTTACCACATTCTCATATCGCTTTTGGAGGTGCGTATCGACTATGATGCCGACCTTGTGGAGATGGTTGGAAAACAGGTAGCGGCTGTAAGTAAGGGGATAAGTAGTGGCTCGAAAATCGACAAGGAGGTACTCTATCGTATCAACGCCTTGCAGGAGAACACCATGTTGCTTCGTGAGAATATCTTCGACCGCCAGCGTGTACTCTCGTCGATATTGCGTTCGGAGCGTTTCCCAAACGATATCTATCCACGCTTGCAACTAATGCTTAAGGATGTCAACTCACTTATCTCGCATGCCGACTTCAGCTTCCAGCGTTTGGACTACATTCAGGATGCAGCACTTGGTCTTATCAACATCGAGCAGAACGAGATTGTAAAAATCTTCTCGGTGGCAGCAGTAATCTTCATGCCAGCGACACTTGTTGCAAGTATGTATGGTATGAATTTCAAATTCATGCCTGAGTTGCAATGGGAGTACGGTTATATATGGGCAATAGCTCTGATGCTCGCCGTATCTGGCATAACCTTCTGGTACTTCAAATTCAAGAAGTGGTTATAAGGGGAAAATCATTCAAGCTCTTTTAGTAAGCATGGCTTATTATCGAACTTTTTTTTAATTTTTTACGAATAATTAGAAAAAATTTATTATCTTTGTACTACTCATAGCCTAAATGGCATAATTAGGAGTTATTGCGTTTATAAAAAGAGTAGTATAAATGACCTCACTTGCCAAGTTTTTTAATATTGAACCCGAGGATAATATCAAGGGTATCACACATAAGAACAACATAATTAAGCGTAACATCATCGCCTACATGGCGGTGAATGGTGAGTCTACGCTATCGGAGCTTACGCGAGAGTTACACATCAGCGTCCCCACGATGACCAAGCTTGTTCAGGAGCTTGTCGACGATCACATAGTTATCGACCTCGGCAAGGTGGAGACACCCGGAGGTCGTCGCCCTAATGTCTTCGGTTTGGCAAACTCTGCAATATACTTTGCAGGTATCAATGTGGGACGAGATCAGATGACCTATGTAGTAACCGACCTGCAAAACAACATCATTAAGGAGTATACCGACAACTCCTTTGAGCTTGTTGACCGCCCACAATGTTTGGAGCGTATATGCCAGAATATCGAGACTTTCATAGCGGAGTGTGGTGTCGACAGGGAGAAGATATTGGGTGTAGGTGTGTCAATTGTAGGTCGAGTAAATCCAGAGACAGGTCGTTCATATAAGTACTTTACCTCTTGGGAGGAGTCATTAAGAGATATTATCTCCTCACGCATAGGCATTCGCGTTATGTTGGAGAACGATACCCGCGCACGCTGCTATGCAGAATACACCACAGGCAAATCCAAGAACGAGAGCAATGTCATCTACCTACACATGGGTCGCGGTGTGGCTATCGGCATAGTCATAGATGGCAAGCTTTACTACGGCAAGAATGGTTTTGCAGGTGAGTTTGGACACATTCCGTTCTTCGACAATGAGATTATATGCGCTTGCGGCAAGAAAGGGTGCTTGGAGACAGAGGTATCGGGTATAGCCATTGAGGACAAGATTGTGCAACTAATACGCAATGGCGTCAACACACGCCTACGCGAAATGTATGACCGTGGTGAGAGCATCCATATCAACGATATCATTACAGCTGCGCGCAACGACGACAACCTCGCGATTGAACTTATCGAGGAGGCTGGCGAGAAGGTCGGCAAGGCTGTTGCATTTCTTATCAACACCTTTAATCCTGAGACAGTTATCGTTGGAGGAAATCTTGCACAAGCGGGTGAGTATCTGATGCTTCCACTAAAATCATCAACAAACAAATACTCTCTAAACCTCGTATATAAGGATACGAAGTTCCGCGTGTCGAAGATGACAGATAGCGCAAACGCTTGGGGTGTAGCCATGCTTATCCGTAACAAAATCATAGGTCTATAAGAATGGCTTCACAGCCCAATAAAATACGACTAAGAGCCTTAGAGCCAACAGACATAGAGTTGCTATACCTTTGGGAGAATGACCCAGAGGTATGGCGTGTTAGTGGCACAAATGCCCCCATATCAAGGGAGCGATTGGCGCACTTCATCGAGGAGCAGAACTACGACATTTATGCATCATGCCACATGCGCCTAATAATCGAGGCTCAGGGTATCGCCATAGGCAGTTTAGATATCTTTGACTACAACCCAATAGACCGCCGCTTTGGAATTGGGGTGCTTATCTATGCCGAGAAAAATCGCAGAAAGGGATATGCAAGAGAGGCTATTAATGCCATTATAGAGTATGGTCGTAGCGTTCTAAATCTCAGACAGATATGGGCAACAATAGCCATTGATAACAAGGCGAGCATCGCCCTATTCGAGAGTTGCGGTTTCAGTCAATGCGCCCACCGCAAAGAGTGGATAAACCGAGGCGGTGTGTTTATCGACGAATTGGAGTATCAGCTACTTTTATAGAGCGAGATGTATGAAATAGCTGCGCATAATTAACGAATATTTACGCACGATTAACACATTGACAATTAAACATTGACCACTCCGTTTCGCGCTCAAACCTACTCCACTTTCCCACTTTTTCGGCGTTTCGCTGTCCTCTTTTACCATTTTTTTCTTAACTTTGCGGCGAATTATAGAACAAAACCGAAAAAAATAAGTATGAAACACGCGTATGTATTTCCTGGTCAAGGCTCACAAGCCGTAGGCATGGGTAAGGACATCTACGACAATGTACCTGAGGCAAAGGAACTTTTTGAGAAGGCTAACGAGATTCTTGGTTTTCGTATTACAGACATAATGTTTGCAGGCACTCCAGAGGAGCTTAAGCAGACAAAGGTTACACAGCCAGCAGTATTTCTTCACTCGGTAATTCTTGCCAAGGCATTGGGTGTTAAGCCAGATGCCGTAGCAGGTCACTCACTCGGCGAGTTCTCTGCCCTTGTGGTTGCTGGTGCGCTCTCGTTTGAGGATGGTCTAAAGCTTGTATCAAAGCGCGCTATGGCCATGCAGAAGTGTTGTGAGTTGCAACCGGGAGGTATGGCTGCAGTTTTGGGTCTTGATGATAAAACAGTGGAGGATGTGTGCGCATCAGTTGATGGTGTTGTCATCGGCGCAAACTATAACTGCCCGGGACAGCTTGTAATCTCGGGTGCGGATGCCGCTGTGGATGAGGCTTGCCAGCGACTTAAGGATGCGGGCGCTCGTCGTGCTTTGCGCCTTCCTGTTGGTGGCGCATTCCACTCTCCACTCATGGAGCCAGCTCGTCAGGAGCTTGAGCAGGCCATTGCAGAGGCTGAGTTTATGACACCTTCATGCCCTGTATATCAGAATGTTGACGCACTACCATACACCGATGCCGAGGCCATTAAGAAAAACCTTATTGCACAGCTCACAGCGCCTGTACGCTGGACACAGATTGTAGAGCGAATGGTTGCTGATGGCGTCACCGAGTTCACAGAGATAGGTCCAGGAAATGTACTGCAGGGACTCATCAAGAAGGTTAGTGGCGAGGTTACAGCCGAATCAAAGTCTACACTATAAATTCAGGCAACAACCTGCCAATCAATCTATAGAAATGTAGACGAAGGCTTCATAATAATCAACATAAAAGAACCTGTTTTGAATTTTATTAAATGAGTTAAATCATTGCTCGGAGAAGAGTTTCGGAGTCTTTGAGGCTCTTATAGACTCCTTTCTAATTGCAAAATTTGGAAATAGCCCGCTATTACCTGCATTTTACAATATAAAAATCAGTTCTATAATAGCTCTCAAATACTCTCGAAATAAAATTCAAACAGTTTCTAAATGAGAATGACCAGAAAAGAATATTTTGGTCATTCTCATTTACTTTTTAATCACTAACAAAGAGCTTTTTTTTATAAAAAACATTTGGTTTTTGGAATAAAAATTTCTATCTTTGTGCAGATGTAGGAGGATAGCGCGCGTGGATAATGCCGAATTGATTATTTATCAGCGCATTAGCCTTCTGCATGGGTTGTCAAGAAACCACAGCATATTTTTGTTTCTTGCAACAAAGAGGGAGGTAAAAATATAAAAACATTAAATTATCATTTTTGGAATGATACTAAAGGAAAAGAATATAATTCGTTGCACGCTATTAATCGTAGCGTTGATAATGCCAATTATCGCGAAGGCGCAAGAGGATAGTTTGAATTATGTGAGGGAGAGAAGTCGCCATAGCATCTATGTAGACTTTAGGGTTAACAGCACCGTCATCGATAAGAACTATCGCAACAACAGCACTGTGCTTCAGCGTGTAGACTCGCTCTTTACACAGCTTAAGCAGGATACAACCATCACCATTGAGTCTGTGGAGTTCAGCGGTAGCGCATCACCTGAGGGTAATGCAAGCACCAACAGCCGACTCAGTCGCGCTCGTATGAACGCTGTTGAGAAGTTCGTAAGAAGCAATATCTCATTCCCTGATGATATTGTCACACACAATGACCGCCACATCGACTGGGGTCATCTTATCGAGCTTTTGGAGGCTGACGGCACACTACCAATGCACGACGAGGTGTTGAAGATTGTTCGCTCGGAGTATCCTGAGGCTAAAGATTACAGAGGTCAGCCTATTGATGGTCGTATTCCAGAGTTGAAAAAGTTGGACAATGGTGCTGTATGGCGCGAGATGCTCATACGATATTTCGTACAGATGCGTGAGGGTGCCGTTATCATGAACACCTACATTGATGTTCCAATTGAGCCAGAGCCAGAGCCAGAGCCTATAACTTTTGAGGAGATTGAGGATTATGTTCCAGAGGAGTATTCTGACTCGGCAACCAACGACTATTATGATTTGGATGATATGGGTGCATACGACACCGATTTCGCTGCTACATATCAGAAAAATCCTCTCATAAGCGTCAAGACCAACCTTATGGCATACAGCACTTTGATACCGAATGTCGGCGTTGAGGTGCGCATCACGCCACGCTGGTCATTCGAGGTTACAGGTATGTACTCTCCATACAACCTCTTCGTTCATGACTTCAAGACACGAGTTTTGGCTATGAAGCCTGAGTTGCGCTACTGGTGGGGCGAGTCATTGCGTAAGGGTCATTTCATTGGTATTCACATGCCGATTGCCGGCTTCAACATCCAGCTAAACGAGGATTTCCGCTATCAGGATCCTAACCACGCTCTATGGGGTCTTGGCATAAACTACGGCTATGCAATGCTCGTGGGCAAGAGACAGAACTGGAGTTTGGATTTCACAATCGGTTTTGGATATATGGATATCTCGTATGATGTATACGAGGGCGTTCGTAATGGTAAATATGTAGAGAGCGTTAAGAAGGGATACTTTGGACCTACACGCGTGGGTATCAACCTATCATACATCATTAACAAGCAGAAGGCTAAATAGTTTAGAATTATAAATATCGATAAAAATGCTAAATCGAATAACACATATTTTAGGTCTACTGGGAGTTGTACTCACGCTTGCAAGCTGTGACGCTACAATCCATGAGTACCCAACTGAGGCATCTATTGTGTTGAATGTATCGTGCAATATCAACCCCGCGGATCCAGAGTTCTTCGTTACAGTGGAGTGTGATGCCAAGAATGGTACATCATATATTGTGCGTACACAAGGTATGGGTCCGGGTGACACTCGTTTTGATGAGCCATATAAGTTGCGCTACACCATAGATCTCTACCGCGTCATTGCTTCGCACACAGAGTTCGTAGAGCGCAGAACATTCATCACTGCGCCTGAGGCCATAAATGAGACGATAAGTACATCGTTTGATGTGCTTGCAGCAGAGTATAAGGTGCTTATCTGGTGCGACTATGTAAGAGCAAGTGCCGAGAGTGAGGATTGGTACTACCAGACAGATGATCTTCGTAAGATATTGTACACCGATATCGAGGTTAAGGATAACAACGATAAGGATGTATTTACAAATATGGAGAGCATCAACCTCAGAGAGTACTACTATCAATCAGGCACTTATACGAAGGATATACACCTGACATTGGAGCGTCCTAATGGTAGATACAAGTGTATCACTACAGATATAAACGACTATATAGGCAAGGATAATACCACCAGCGAGATTACAACTGTTGCAACTTATGTGCAGTATGTAGCTGCAGGTTACAATGTCGAGGAGCAGAAGCCTAACTACTTCGAGTCAACGCGTACATATATATCAACAGTCTCAACCGATGACTTGGACGAGGAGGGTAACTTGGAGATGTGCTACGACTATGTATTCGTAAATGGTAAGCAGACAAATGTTAAGATTAACTTCCAGTTCTATAAAGGTGTGGTAAAGATGGTCGACGGTGTGCTTACAAGAGAGGATGGCAAAGAGGTAACAGAAGATGACCGAATAAGCAACTGGTCAGGTATCGTTGTTCCTTTGAAGCGTAACATGGAGACCGTAATTGAGGGTCGTCTGCTTACAGCATCATTC
>JAFXBB010000103.1 GCA_017521945.1 Alistipes sp. | reverse complement strand
GGTAGGTAGGCGCCAGTTATCATATACCGTATATGGAGCCTGACCATCATCGTTAATATCATCAACCTCAACATAGTTCTTGCAGTGGTCGGCAAAGACAACCAACTTCTCCCGACTGCTAAGCTTGTCAAGATTGCTATATGTCGATAGCACCGCACCAAGGCGCGAGGCTATAACAAACGATGGAGACACCAGCTTGGCGTTAGCATCATCTTCTGCAGTATATCCATATTCGTCTATGTTCGGTCGAGCAAGGGTATAGTCATGTGATGTTGCCATCACGCGAACCTTATAGTTACGCACATTGTGTGTCTCGCAGTTGGAGGTATTCATTGTCCACTTATAGCTGCCACCACCCCACCAGCTGCCGCCACTGCGTGCGTAAGTGTAGGAGTAGTAGTTGATGGCGTACCTCTTACCATCGCTGTTTCTATTGCCTCGCACCTTGGAACAGGTCCAACCATAGCCGTTTGTCGATGCTGCACTTGTGTAGGTGTATTTGACACTCTTCGTGTCAAGGTCTACATCGTCAATTGTATAGATACTTGCAATATGGTCGCGCTCGAATAGATATGTCGTAGGGTCATCTCCTGCGGCGGTCAATTGATTCACATTGCCTCTAAACGAGTGCCCATCTGTTGTGCGATAGAAGTAGTCATCGCGATATGAGAACCATGGCAGTGAGTTTGTGATGTATATCAATGGATACTGCTCAACATCGATAATCTCTGTAAGACCATCCTGGTTCTTTACTTGAATTTGGAAATAGCGAGTTGTGTTATTTGTTGGCATATCGCTATGTACTCCGATATTTCCGGAGTTAACATTAGCATCTACAATACCATAGATATTCTGTGTCTCGCTGCTATTTAATGACACCTTCTCGTTATACTTATTAAGATAGTAACCACTATTTGGGACATAGGTTACTGTCACTGGTGACGAGGATGAGAAGTATAGAGACTCAAGATCCTCATTAATGTTGTACATTATAAGTTTGTTCTTATTAACCTTTAGATACTTCACAGTGTTTTCGCCCGTGACCTCAAGATCTACTCTCTGCCATGGTGTTGTGAAGTAGTATAAAGCCTCTATATTCTCTGGAGCAGAGTAGTCCTCGGCTCCTGGGGCATTAAGGTTAATGCGTAGGTCGTAGAGTGTATTGCGTTTAATTCGGTGATAGCTATTGCCGACACTTCCCTCCATCTTGCTGAAAGATATCTGGTAGTAGTTGTTTATATACTCTATAGGGGTGCTATCATCGCTCTCCTTATATAATATAGGAATCATAACAACCAACGATGTGCCCTTCTCGAATGCCTCACTACTATCCCAGGTGTGTGAGTAGCAGTAGGCGGTAATCTGTAGATTGTAATTGCCATCGGAGTCTTCAATGAGTGTGTAGTATGGTGTTTGTGATATAGTGGTCGATGCCCAATATGGACGCGCGCCACCCTCTGTTAGAGGGTAGCCTCCCTCCTCAACAAGCGTAGTGCGTGTGGGCATATTTCGCATCAAGTAACCCTGTGATTGAGCAATAAGCTCTGGTGTGAAGGTTACCTTGCTGCCAGGCTTGATAGTAACAATAATCTTGGCAGCAGCGCGTCTTAGGGTGACTTTTAGTACCACATCATCTGTCGAACCACTCTCATTGATAATCACGGTAGATTGTGTCGCTGGCTCGCTATCACCCATATATGCCACGCCATCCATAAGGAACATCTGGGGATAGTGACTATGTGGGTTTCCAAACTCAATACCTGAGAGGTGTATGTTGCTATTTGTCTGGTCAAGATTGAGAAAATCGCTATGTTCAACGAGCACCCCGTTTTTGTAGTATATGCTCTCGTTATGCTCACTATTGGCTATAACATATACCTTGTAGGCTCTATCCTCTTCAAAGTCCTGTTTGGTAAGACCAAGTGATACTACGCCATCAGGAGTTGCAGATACTGATACACGCTCGTGGTAAAATCCGCTATAGGTTATGCCATCGTCATTGAGCTTGTAGAACACAATGTCGAGATGGCGCAGGTATGACTCATATTCATTATCTGCAATAGTGGCGCGAGTTTCGCCATAGGGCCTAAAGTAGAGCTTTATACGATTGTCCGTATTGGGGATATGCTCCTCAAAATGGGAGCTGCAGCCCACAATATGGAGCAAGAGCGTAAGCACTGAAAATATATGTATTACTCTTATGTTCATTGTCGTGACGCTAATTTATAGGTTGAGCGACATGTTTAATCTCAATAATCTTCGGGTTTGTACCGCTATTTGGCCAGCGAATATTGCCATACTCGCCATTGATAAATAGATTTATGTACTGGTCTGTCCACTCCTGATAGTATGATATTCCAAGGTCAACAGTGGTACTCTGTGCACCATCGGCACTTAGTGGGAAGATGACTATCTTGTACCAATCATTAGCCTCGCACGCTGGCAATAGCTTTTGCAGGTCGCTGTCACCGCCAGAATCGAATACAAGCCCGGTGATAGTTACGCCATCTTCAATATGGTACACTCTAATACGATAGTTCTCCTTGGATGCCATAAATCCGGGCTTCCACTGCACGGCTTCAAGATTACTGCTTGGGGAGAGAATTTTGAAGTAGGCGACAAATGCCCCCTCCTCAAGATTGTCATTACCACTGAAGTACATCTTAGGCGACTTTGTAATTACATAGTTCTTCTGGTCTGTTGATGCTATGTAATCGTATGGCACTAATGGATTAAGGTAAGTAGGGTAGGTGATATCATGCTCCTTGTACTCTTTATTATTACCCCAATCCTCGGCATCCCAGTCGGCAACATGGTACTCGAGCATTAGGCTCTCGCCCGCAATAGAGCGTACGGTAAATCTATATATATGGTTGCGTGTGATGTTATAGTCTGTGCCCTCAATCTTCTTGCCGTCGCTATACTCGCAGAACGAGATGGCGTCTTCAAAATATTTATCTTCGCCACCCACATTGAACTCAAAGCTTATCTTGTTACGCTCGCCCAAATACTGGATATTATCATACTCGGTAACATATAAATGGCAGTAGCCACCCTCCTCGTCAACCACAAACGGCATATTGATAGCCGCGTGACGGTACACCCTGATGCACTCCTCCTGATCGAGATGCTGAGTCTTAGCCACCTGCGACCATCCCGATGGGAGTACATATCCCGTCTGGTTATAATACTTTAGTGTAGCACTATTTATCTTCGTACCACCATCCTTGAGCTTATCTGTCAACTCAACCTCCACCTTTGCTGCGGCACGAAGTAGCGATATAGTACCCAGATCGAGGTTATTATCATCCAATAGCGGAGTCACATCGGCCTCTGTCACGCCCCACATAGGTATCGCAGAGTTCTCATTTGCGGGGTCGAGTTGCGACTGGCTATATGTGATATACTCCTCGCCAATTGCACTATCGCCACAGTTTGCAAAGACCATAAACCTATATATAGGATTCTCAGCACCAAAGGCATTGATATGGTCGACAAATTCCACAGGCATCTTACCCGTAAACTGGAACTCGGTATGTTCCTGGTTGATAGGCCAGTAATATATATCGCTCACCTGACCCAGACGCTCGTCATCGTCGGTGAACACCACCACGCGCAACTCATCGGGGATGATGCGGTAATCAAATGGTACACCCACCTCTGATGGGTAGCCCTCTCCCCACGAAGCTCGCGTACGCTGACCCTCAAGAGAGACCGTGAAGGTAATATCATGTGGCACATCTGGGGATATGACACATCTCTCCTCATCGAAGATACACGATGCGGAAAGAATGCCCACCCAGAGCAACATTAGATATTTCACAAACTCTCTCACTCTATACTATACTATTATATAGGTCTACTCTTAAAGTTCAGTGTCGTTTATAACCACTCTCCACGAGTTGATATATATCACCGAGCTTGCCCACTTACCCTCATTGAGGAAGAGTGTTAATGAGTACTCATCCTGACGGTCAAGATACTCCTGATTGGTCATATCCTTATGATAATGACCTTTAACCATAAGAGCATAATCTGCAAGAGGTAATCGTAGGACCTCCTCGCCACTCTCCTTGTTCGTAACCCTGAGCGTTGGCGACTCCATTGCCATCATACGACCTATCGTAAGCTCGGCGAGTACTGCGTTTATGTCAGCTTGACGAGTAGTATCATACTCCTCGAACTCGGTGTATATGCTCTCCAAATACCATGGTCTATATGTTATCACCTCATCTGTGAGGCGTGTGTTATCGTAGTTGTAAAGACCGCTGCGGTCTGTAATCTCGAATATGAATTGCTCCTCTTGTATCGGATAGCCCGATTGCTCGTGTAACATGACACGCACCACATTCGTATTCTTTTTTAGCGATAGGGTCTCTTGGTATATGCCTGGCTCACTTGTCACATTAAGCTCCATCATACCATGAAATAGCCCCTCTAAGTCGGTATCTCTATATGCGTTGCCTGCACTATCGTAGCTGCGGGTCATCTTAACCTGCATCTGCTCAATGCGCGTAGTTCCAATCTCTACCTCGGTAAGAAGGTCAAAGGACTCCTCGTTAATGCCGCCCCATGCAAGCATTGTGTAGTCTCCCTTGGGGAGTGTAAGACGAATTGTAAAATTCTCCTTTGCAAGTTGCTGTTTGTCGGTGGTAACAATCATATCGTAGAGGATGCCATCCTCAGTAAAGATATAGAGCGCAAGAGAGTTGACCTCATGTGCAAAGGCATCTGCGAACTTTATGTTATAGTCATACTTAATGCGTATGTCGTAATAGACACCGCAATCACCCTCATACTCGAAGATATGACTTCGTGTACAAGATAGGGATGTAGCCACTGCCGCCACCATCGTCAGTGCCACCATCCATACTCTAAATATCTGCGCTCTTTTCATTTAATGTTTAGTTTCGTATTTTTATATAAGGGGTCGCCAGAGGTGTGACGACCCCTTGAAGTATCAATTGTTATTGCTGAACATCAACCTCCTGATTAACCAATCGCCAAGCGAGGATATTAACCTGCGCTGATACGAATGACTCCTGATCCTCAGGGTCCTCAGGATACTCTGGCTCGATGATATCGTTAGTACCAACATAAGTTGGGCTACCGAAGCCACCAATAGTCTTAACCACTATATTGTAGATGTGGTTACGAACAATGCCATAGTCACCAGGCTTGCCTGTGCCATTACCGAGGTGCTTGATGTCGATATAATAGAATGACTCGCCTGAGTAGTATAGAACAGATGGCTCTACGCTTGTTGCAAGAAACTCGTTTGTAGTATTAAGACTATTCGCATCTACATTAAGATCTGCCGCTACAGGCTCATAAGCACCATTAACAAGCTTATACCAATTTTTAGTCTCGCCCAAATCCGAGAGCTGTACATAGCTATTGTTGTCATCGATGATATCGGCATGAGCGCCATTACTACCTGCCACACACTCCAAATCCTCAGGCTTAATGCTTGTGTAGACAACATTTCCACCGTCTTCGGTTCTGGCGTAGAGTGTATACGCAAGGGTGTTAGCTATAGCTACGCGCAAATTTGCCTCGCCAATATACTGCTGACCCATCCACTTTGCAATCTCCAACGCTGTGCCATCCTCCTTACCGAGCTTAGCCTTAAGGATAACCTTAGTGCAAGGATTTAGGACATTACTACCTGAGGTGTATCTTGGGTTGGTATTCTCGCCGATATATGAATATGAGCCTGGTGTGAATTGACCATTTAGGATGTTATTGTTGTTACCAATAGCATGACCGTAGCCATTTGCAAAGCCTGCTGGGAGAGGTGTTGTTGAGTAGAACATCTTGAAAGACTCGTCACTTCCTGATGGTGCTGGCAATGATTCTGCCCAGTAGCAGCGGAAGAATGGCGAGTTATTCCATACGAATCCAAGCGAATCATCGGTCCAAGAGGCATCAATCTTCTTGAGTAAGTATGACTGAGTATTCTCAAGATGAAGCTCCCAGCCAAGAAGATGAGCATAGACATCGGTATCTACACCATCAACCTTAACGGTATCGCCCAATGGGAACTTTGTTTCGCCATTAGCTGTCGTAACAGTAACCTTTGCTGCAACACGCTCAACATAGATTTTTACAGGGTCGGCATTAGCCTCAGCCTCAGTTTTATGGATGTTATTTACAGTCAGAGGTGTAGCCTTCATTACATTGTTACCTGCGAGATATACAGAGTTGCTCATAATGAAGTACTCGCTATCAACGGCAGGACCATGAAGATTAACAGCGGCCTCAAGCTCTGCCAAGTCGTAAGCCTCGCTTGTATCTGGTGTCCAATTAAGCACTGCTACAATCTGGTTAGGATATTCGCCCTTGTAGCTCTTAAGCAAGAGTACCACATTCTTAATATCCGACACATTAGGCGCTGAGCCAGCATCGGGACCTGGATTAAGAGATGCAGCAAGGTGATTAACACCTGTGCCGGGTGCTGTTACTGCGTCACCTACTACATTCACAGGGAATGCAATGCCATCTTTGAAGAAGAAGAAATGGGCTGAAGCTACCTTGCGCTCAATCTCGGTGCCATCCAAATAACCGTCATCGCCATCAGCACGAGTACTCTCCGATGCTGCAAGGCTGATTGCTATGTAAGACTCCTCAACTTCGCCATTGTGAATAGGATGATTATTACCATTGAGGTCCTCCTTTGCACATGCTGCCAAACCAATGACAGCCAATGCCATAAATAAATACTTTTTCATAATTATACTAAATTTTGGTTATTAGTCTATTAGATGTCGTAGTTGCCGCTAACAACACGCCATGAGAGAATATTAATCTGTGCATATACATAAGATGCAACACTCTCTGGCTTCTCAGGTACAACGAAGTCCTGATTAGGATCGTAGATAGGAGTACCGAAGCCTGAGATTTTGCTGATGTTTACATCGTATATATGGTTACGAACAACACCAAACTCGGATAGTTTGCCCTCTTTGCCGAGGTGCTTGATATCCAACCAGTAGTAGGTCATACCATCCTTGTAAACCAATGCAGGCTGAACATTTTTTAGCTCATCGTTTAGCTTTTCAGCAGGAATAGGGTTGTATGTACCATTCTCGTACTTATACCAAGTCTTTGCCTTGCCTACATTAGCCTTATCTGAGAGAATGTAATATACCTCGTATGCCTCCTTGTCTCCACCACGCTGCATGCACATAATATCCTCAGGCTCGATACCAGTGAAGTTTTCACCATCAGTAGAGTAGAAGTATAGACCATTAAGCATGTTAGCAACCTCCTTAAGGAGATTCTCCTCTCCAATATAGTTCTTACCAAACCAATTGGCAATCTCAACTGCCTCGAAGTTACCGCCGTCAACCTTACCGAGTGTTGCCTTTACGATAACCTTTGTGCGGTTCTCTTCCCCAGAAATAGTATTCTCGCCCAAGTAGGTGTAGTTATTTGCTGCGCTACGATCGATGTCATCGTGTGACCATGCGAAGGCGTTGTTTGGGAAAGCACTGCCGATAGACGCAGCCCAGTAAGAGCGGAACCATGCTGGGTTGTTCCATGGGAAGCCGAGTTCAGCTGAAGTCCATGTTGGAACAATACGCTTAACGAGATATGACTTCTCGTGGTCATTGAATAGCTCAAAGCCCTCAACCTTAGCATAAATCTTGTT
This sequence comes from Alistipes sp., assembly GCA_017521945.1. GTDB lineage: Bacteria > Bacteroidota > Bacteroidia > Bacteroidales > Rikenellaceae > Alistipes. Next base: position 1,197 of record JAFXBB010000103.1, on the reverse strand, counting down.
GCCGTCAACATCCTCTGCGTTGATGTCATACAAGCCCTCGATGCCTGTTGTGGTATCACCATTAGCAGTATATCTAACCATTGCCGCGATACGCTCAACATGGAGAATAACTGGCTCCACAGCGTTGCTTGGAGTGGTTTCACCTGGCTTCATCTTGCCGATGTTATTTGCTGTAAGTGGCACTGCATCAACCACAGCCTTATCAGTGTCGGCATTCTCGTTAGAATAAACAGAATTGCTCATTACAAAGCCGTTGGTCTCATCGCCAAGCGCAACAATCGACTCCTGAATAACGCTGAGGGTGTATGTGTTATACTCAGGTGTCCAGTTGAGGATAGCAAGTATCTTATCAGGATACTCGCCCTTATAGTTGTTGATGATAACCACCTGATCTGAGATATCAGAAACACTGCCAGTTTTACCTGTTAGGTCTAGGTCAAGTTTAATCCAGTTGCGTCCTGAATTAAGGCTATCCCAAGTGACGATAAAAGGGTTGCCATTCTCATAGAAGAAGAATACATAGGCAGACTCTACCTTGCGCTCATGTGGCAAGCCCTCATCGTACACTGGGTCTTCAGCGCGAGTGCCCATGTCGTCTGCCGCCAGGGTAATAGTAAGGTACGAATGCTCTAATTCGCCCTTCTGAAGAGTCTGTGTACCCTCTTCTCCCTTCTCGCTACAAGCAGCAAATGCGAATGCTGCAAGAGCTAAAACTAATAACTTTTTCATAGTTTTAATTGATTTAGTTAATTGATTTGTTTGTTAATTGTTTTTATATTGCTTTATGTCATAATCACTTTGTATCTTCACTTGTTACAATCCAACGATTTCTAAGATTGTCTAAAACCTCGCGAGCCTTAGTTATGCCTAACCGCTCTGCTTCAAGAAGGTATGGGCGTGCAGCATCAAAATCTTCGCGCAGCACCTCCAAAACACCGCGTGTATAGATAACCTCAACACCATCACCCGCCTTATCTAAGTAGCGCAATGCACGAGGATAATCCCCCTTGAGCATAGCGGTATTTGCAGCATTGAGGTTTGCTACAGGGTCGGATGGATACATGCGTATTGCAATCTCCCACACCTCATTATAGAGGTCGCTCCCCTGCTCATAACTTTGTGCAAGGATATAAAACTCCTCAAGGGAGAGCTTCTGAGGTGCGGTAAACATTACTGCCTGATTACACCAGTTCCAGC
>JAFXBB010000102.1 GCA_017521945.1 Alistipes sp. | reverse complement strand
TAAGATTATTACTGCTGGCGGTATCTACGGCACAGTGAAGGAGGTACAGCCTACATCTCTTCTTATTGAGGTTGATAGCAATGTAACACTTCGTATCGACAAAAATATGGTTGCTGGCGCACCTACACAGAACGCCTAAATCTCCATATTTCGAAGGATGTCCGTTGCTGCTTTTGCCGCAACGGATTTTTCTTTTAAGACATCATATTGCAACTTTACAACAAAGGTATAAATATATACACCATGAGAGAGATTGACCCAAATACAACAAATAGAGCCAAGGCATTCAAATTATGGATGAAGGCCCCAATGCCAATGGTTACAATGACCAAGAGATACAACATCTCACCTCTACTTAGATTATCAAAGCGTAAAGGCATAAAGTTCAACATGTTGATGTGCTACACGGTAGTTAAAGCTGCATCAAAGTTCAAGGAGTTTTATACTCTTCCCGTGGGGGATAAACTTATGGAGTTCGACAATTTGGCAATAAACACTATTGTACTGACTAAGAATGGAGGTATAAATACCTGCGATATCCCGTTCTCGGAGGATATACATAAGTTTGAGAAAGATTATTTAAGAATTACATCGGAGGCAAGTTCCGCAACAGATGATATTACTCTCGGCGATGACTATATGGTTATTGGCAGCTCGGCGCTTACTAAGTGCGAACTTGAGTCGGTTGTAAATGTCTATGCAGGCTATTGGAATAACCCTTTTGTAGTATGGAGCAAATATCGCAAGGGGATATTTAAGACCACTATGTCCCTATCATTTCAATTCCATCACACCCAGATGGATGGTCCAATATCAACAGCTTTTCTTAATGAGATACAGAGTGTTATAAACTCTATATCATATTAAAGTTTAGGATAAATAGTAGGAGGCTGTATCGATACCCACTCTGCGCCATTACCCTGAGAGGTGCAGATTATCCTTACGGCCTTTATTGCGCGTTTGGGCTGTTCGATAATGTACATGCCGCACTCCAAGTCGCCAATATACTCGAAACTTACGCCATCATAACTAACCTCCACATAGCCATTTTCAAAGATGTAGCGAGGTAGCTGGAAGTTTCCTGTTGCAACCTTCATCCTACGACACTCCACGGGTGTAAAGAATGTAAACTTCACCCAATCACCAATATCGCCGGCTCTTGTAGTGCGTGCCAAGCGACCGTAGTCCTGCGCCTTCTCAAAGGAGAAACGCTCGCTATCATCCATAGAGGATGTTATGGAAAATGGGGGTGTTATTGTCTTGAAATGTGATGATACTGCACTTTTGGGTGATGATGCCTTGCCGCGATGTGCCACAAAGTAATACTCCCACGGTTTAGTTGTCTTAATTGGAGTAGTATATAATATCTCTCTGTTGGATAGCTCATTAATGTAGTATATATCACTATTATCTTTAACTGATGCGCTTAGCAAACCATCACTATATTCAACGACAGGAGCATCCAAACGATATGCAATCCCCATAGCATCCATACGGTCATAATGTGCGACCATACGACGATAAAACGCTTCAGTATCACGCTCTCTATCCCCAATCCATGCAACCTCTGCAAGAGCAAGTGCGCGTGGAAATGTCATATAATGGAGATAGTCTTGGGTCTCTGGATTATGAGAAGCGTATAACTCGCTGAAGAACGACGCTTCAAAACCTATAACACTATGCTGCTCTATTGGTGTAAAGCCCGTGGTGTCGAGAGTAAAATTATAGACCTTTCTCCAGTCAAATATAGCCGCCCAATCATGTCCATCCTCCCTCTGTGACTGCTTCATATCAAAATAGAAGTATTGACCCGGCATCACAACAGTTTTATATCCTTTAGCTGCCGACTCCCTACAATCTTTAACGCTCTCCCAACCGTAGACCAGAGTGTTATCACTCAATGCACCACCATCAATAGCCTCATTCCATACAGCAGGTAGTTTGTCATATTTGGTGAGTATCTCTGTTACTCTAAGCATAAAGTATTGCTGTAGTTCAGACGGGTCATTCATCTTGTTTTCAGACATGAGTCGCTTACAATCTGGACATCTCTTCCACTGCGACATATCAACCTCGTCGCCACCAATATGGATATACTTCGATGGAAATAGTTCACATATCTCCCTCAGTATATCATCAAGAAGTGTGTAATTCTCCTCACGCGCAGCACAGAATACCGATCTAAGGTCGTAGTCATACGATGCAGATTTACGAGGTGTGTAGTTACACAAAATTTCCGGGTGTATCGTAGCGATACATAGGCTATGCCCTGGTATATCAATCTCTGGTACGACCTCTATGTTGCGTACGCGAGCATACTCTATAATCTCGCGCATATCCTCCTTTGTATAGTAGCCACCCCACCTCTCGTTCCACTTGCCATAGCGAGGCCATATCGGACTACCGCCGCCACGAAAGCCGCCAATCTCTGCAAGCTCTGGATGCGACTCAATCTCTATGCGCCAAGCCTCATCATCCGTAAGATGCAGACGCAATGAGTTGATTTTATGATACGCCAACAAGTCGATAAACTCTTTTACCCTACTCTTATCCATCCATGTGCGGCAAACATCAAGCATAAAACCTCGATGAGCATACTGCGGAGCATCCTCAATTGTGCAATATGGCAACTCCACACTTGTGAAATCATCCCCCGCATAGATGGTTGGAGGTAGCAGTTGGAAGAGTGTTTGTAGACCATAGAATACACCACCATAACCACCACCCGCAATAGTTAGTCCAAATGGCGAAATATCAAGACGATATTGCTCACTCTGTAGCGATGTATCTATATATAGCTTTAGATTACTGCTAATAGTAGCCTTATATGTAGGTAGATACAATGATATATAATCTACTATTGAAGATAACTCTTCATCATGATACTCTACAACGATTGGAGTTGTTAGAGTATATGTACCATCGTGATATACAACGCATCGAGGCGACGGTATGAGACTTTGAGCCTCTACCGCAGCCACCGAAAACAGTGTTATTAGGATAAAAATGAATTTGCGCACCCTATCGAACTCTTAATCGCTGACCTATACGAAGTATAGATGTGGACTTGATACCATTAAGTTGACATAAACGATTTACCGTAGTGCCATACTTACGAGCCAATGCTCCAAGTGTATCGCCCGAACGAATGGTATGATACTGAATAGCCTGTGCAGCCTTGCGCTCCTGTTCCTCAATCTTTGCAATCTCCGCCTCGTCATCAAAGTCCTGCTCAAATTTGGCATATATGCTAAAGTGACGACGCTTAAGGAGTAACTCCTCACGACGCAACTCACCCGTCTTGAAATCAATTATTCGCTCAGGGTCAAAGGATTGCCCCTTGTATCTAACCTCAAAGTGAAGGTGAGGGCCGGTACTACGGCCCGTATTACCACCCAAGCCTATCTGCTGACCAGCAATAACCCAATCCCCAGATTGTACGCTACGCTCAGAGAGGTGGGCATAGTATGTCTCAAGACCATTGTTATGTCGTATAATCACCAAGTTACCATAGTTACCTGCAGCCTTTGATAGGCGTACCTTACCATCAAATACAGCATAGACAGGCTCTCCCACCTTTAGAGCTATATCCAAACCCTGATGCGCACGACCGCGGCGAGGACCATAGCGCGAAGTTATACGACCAATGTATGGGTAGTGATAGCTCTTTAGGGAATCGACCAGCTGGATAGGTGTTGCCTCTGCTAAAGAGTTTAACTCTACATCGGTATAGGCATTTGTTGCCGATGCGTCCCAATGGTCGTTAAATATAGTTGTATCATTTCTAAAACCCTCAGCAAGAACATAGCGCCATGTGTTATCATTGAACAACACAATACTAATCTCCTCACTCGGCGTTGGCAGAGTGTCAATCACCGACACAACACCCAATGTTCGCACTGGAGATACCCGCCTGTTGACTACACTATCTCGTTTGAGTGTGTCAACAGGCGCAGTAGTTAAGCTATCTACCTCTTGCGCATATAGTGTACTTGTAAAAAACAATAATATGATTGATATAACAAGCCTCAACATAAAGATAAACAAGCAATTATTTCATATCTTTCAACATATCTTCTGCAAGCTCCAACTGATGATAGAATTCCTCACCAAAGGCGCGAATAATAGGCTCTTTAAGCCCCTTATATACGGGTACGCCAAGTCTCTTTCCACACTCTCTTGCCGACCCACACACAGCCCAGCGATGGTAATTCAACCCAGCAGAGCCGTTCCTGAAGCGAGTAACACGAATTGGGTATAAATGGCATGAAATAGGTTTTATAAATGAACATTTACCCTCACGATATGCACGCTCGATAGCGCAGAATGTGATGCCGTTCTCCTCAAAAGCGTAGGCACAAGCTGCATTATCAACTAACGGTGTCGTGTAGTCACCATCGACATCCACAACCATAAACCCCTGTTCCTCTACAGCCTGACGACCCGCCTCGGTCATATACGGAGAGTAGTTCTCCCACTCCTGCTCAAGTATATCAACCTCTTCTATATCGAGTGGTGCGCCAGAGTCACCATCGACACAACATATACCCTTGCACTGACCCAAGTCGCAGCTAAAGCACTCCCTTAGTAAATCGAGGCTAACAATCTTATCATCAATTTCAATCATCGTCTACTATGGATTATAAATATCTTTATATCTGAATGACAAAATCTCATAGACCATATCGTGTAGTTGCTTAGCCTCCTTATTATCTGGCTCAATCGCCATAGCCTTATTAAAGTCATTGATAGCCTTACCCCACTCATTAAACTGGAAGTAGCACTTACCTCGCTCAATATAGAGCATAGCGCGCTCATCACCAGCATCAATAAGTGATGTTAGACGAACGATACGACCGGCAGGAGTCCAAAGTTGGTTCTTTGCGATATACTCTGCAACAGGAGTGCATACCATTTTGGAGATATCGCCACCTCGACCACTCTTATCTCTAACTTCGGTCGACGAAAACTCCATATATGGAGCATCCTCAAGAATGGTAACTCGATCTGCGAACTTCTCCACAGCATACCCCTTGCGCGGATATACATATATTTTATACTCATTGAGTATTCTATCATACTCCTTCCATTCGTCGAAGCGTGCCCATATATCACTGCCTGTGATAATCGCAAACTCCATATCCTCACCATGATTTTCCTTTAGATAATCAAGTGTATTGATTGTGTATGACGGCTTTTCAAGTACAAATTCTATAACCGAAGGTTTGATTTGTTTAGGATACTTAGACTCCTTACATGCCATCTCTGCCATCTCATAGCGGGTGTATTCAGGGGTCTGCAACACATCAGCCTTAAATGGATTTTGCGGTGAGATTATCAATGCCACCTCATCAGCAAGGTCGCGCTCAATAGCATATTCGGCAAGCGCTATATGACCATTATGAATAGGGTCAAACGAGCCGAAATATAATAACATACGCTTTTTCATATCAACATTTACTTTATGAAGCGAGTGATAATCTCAGCAACCTTATCTACAGCCTCTTCAAGCTTATCATTCACAACAACATGATCAAACTCCGAAGCCTTAGACAGCTCAAACTCAGCCTTGGCAATACGCTTCTGTATAACCTCCTCGGCATCTGTACCACGACCACGCAATCTACGCTCAAGTTCCTCTACGGATGGGGGCATGATAAACACCGAGCAGGCATTATCACCAAAGATATGCTTAAGGTTAATGCCACCCATAACATCGACATCGAAAAGGATGATATTACCCTTTGCCCAGATGCGCTCCATTTCACTCTTAAGTGTGCCGTAGCAAGTGCCTTGATAGACCTCCTCCCACTCTACAAATTCATCACGCGCCACACGCTCCTTAAACTCCTCATTTGATAGAAAGTAATAGTCTACGCCATTCTGCTCCTGACCTCGTGGTTGACGCGATGTTGCAGAAATCGAGAACTCAAAACAGTTGAAACGCTTTAATAACTCGCGTACTATTGTTGTCTTGCCCGATCCGCTTGGGGCTGAAAATATCACTAACTTACCCATTACAAATTAATAATTATAAGATATTGAGTACCTGCTCCTTAATCTTTTCTAACTCATCCTTCATTTTAACGACTAAACGCTGCATATTGGCCTCATTTGACTTTGACCCCATGGTGTTAATCTCACGACCAAGTTCCTGAGCAATAAAGCCAAGCTTACGACCCGGAGCATCCTCCCCAGCAGCTACCTCTCTAAAGTATGCACAGTGGTTATCAAGGCGCACCTTCTCTTCGGTAATATCGAGTTTCTCGATATAGAATATCATCTCCTGCTCCAAACGGTTATTATCAACCTCGATTGATAATTTCTCGATATTCTCACGAATACGATTCTTTATAACCTCCACACGCGCAGTCTCATAAGGCTCAACCTCATGTCGATACTGTTCAATAAGATCAACTCGTTTCAACAAGTCGGCAATAAGAATAGCTCCTTCCTGAATACGGAAGGCATTAAGTTGCTCGGCAGCCTGCTCTGTTGCAGTTATAATTGCCTTTAGTTCATTACCACTAACCTCTTGTTCCTCAGATGTAATAACATCTGGCATACGCAAAACTGCATTAAGGAAGTAATCACTATCCGCTACTACTGCATTTGCCGCACATACATCCCGCAGTTCCTTGGCATAGGCTGCAAAAGCCTCACGGTTGATATGTGCAGAGGTCTCAGCCACACTGCTTTCAAATGACACATAGCAATCTACCTTACCGCGCTGCAGTTCACGAGCAAGAATAGCACGGATATCTGCCTCCACAGCACGATATCTACTTGAAATCTTAATACTTAAATCGAGCTGCTTAGAGTTTACAGACCTAAGCTCCACTCTAAACTTTTTATCATTACAAACGACTTCGCCCTTACCGAAGCCTGTCATCGACTTTATCATAACATACAGTATATTATATCCCACAAAGGTACTAAAAAATTCACTTTCATCAAATATATTTGAAATAAAAAAGCCACCAACAGAGTAAACTGTCAGTGGCAATAATCATATCAAAATTCTATACTATGAGCAACGCTCACACTTGGTTGCCAACATAGCATCCGCCAACTGCTCCAAAGCAGGAATATCCGAAGGCTTAAGGCGTGACATAATGGTCACAACATCCTCTACGACAGATACATCCTTAAAGCGGTCAATAATGTTGCGCATTGCACGACCTGCTGATGGCGCCCATGAGCCATTCTCGATAATACCTATGCGACGCTTGCAGAAGCCCTTAATAGCAAGGTGATGTAAGAAATCGTGCATTGGAGGAAATACATCCGAGTCGTATGATGCGGCAGCAACCACAAGTTGGCTATAACGGAAAGCATCCTCAACAGCCTCAGACATATCTACGCGTGCAAGATCAGAGACTACAACCTTTCTTGCTCCCTTAGCACGGAGGATATCCGCAAACTTCTCTGCAACCTCACGGGTATTACCATGAATAGAGGCGTATGCTACAAAGATACCCTCCTCCTCTGGCTCATACTTACTCCATGTATCATACAAACCGATATAGTGACCCAAATTCTCCGTAAGCACAGGACCGTGCAATGGGCAGATGATAGCAATATCGAGCGCTGCAGCCTTCTTCAAAAGAGCCTGCACAGGAGCGCCATACTTGCCACATATATTGATATAGTAGCGACGGGCCTCAGAATCCCACTCACCACCGTTGCACAATGCACCGAACTTACCAAAACCATCAGCCGAGAAGAGTACCTTATCTGTGCTGTCGTAGGTCACCATAACCTCTGGCCAATGCACCATAGGAGCCATTGCGAAGTGAAGTGTACGACCGCCAAGAGATAGAGTGCCACCCTCCTTAACACCGATAGTCTTACCCTCAAGCTCAATATCGAAATAGAACTGAGGCAACATCTTAACAGCCTTATCCGAAGCAACAATCTGCATATTTGGATAACGCCCCATAACCTTAGCTATTGAACCGGCGTGATCTGGCTCAAGGTGCTGCACAACAAGGTAGTCTGGGGTGCGACCCTCCAATGCAGTTTCAAGGTTAGCAAGCCACTCGTCACACTTACGACGATCAACAGTGTCCATAATGGCGACCTTCTCATCAAGGATTAGGTATGAATTATAAGATACACCATCAGGCACTACATACTGACTCTCGAAGAGGTCGATATCGGTATCATCCACACCGATATACTTTATTTTTTCGGTTATATTCTTAATCATTTTGCACATGTTTAATATTCCAAGGAGCAAATATCTAAAAAAATAGAGATAAAAGCAAAACTTTTACCTACTTTTTTATATCTTTGCCTAATAATTGTGCAAGAATTAATGATATGATACGAAGAATAACCATTTTAGCTACAATTGCGGTATTACTTTGTGGCTGTAATAGACTCAAAACCGAAGATGACAAAAAGACCATATATGTAACAATCGCACCCCTGAAGAGTATTGTCGAGGAGATTGTGTGTGACGACTACAATGTCGAGGTGCTTGTACCTAAGGGGGCGAGTCCTGAGACATTTGAGCCTACAGCCAAGCAACTCATAAGTCTCAACGATGCAGAGTTTATCTACACCACAGGACTTATTAACTTTGAGCAATCTTTAACTAACTCCGTGCAGAATAACAAGCGTATTATAGACCTTTCCCATGGTATAGAGCTTATTGAGGGTAGTTGTTCACATGGTCATCACCACCACAGCCATGGTGTTGACCCCCATATATGGACCTCGTTTAGATCGTTGAAGACGATGATTAGAAATATTGCGTCGACTCTCAACCCTGACTCCACAAAATATCACACAGCTGCAACAGAACTTATAAACCGAATTAATTACACAGACCTACACTGTTGTGGAAAACTATCGAACAGCGATGTTGACGCAATAATGATATATCATCCAGCTTTCACATACTATGCACGCGACTATAGCATTGAGCAAATAGCAATTGAGCATGACGGCAAGGAGCCATCGCCACGCCAACTCACCGCATTAGTCAATAAGGCTAAGCAGCATAATATCAAGAAGATACTCATTCAGCCTCAATACAACAAGGATAAACTGCAGGCTTTGGCAGCAGAGTGCAACGCAGAGATAGTAGAGGTCGATCCTCTATCCGAGGATATAATCGCAGAAATAGAGCGTGTTACAGATATTATTTGTGGTATTAATGAGTAGTAGAGAACCCATAATCACTATTAGCAATCTTGCTGTTAGGTATGACAAGGTCACAGCACTTGAACATGTGAGCCTTGATATCTACAACGATGACTTTATTGGCATAATAGGTCCTAACGGCGGAGGTAAGAGTACACTTGTTAAGGCTATAATGGGTATAGTTCCATATAGTGGAAAGATTGAGTATAACGCAACCCTACTAAGACATAATAAACCACATATAGGCTATCTGCCACAGATATCATCCTTTGACAAGGCATTTCCGATATCTGTTGGAGAGGTGGTTATGTCTGGTCTACAAGCTGAGCGAGGTGTGCTACTTGGATATGGCAAGAGTGAGAGAAGACGCGTAGATGAGATATTGGAGAGAGTTCGATTAACAGAACTCAAAAAGCGTTCAATTGGGGAGCTTTCAGGCGGTCAGCTACAAAGAGTTATGTTATGCAGAGCTATTATCTCAAATCCAAAGTTACTCGTTTTGGATGAGCCAGCAAACTTTGTAGACAACCGCTTTGAGAATGAGCTATATAATCTATTACAGGAGCTAAGCAACGATATGGCTATTGTTATGGTATCACACGATATCGGCACTATATCGAGTGTTGTGCGCAACATTGTGTGTGTCAATCGCCATGTTCACCGCCACGATTCAAATATTATCACCGAAGAGCAGTTGCGTAACTACAACTGCCCTATACAGCTGATATCACACGGCGATATTCCACACACTATACTCGGTGAGCATCAAGACTGCCCACATTGCCATGAGTAGGATTTACTAACGGGCTGAGGAGGTCGATAGGTATCTAATCGACGAAGGTTACAACCTCCATATCCTCAACAAGCTTAAAAGCTGCAGGAATAGTAAAGCAAACTGTTGCAAGTTCTCCATTCTGCTTGCCTGGTGTCCACTGTGGTGATGACTTCAATACGCGTATTACCTCATTAGAGAGCGACTTATCTGGTGATTCCAATACTTTAATCATATTCTCGCTAATATATCCATCCTTACCAACACAAAACTGTATCACTACTGTACCCTCCACACGCTTCGCCATTGCCTCTTCTGGGTAGCGGATATTCTGCATAACCCATGTGCGGAATGTATTAAGATCACCACCCATAAACTTTGGCATCTCATCCACAACAAACCACACCTCCTCCTGCTCCTCAGAAGCCTTGGTAGTGATGACTACAACACTTGTAAGGGCGTTTGGCTTCATCTTCCACATTTGCTCGTAGTTGCTCAATGTCTCGCGGTCGTTAACAACTGTGATACTCTCTATTTCCTTGGCACACTCTTTCACAACATCAAGTGTCGCCATATAACCATCAATAAGGAATATAGGTTCCTGAGCCGATACTGTAGCACACATTGCTACAAAGGCAAACATTGACATAAATAATAGCTTTTTCATAGTTTTTTGGTTTTGTTTGTTCGTAATTAATCGTGCAGCTGCTATTTGTTAGTGCAAAGGTAGTGCGAGATACCTGTGCTGCCAAAAGTTTTATGTTAAAGAGTGTTAATGCTTTTGTTAAATAGTGTTAAAGTTACATGACGAGCATTCTACTCTACCATAATTTTCCTACCTTTGCAATATGAAGAAGAGTCGCTTTACCATAGTATTACTCAGCAGCATATCATCATTGGTGCTTCTTGCCACTGTTGAAATCATCTGGGCTATAGACACATACGACAATATGCGTAATGCGTACCACAACCAAATTGAGAGCATATTTGATGAGGCATTATGGCAGTATGTTTTGCGAGAACCAAATGGCAACTACACACTTCCAGATATCGCGCGTTTACAGACCATACTACAAGAGGAGCTACGCACATCTGGCATCAAGAGTGATTTTATGGTGGAGGTGCTTACAAATACCAACAATGTACCTTTGTGGAACGCTGGCAACGAGGGTTTATCCGAAAAGACAATAACTTTTGATAAGAGTTTTACTCCACTAACCATACGCCTTAGTGTCAATGACCCACATAGAGCAATTATGGTAAGCATGCGCTGGATGCTTATACTACAGACACTCTCCATTATTGTACTTACCACATCATATATATATCTTCTACGCACACTCTTCCGCGCTAAGAACATAGAGCAGATTCGTCGTGACCTCACACATAACATCACCCATGAACTAAAAACGCCCATTGCTGCTGCCTATGCCGCAACAGATGCACTGCGCAATTCACCACATATACTCCATAACGAAGCTAAACGAAACGATTATCTCGATATGTCGCTTGCGGAGTTAAAGCGATTGGAAGGCATGGTAAACGAAATACTACGCTCATCGACCGAGGATTTTGAAAAACAGAAGTTCGTATATGAGCCATGCAATATTTGCCATATTGTAGAGGAGGTGTGTGCCACATTAAACTTGAAATATAGCGATAGTGATGTAGAATGGCATATTGATATTCCACAACATACTGAGGTTGTAGCAGACCGCTTACACTTGTTAGCTGCTATAAGTTCATTGGCAGACAACGCTATAAAGTATTGCAATAATAGACCCATAATAACTATCTCGGTATCATGTAGTGGCAATACGACAACAATCAGCATTAGCGATAATGGCATAGGTATTCCTCATAGTGAGTATAAGCGAATATTTGAGAAGTTTTATCGTATATCACAAGGCAACCGCCACAACACTAAAGGCTATGGCGTTGGTCTATACTATGTAAAAAGCATTATTGCGCAACATGGAGGTAAGATATCTCTAAGCTCCACAGTCGGCAAAGGCTCAACATTTAATATAACACTTCCTACTTATGGCAAAACGACGCATACTAATAGTTGAGGATGAGGCGACATTGCGTCGTATCATATCAGACGCTGTAGAGAGCGCTGGGCATTGCGTCATTACGGCAAACGATGGAGAGGAGGGACTGCGCTTGTTTCTTAAGCACCAACCCCACTTGGTTATTGCAGACATTATGCTTCCGCGACTTGATGGTTTGGAGATGGTACGCGCAATGCGAAAATCGGGAGGCGAAACTCAATACCTATTTCTCTCGGCACTCAGCACCTCTGAAGATGTTGTCGAGGGCTTTCGTGCCGGCGGTCACGACTATCTGCGCAAACCATTTGCTATAAATGAGTTAATAGCCAGAGTTGAAGCGTTACTAATGCGTCTAAGTGATAACGAGTCAGACCATATATATAACATAGGCCGATATATATTTGATAGTAAGATGCAGAACCTTAGTATAGATGATAATACGCGCCACCTATCATCTCGCGAGTCTGCACTGCTTTTAATCTTGACGCAAAATCTCGATAACATTGTCAGTTCACACAGACTATTAATTGAGATTTGGGGTGATGATAGCTACTACAACCTTCGCTCAATGAATGTATTTATATCAAAGCTACGCGGCTATCTGGCCAAGGATAAGCGCATTGATATCATTTCCATTCGTGGCGTGGGGTATAAGTTAAGGGTTGTTCTATAATACTATTCATTGTTGACAGACTCTATTTTGGCTGCTTTCTCCTCGAAATACTCTTCAAATAAATCTTGACCTAATTATTAGAACAACTCTAAAGCAATAATAGTAAAGCTATTATCACAAAAGAAAAGGCTTCGGGATAGTACAGTAGCACAGCCCGAAGTTTGGCACAGTACCCAACCACCGCGACCTAATTTCTTGTCAGAAGGGGTTAAATGTGGTCTATCGCAAATGAAGATCCCCTCGGGATAGTACCTTAGTACAGCCCGAGGGGTCCTACTTTTGGTATGTGACGCAGATGCGCCACTATCATAAGAAATGATTTTTGATTTTAGAGGAGCAGATTTGTTCTATCGTATAAAGAAAATATCGTGGGATAGTACTCGACGTACAGCCCACGATATTTTATGCAGGATAGGACAAAGATGCCCTATACAAATCGAAAATTACTCGAATGAGTGAATAACCACACCCGAACGCAACTTAGGCTCAAACCAAGTGGTCTTTGGAGGCATGATGTTGCCAGTGTCTGCGATGTCGAAGAGCTGCTGCATTGATACTGGATACAATGCGAAGGCAACCTTCATCTCGCCGCTGTCAACACGCTTCTGCAACTCACCCAAACCACGGATACCGCCTACGAAGTCGATACGCTTAGATGTGCGGAGGTCTGCAATGCCGAGTACCTTATCCAAAACAAGGTTAGAGAGAACTGATACATCCAATACACCAATTGGGTCGTTATCGTCGTAAGTACCCTGCTTAGCAGTCATAGAATACCACTCACCATCGAGATACATAGCGAAGTTGTGCAAAGCATTAGGAGTATATATCTCTGCGCCCTTCTTCTCAACTACGAAGTTCTCCTCGATAGCCTTCAAGAACTCCTCCTTAGTGAGACCATTCAAATCCTTAACTACGCGGTTGTAGTCAATGATACGGAGGTGTGATGCTGGGAAAGTAACTGCAAGGAAGAAGCAGTACTCCTCGTCGCCTGTGTGGTTAGGGTTCTTAGATGCGCACTCCTGACCTACACGAGCAGCAGCAGCAGTACGGTGGTGACCATCAGCAACATACAATGCTGGGATACCCTTGAAAATCTCAGTAATACGGTCGTTAACCGCCTTGTCGCGGATAACCCACATGTGGTGACCGAAGCCATCCTCAGCAACGAAGTCATAGTCTGCCTCATGCTCCTTAACCCAACCTGAAACGATAGCATCAATCTCAGCCTCGTCAGGATAAGCAAAGAATACAGGCTCGATGTTAGCCTTCTGGTTGCGAACATGAATCATACGATCCTCCTCCTTATCAACACGGGTAAGCTCGTGCTTCTTGATAGCGCCAGAGAGGTAGTCCTCATAGTGGCAGCACATTGCGATACCATACTGAGTACGGCCGTTCATAGTCTGAGCGTAGATGTAGTAGTACTCCTCGTCATCCTGCGCCAACCAACCCTTCTCCTTCCAGATGCGGAAGTTCTCCATAGCCTTGTCGTAAGCCTCCTGTGAATGCTCGTCAGCGATAGGATCAAAGTCAATCTCAGGCTTAATGATGTGGAGCAAAGAACGCTCGCCTGCCTCAGCCTTAGCCTCTACTGAGTTAAGAACATCGTATGGGCGTGATGCAACCTCAGATGCCAACTCCTTTGGAGGACGAATACCCTTAAAAGGTTTAATTCTTACCATATTATAATAGTAGTTTTAGCGTGGTTATTATTTTCTATGTAAGGGTGTCAGCTTTTACCCCGACACCCTAATAAATCATTGTTGTGTAAAGAGTAGTTGTCTATTGTTGAGCTATTTTGAGGCTGCTCGCAGCATCGAAAAGCGGAGTTTACTTGAGGTAAATGAGCATTTTCGATACAAGGCAGACGCCAAAAGAGCCAACAAGAGCTACTACTTATTAACCTGGAAGCGAGTGTTACCATTAACAAAGAAGTCAACAATCTGGCGTGCAGCAGCAAGACCAGCGTTAACATTTGCCTCAGCAGTCTCAGCACCCTGCTTCTTAGGAGTACCGAAGTAACGCTTGCCGAACTTCTCAGCATATACATCCTTAGCATCTGGAGCGATATCAGTGATATACTTCAAGTCCTCACGCTCCTCCATTGCCTTCATAAGACCCTCCTCGTTGATAACCTCCTTACGAGCAGTGTTTTCAAGGGTTGCACCCTTAGGCATAGACATAGCGAGGTCATAACCGATAGAGCCCTTAGTCTCAGCAGTTGCAGGGATGTGGAGTGAAAGGTAATCAGCAGCAGCGTAAAGCTCAGCGATTGAGTTCATCTTCTTAACGCCATCACGCTCAAATACAGCCTCGTCAGTGATGAATGGATCGTAAGCGATAACATTCATGCCGAGAGCCTTACCTTTGCGACCTACCAACTTGCCGACATTGCCGTAGGCGTGAATTGCGAGTGTTTTGCCAATGAGTTCGTGACCTGTGCCCGGAGTGAGCTGGTTACGCGACAT
>JAFXBB010000101.1 GCA_017521945.1 Alistipes sp. | reverse complement strand
GCGAATCACCCATCTTAATGCCGAGTGCCTTTGCCTCGTTACTTCTGGCAATAGCGCAGCCATCATTGTTGGATAGAACAATGACAGGCTTGCCTTGTAAGTCGGGACGAAACACTCGCTCACAGGAGGCAAAGAAGTTATTGCAGTCGGCAAGGGCGAACATCGCTACATCTTTTTGATTGTGTATGTAACAACGCCCCAGATTAGAAAATCGTTCTCAGCGGTTACCTCAATAGGTTTATAGGCGGTATTCTTCTCGTTGGCCGGCATAAGGCGGACACCCTTATCGTGGATCTCCACTCGCTTGACGGTGTACTCGCCATCAATGAAACAAACAGCCTTGCAGTTGTTGTACGGGTCAATTGCTCTATCCACGATGATAATATCACCCTCATCCATACCCGTATCAACCATCGACACACCGCTGACGCGAAAGAAGAATGTCGATGCCTTATGCCGAACGAGCAACTTGATAAGGTCTAACTTCTCGCGTATATTCTCTGCAGGCGAAGGGAATCCCGCCTTCACATCACCCAACAAATGACTCTCAAATGAGTCTTCACTATCTATCTTATGTGGTATAAATTCACTCATAACTGTAGCAAAAAAGCTTTAGTATAAATATCAAGGTCTGAGGAGTATATAAAGTCTTATTAATTACATTCCATCAAATCAATGTTCTCTGTTGCGGGGATTCCTCTACCATAATAGTATCCTCGTTTGCCTAAATTGCTGAATACCTTGCGTCCTGTAAAATTTACAAATCCTTCAGAGGGGAGAGAAATTCTATTAACTCGGCCATTACATCCAGCAGTCGCCGCTCCTGCGGTTTTAGCAATGCCACAATAAAGTGCGTAGTCCACCACCTCCTCGTCGTGGCTATAATTCATCGGACCTGTAATAAAGATGTTGTTGTATTGTAAGCTCGGTATGTCGACATCATTCAATGTGTCATTTATCGATGGCGTCTCAGGCTTATATACCATTGGTGTTTGACTTATGCCCTCCCTAAATGGTTTCAAAGCCCTCTCGTTAGCAATATATGGGAGTATATTCATAAGCATAAAGCTACTACCATCTCGAATATCTATGAGAACAGTCTGTTCCTTCTTTCGGAGCTTTAGCAACTCTATGATTTCAGCCAACGAACTCGATCTTGTGTTCAGATATAGCGTATCCTGATTAAGCCACCTACTCTGCTTAATGTTGTTATTCGCTATTAAATCGCTGATAAACTTGCCCCGATCTATACTGCTGATTATTATGCTATGGCATTTCCCATTGCGTTCTAAAACAATTTCTGCTTTTGGAGCATACTCCCTAAGCCATATCTGCTCTGCAATATGCGACTTATATTGTTGGCTGCCAGATACAAGCTCTTCGCAATCTAGGTATCTCTCTATTGCTGAACGACCACCGACCTCGACAATCTCATCGCCAGGAAGAATAGCCTTGTCGAGAGAGTTGGTTACAACAACTCGGTTTTCATCCCTGCGTACTCTAATCGGAAGGAAGTTATAATCTTTGTTCTCTCGTGGAGAGTTGGCCACGAAATGGGCATCCTTAACATTTGCCATCATTCTTCTCAATGGGTCTAACGAATATCTATCGCTCTGATAGACCTCATTTATGGCAGATAGCAGACAAGCACCCCAATCATTTACCTCATCAGAGAGGTAGGGATGGAAATAGTTGATTACATTCCAAGTGACAACCAAGTCCGCAAGCATCATATCACGCTCCGAGGCAGCATCAACAGAAGCTACATAATTGGGCTTCACAATAGTTTTATCCGACAAAGGATAGGTATATTCATCACTACCGTATAGAGCCAATGGCACATGAACATATAGACCATCTATAACTTCGAGGCTCTTTACTTCGCCAATATGTGAGTGCTCCTCATATAGTAAATCTTTGGTTTTGACTTCACGCCCCTGATTTGAATAGTTATAGACTGTATAGTTTCTAATGAACGAGTCCGCCAACAAATCAGAGTTATTCAATCTACAATAGTTTACTCGGAACTCTCCGACTCCTGTTGTGTAGATACCTATTCTAAGTAGCTTGTTTGAATCCTCACCACCTACTTTTATTATCTTCTTTATTGATGAGTCAGTCTCGTTGTGCGGTGAGTATTCACAGAAGTTTATATACTCATCTGCACCGTTGTCGTCTAACGATATTTTTGCATATACCTTAAGCGTTGATGATGTTAGATTATCTATATCCACCTCAAATATCAACTCTTTACCGATATAATTTGCTGCAGGCTGCTCGAACTCAAATGCGAGTCTATTGATGCCTTGAGAGTCAAAATCCCTATATGTTCGCTTGCTCACATACGAATTACTCCATTTGCCCAGATCTACACCTGAATGTTGCCACGCTATCTCCTTCATTCCTACACTATTCTCGGGTGTAATCTGCCTTGTGTCGTACTTCGCATCTGTTGTAATTGCTACTCCCGAAGCAATGGGATAAAATATATCTTGTAATGCAGATTGTAGCTCCTCATTGGAATTAACCTGTTCAATCCTATGAACACCATATACAGCCAATGCATTCCAATCTACCGTCTGAGCCTCATCGCCGGGATAGAACCATCGGATAACTCCATAGGTGTCGGCAAAGGCTTTCATATATGTAACCTTGTCAAGTGTTTTGTTCTCGTTATGACAAGAGACAAGAATAGAGATGATACACAGAAATGCAATAATTCGGGTTATGGAATCTTTCATAATAAGGTTAATATCTCCTACTAAAAATAGATTATATAGCTATCCTTGAGATGAGTGTAGTCTGATGTCATAAAGCCCTCACTCTGCAATTCAATCACATATTTTGCTTCCGAATCAAAAGAGCTAATATCTACATAGAATACAAATGTGGTATCATCACTCCAATATGGTTCTTTCTCAGTGTGCATGGGAACCTTTATGTAGCCCTCAGCAACATTCTGGGGTATTCCCAAAGTATAGGCATATATCATCATTGGCTTGGAGAATGTTACCTTAACCTCTCCGTTATTATTGATAAGTGCCTGCAAATCTGTCGGAGTGACTTCTACGACTTGAGGATTGCTATTGAGATAGGCCATCTTGTACTCCGAATAATTCGAGCCGAAGTCATTGATGCATTGAACGATCTTGGGTGCATAACTACTCAGCGTAGGATAGAGATCTCGGTTGGCGCAAAACTCTTCCATACTCTTTATGGTTGCTGGAAGCCAGATAAAGCCATTATCGCGGAGTTTGGCTGCATGATATCCAGCCAATAGTGGCACATTATCTTGGAGATACATCACGGTACATAGGTTCGTGAACCACTCAATGGCAACAGTCTTAGTATCTCGGTAGCCTATATTTGCCAATCGTGTCGTTATATCGTCGTCTGACAAGAAAGTTGCAAAATCACCCTCAATGTCGCTATACATAGCATCGGTAATAGGATTAGAGTATTGGTGGCATATCTCGTGAATGATGACAGGTAAGAGTGTATCTATGAGGTAATACCTTTTAGCTCCCAAGACGATATCGTAGCCACCATCATGTCCATTGACAAAATAGTTATGCTTGCCATTGCCCAATGCGATATATACTTTCGGTGCGACAAACTCAACACCATAGAAATTTGCAAACCACTCTCCGTTAATGTTGTCGAACAAAGAGCCAGCCTTATCTATTTGCTCGGCGTATGTCTGACTCTGGGCGTTATAGAATTGAGTAAAATTACTCTCCTGATAGAAGTCATTAAGCAGCCTAACATACTTGCGAAACTTTTTGTCGCTTGCCCATTGTTTGCCCTTTCCTGTTAGTTCAGAAATGTCTCTCGATGGGTCTATATTTACTTCCCCATTTTGAATTGTGATATAAAAAGCACTTGCTGCTACCGAGGCATAACCTAATCTATCCTCGTTGCGTAACTTTCTGATATATTCAAACAGAGCGTTATCTTTGTATCTCTCAAAGTATTCATCTATCGCAACATTGTACGAGGCGACCTCTCCATCGGTGTATTCTGGTATTCCTGCCAATCTAAAAACCGCAGAGGTCAATTCGACTCTTTCATCAGTGGTAACACTAATCTGGGCTGATGATGTGTAGTAGATTAAAAGGGATAGAAAAAGTACAATAGCTCGTTTCATAAACTTTACTTATTTTAGTTGTTCTATATCTATGACACTAAAAGTTTATATTTCTGACACAAATTTACCCCTCACGAATGTTCCAAATTTTAGGGCAAAAAAGTGATATCAATGCTCTAAAAGCATTCTACTCTCTACGTTTGCCGTAGTTCTCAACAATCCACTCCCAAACCAAATCTCGCTCGGGGTGGTTTAGTTCTATAGATACATCAGGAACAATACACTCCTTATTTTCCAACGCCATATTGGGGCGACGGAAATATTTATGGCTCACCGTAGCCAAGGTATTGGTATTGGGGAGTTGAGCATATAGCACATCACCATAGTGACAAGGCTTACCACCCGAAGGCTCACCAACGATAATACCTATGCCATTATCTCTTGCAATTGTAAGGAGAAGTATTGTGCTGCTAAACGAATCCTTGCTTTGGATGAATACCACATTACCGCCGAATATCTGCTCTCCGTCGTAGTTAAAGATATGTTTTGCGGGGTCTTGCGGTGCGCTGTAATCGGTCTGATAATCCTTGCTATGGTCGAATCCCATATAGTCATAAATTTGACCTATTTTAAGAGGTTTACCACCAACAGTGAACTTTCGGTAGTAAGGATAGAAGGTGCAAAGCAACTCCGATACCCTCACATCTACATCATATTGTCTTGTCTCTTGGTGGGGGTATAGCCACGAGAGCAGCACATCGCCAAGCTGACTATTTCCTCCGCTATTATATTGTAGATCCACAACAAGGGTCTTAATACCCTTTGCCTTTATCTCGGCCATCATATCACGAGTAAACTCATCGAATCGAGCGAGCTGTGTATATTGAGGGAGGGTTAATCTATCGGCAAACTGGTTGAATTGCAAGTAACAGATACTCTCCTCCTCATATATCGCATAATCGAAAAGCGTATTACGCTTTGATGTAATCCTACCACTACTATTCTGCTGTCGCTGAGAAATTTTAAGGTTTTGCTTATCTACAGCAGTAATATCAGCACTGCTGCCATCCGTAAAGTCAAGGTGCATAACCTCGTTACTAATACCGAGCAGCGGCCAGAAATCGGCAAACATCAAATACTCCTTTACCGTATTCTCAAATTGTGCATTGTTGTCGGCACTTACCAACGGGCGTGCCATCTGCAAAATCTGCTTTACGCTCTTGCCGTTAATCCTCTTTATCTCTTTTCCGAGTATCTCCTTGTTATCCTCGGGGCTCACATCCACTATGGCGGAGTTGTTGTTGAAGGCGAATCTAACAGGGAAAACCTTGTTGAATGTCATCCAAAAGGGCACAGAGGTATGACCATCACCGAGTGATGCGGCAAGCTTAGCTAAACATACCTTAAAGTCCATATCGTTGTCTATGCCGCCACACTCTTTATAAAGTTTTCGTGTCTGTTTGTCGAGCTGTGCACAGTGCTTGGTATCGGCATAGTATGGGTGCGTAGCCTTGAGCATATCTACATATAGGAGTAGATCCTTTTGATAGTTGTTGCCATCTCTATACTCGTTTCTGCTCTCTACCTCCTCATTATGTAATACTGGGATATTTTGACCCAAGCACACAGCCACCCCTTGAAGAAGCACCATCATCGAAAGAAATAATCGTTTCATAGTCGTTAAGTTTTATATTTCTGCTACAAATTTACCCCCCCCACGAATTTTCCAAATTTTCGAGTAGAAAAGTGAATCTACACCATTGTTATTACTCCTTACCTCGCATCTTATTTAACTCTTCGATTGTAAGAGTTGTATCATGCACAGGGGTTATACCCATCGTTTCCTCGATATGTTTCAAGTATTTATTAAACGATGACATACCTACGGTATTGCGTAAAGAGTCTAATTCTTCCACATTCTCTATTGGCCACACATATAGTTGTAAATTATCGGCGTTGCCAAACTGAACAAGTTGGCTTCCATATCGCTGAGGGCTATTCTTTCCCATTGCTACACGGTCATACAATATTGCGTATTCATCAAGACCTATATAACCCGCTATTGCCATTTGATAGACAAGGGGTAGGTATTGCTCCTGTTTCTCTAATGTAGCGTGGTCAATGACAATCCAAATCGTCTTGTAAGACTCTTCAGCCAAGCCTTCGGGTAAGCCCCTCTTCAAAATCTTATCTACAATCTTGATATTTCTTACGTCATTACGCTCAATAATTTCGCTTACCAACACAAGCGAATCGATAAGCTCTGTGCGCCCCTCTACCGTAACTGCTTTTGTAAGTTCCACCATTTGATGACGAGATTGTTGGTCATCGTTCCAAGCCTCGGCAAGTAGTGTATCGGTAGATTTTATCGCAGCACACCCCACTAAAAGCAATGCTATAATGCAAAATATCAAGTTTCTCATAAATCATAAAGTTAATATAGGAGCTACTCTACCACAATAGCAAATGTCACGCGACCCTCCTCGTTGTGTTTGAGGCGCAAGGAGCCACCGTGGAGGCGGATGATTTGGCGAGAGACGGCAAGACCAATACCCGAGCCGTCGGTTTTGGTCGTAAAGAATGGTGTGAAGATATTTTCGGCGACCTCAGCAGGGATTGCTGAGCCGTTGTT
>JAFXBB010000100.1 GCA_017521945.1 Alistipes sp. | reverse complement strand
TAGCAGACATATTGAAAGTGTTTTCGACATCCTTGCTTGAAAATGTGGCAGTTTTCTAAAATCTCAGGATACGATAGCACTCATTTCTTGTATATGTATAGGAGCAAGGTATGCTATATGCTAGCGCCCTACACATTACAGGTGTGGGGCATTGTATCGTTTATTGAGATTGGGTTTGCCACAACCTTCAAGCTGATATTCGAAATCAACTCCACACTTTCTTTTTTTTAAGTAGATGCAAACTAAAAACTATATTACTATGAAAAGACTATTTACCCTATGTGCTATCGTGATAGCAGTGGCTGTATCATCGTGTAGTAAGTTTGATGATACCGAAATTTGGGACAAACTCAATGACCACGAATCAAGAATTACTGCTTTAGAGGAGTTGTGCAAGCAGATGAACACAAACATCAATGCTTTACAGACACTTGTTGAGGCTTTAGAGAAGAGAGACTACATTACCAATGTATCACCAGTACGCAAGGATGGAGAGGTTATTGGTTATACAATCTCATTTGCTGATAGTGATACTATTACCATCTACCACGGTGAGAATGGTCAGGATGGTGCTGATGGAAAAGATGGTTACACCCCACAAATTGGTGTTATGAAGGATACTGATGGTATCTATTATTGGACTATTGACGGTGAGTGGTTACTCGACGGTAAGGGTAACAAGATACAAGCAAACGGTGTTAATGGAATTGACGGTACTGATGGCAGTAACGGTGAAGATGGTACCAATGGAGTAGATGGTATTACTCCACGATTGAAGATTGAAAATGACTACTGGTATGTATCCTATGATGAGGGTGCTACTTGGATAGAACTCGGCAAAGCTACTGGAGAGGATGGTTCTAATGGAATTGATGGAGTAGATGGAGATAGCATATTCTCAAGTGTAACACAAGATGATGAGTATGTATATTTCAACTTGGCAGATGGCACAATGATAACACTCCCAAAACACGATAAAGAGAATATACAATTTGAGGATTTATTAGTAAAGTCCATATGTTGTAAGCATTGGGATACCAACAATGATGGTGAGTTATCATACGCCGAGGCTGCAGCGGTAGCTGATATTAGTACTGTATTTAAGGAGAATAAGGATATCATTGCATTTAATGAGCTTAAATATTTTACAGGCATAAGTTTTTTGCCAGCATCCGCATTTAGTGGTTGCACAAACCTTTGGAAGATTATTATTCCTGATAATGTTATAATTATAATGGAGAAAGCATTCTATGAGTGTTCACAATTGTCAAATATCAACATCCCAGATAGAGTTACTACAATAGGTGACCAAGCATTTTTTTGTTGCAGTGAGATAAAAGACTTGATCATTCCCCATAATGTTACTTCTATCGGCGGACTTACTTTTTCAGGTTGTTCGGGAACAATATATATAAACTGCCCCATCCCCGATTACTATGCATATCACAGCTCCTCAAGTTCGTCACCATATACTGGCTCTTCCTTTGATGAAATTATAATTGGCGACGAAGTAACTTCGATTGGTGAATATGCATTTGCTTATAGTAATCCTAAATGTGTGCATATAAGTAATAATGTGAACCATATAGGGAAATGTGCCTTTTATTATATGAGTGGTCTAACTGAAATATCTATACCCGATAATGTTAGTACAGTTCCAGAATTCTGCTTCTATAGATGTTATAATCTTGAAGTAATTACAATTGGAAAAAATGTTACAAGGATTGAGCCTGATGCATTTAATACCTATAGTGATATAAAGGCAATTTATTGCAAGCCTATCACACCTCCAAATGTTGATTGTTTTACATCTGATACATCATATAATATTTTCCCTTATAATTCTGAATTGAAAATATATGTACCAAGCGAGTCCTATGCTACATATACTACAGAGAAGGGTAATCCATCTAATCAATCTAACTGGTACGACTATCGTAACTATATGCATCCATATAACTTTGATTAATTAAATTATCGCCATGACAAAGAAAGAAATTAAACTTTCAGACCTATTTTATATTATTGATAAATGGTTTGACTCAAATTTATCACCTGTAATTAAAGTAGAGATTAAGAATAGTATCACTAAAGAAGGTAGTATTACATTTGGAAAGTATATTCCAGAATATATGAAAGGTGCTCGTCCAACTCATTTCTATCTAAACACAAACGAGGAAATACAGATTGACAAAATCACAGCATTAGAGTATGATGACTGTCACTATATTATAGTTAAAGGTTAGTAAGATTTAGGGAGGCTCACCACCTCCCTTTTCTTATGCCTTGTCAGTTGCATTGATTCTCTCCAATACCCTCTCAATATCCTCCACCGAGCTAATCTTTACAATTTCCCCGGCAAACTCGATGTACCCGCTAACTGCGGGTTGAGGGTCGGTGTTATCATCCACTACCAAGTCCGAAAATTTAAGCCCCAATTTCTCGGCAATCTCCTCTATCTTGTTTATGTTGCTTGTCTCCAGTAGGACATTAACATTCTGCTTCTTTATACCCATCATCTCGGCAATCTGGTTGCGAAGGTTGTAAATCTCAACTAAAAGTTTCTCTTTGCGTGTCATAATCTATTCAGTATTAAGTGTTTAACTCTGCTTTATCGCAGTGCAAACATAACATCACATTTTGGAACACGCAAGTTAATTCTGGGGAATCCGCAATACATTAAGCACTTTATTTTCAGATGGGTTACCTTTTGCAGTATAGGCTCTAAAACAAAAATAAAAAACATCCGAGTCTTGCGAACTCGGATGTTGAACTTTGAGATATTAAGTGATTAGAGTTATTGGCGTAGCCACTCACCCATAAAACGGTCGTAGACTATATAGCCTTCGTCAGTTTGGTATATCAATTCCTTCTCGACAAGCTTTTTCAATGAAGTGTTGACGCTGCTTGCGGCACGAAGTCGGTACTTGGCTATAAAGTCACCAGCCAACACCTCCTTGACACAACCCTCCTGCGCAATAGCTTTAAGAAGTTTAACATTACCTACAGAGTATGCTTTCAACAGATCCCCATAGGAGTAGCTATACTCGGCTATGATTTCAGATGTTGCATAGGTAACCAACTCTGCATTAACATCGCGATTGTAGCCATACAGACGATTTAAGATAGCCTGCATATACCAGGTGTGTCCGTTATACTTGTAGTAGATAGCATCAAACACCTCTCGTGGAAGCTCGGCATTGTGTTTCGCAAAGTGCTCCATTGCAAACACGGCATAGGCTTCATTGTCGATAGCATCGATAGTTACCACCTGAGTACTCTGATAGAATGGTCGCTTCGAGGATGTAAACATCTCCTGCATCACATGTTTCTTACTACCTGCAAAGATAAAGTTTACATTCGGCAGGAACTGAATATATGAACGCAACAACGCCTCTATGCCTTTCTCTTCATATTCAGTTATCTGCTGGAACTCATCAATGGCGATATAGCAACGCTTTTCAGACGATGCAAGGTAGTCGAATATCTCTTTAAGAGTACTCTCCTCTGCTGTTGGAGCAACATCAATCGACACCTTTGGCACGCCCGTAATCTCATCAAATGTGAATACGGGGCGACAGCTACGAATAAACTGATTGATACGGCTCATTGCCTTTTGTGGCACAGTATCGAGCTGACCAAGTACGGTGCTTGCGAAAGTACGAACAAACTCTCCTATCGATTGTGTGGCAAAGATATCCATATAGAGCGTTACTATCTCTGGCTGCTCCTGCTTCAAATGGTGGAAGGCGTGACGAATAAGTCCCGTCTTACCCATACGACGAGGGGCTATAAGAGTTATGTTGCGCCCGTTGTGGAGTGCATCAATAATTTTTGCAGTCTCATGCTCTCGGTCGCAGAAGAATTCTGGACTATGATAACCAGAAATCAAGAAAGGATTATTCGGTCTCATTTTATTGCGATTTTATCGTTACACAATTTATGTAACGCAAATATCGTAACAAAAACCGAATTTACCAAATTATTTATCACTCAATATCTCAAAGAACGATTCCGAGTCAATTCGATATTAACTCAAATTCTCCAATTCTGCACGCGTGTGTAATCGATTGGGGGAGCGATTATGTTTTGAAACCACCCAAGGAATTCGACCTCCTATCCCCTGGCGGAGCTATCCCCCCTCCCCATGGCGGGGTAGAGGAGAAGCTGATGTGATGCTTCGTGTGTCGAGTCCATCAATCTCAGTTAACGCGGAGTATCCGTAGAACGCCCACATCATATTCGTAACATTGGCGGTCTCGAGTTGCGGGACACGCGTGAGCGATGTACACTTGCAGTTTCAGACTGTGCCGAAATACCTTTTTTATATATTTTACTCTGGAAATTTTGTTTATTGGAAAATATATTTTACATTTGCAAAGTTTTCCAATGGAAATTATTTTAATTAGTTAATAACATACAAATAAGAAGAGGTTATGGAGGGACAGAGAAAGGTAAAGCATCTAATTATTGGTGGCGTAGCAGGCGGTGCTACGGCAGCGGCACGAATAAGACGCAATGACGAGAAAGCGGAGATAATACTATTTGAAAAGGGCGAGTACATTTCCTACGCTAATTGCGGGCTACCCTACTACATAGGTGGTACGATAAAGGAGCGCGACTCACTATTTGTACAGACGCCAGAGGCATTCGGGCGTAGGTTCAATATTGATGTGCGCACGAAGAACGAAGTGATAGCGATTGATGTCGAAAGCAAGCAGGTGACGGTTAAGGATGGCAACGATAAGGTATACACTGAAAGCTACGATAGACTGCTTCTGTCACCTGGAGCTACAGCCGTAAAGCCGCCAATCAAGGGTATCGATAACGAGGGCATATTCACGCTGCGTAATGTCAGCGACACGGACAATATTAAGGAGTATATCGAAAGGCACAATGTGCAGCGTGCTGTAATCGTAGGTGGAGGGTTCATAGGTCTTGAGATGGCTGAGAATCTCCATGATACGGGAGCCAAAGTCTCTGTAGTGGAGATGGCTCCACAGGTGATGGCGCCTATGGACTACTCAATGGCACAAATCGTACACGAGCACCTTGTAACAAAGGGGGTTGATTTATACTTGGGCGAGGGCGTCGTTGCATTCGAAAACCACAATGAGACGATAGATGTTGTGCTAAACTCTGGGAAGAATATTACTGCCGACATTGTTATCCTCAGCATTGGAGTGCGTCCCGCAACGACGCTTGCACGTGATGCAAAGATCGCTCTTGGCGAGGTTGGTGGCATACGAGTAGATAATTTTATGCAGACCTCGGCGGAGGGTGTTTATGCTGTGGGTGATGCGGTGGAGTTTCAGCATCCACTACTCAACAAGCCATGGCTCAACCTGCTTGCAGGGCCTGCAAACAGACAGGCACGAATTGCTGCGGACAATATGGTGTTTGGTAACCATATCGAGTACGAAGGCTCTATAGGCACGGCCATTGCAAAGGTTTTCGACATTACGGTAGCATCAACAGGTGTGCCTGCAAAGCGTCTGAAGGAACTCGGCATCCCCTACCTGACAGCGACGATACATCCCAACTCGCATGCACAATACTATCCTGGTGCTATGCCTATGACGATAAAGGTAATCTTTGCGCCAGACAACGGCAAGCTTATGGGCGCACAGATTGTCGGCGTGGAGGGTGTAGATAAGCGCATCGACAGCTACGCCATGGCTATAAAACAGGGGTTGAGCATAACCTCCCTTATGGAGATTGAGCACGCCTATGCACCACCATACTCATCAGCAAAAGACCCTGTTGCTATGAGTGCATATGTCGCAAGTAACATCCTTAATGGCAAGATGACACCGCTCTATTGGCGTGATTTGCTATCAACAAGCAGAGAGGAGAGATTACTTATTGATGTGCGCACCCCCGAAGAGTATGCCTTGGGAAGTATTGATGATGCCATCAATATCGAACTTGACGAGCTGCGACAGCGACTCGATGAGATTCCCCATGACAAGCCGATATTTCTATTTTGTGGCGTAGGTCTTCGTGGATACCTCGCATCAAATATCCTAAAGGCTAATGGTTATCGTGATGTGCGAAACCTTTTAGGAGGTATTCGAACATATAACATTGCAACGGCTAACTACTCAAAAGCGGCGTCAAATGATGTTGATGACGATGATATAAAGAACCATATTTCTGAAGAGAGAAGTGCAGCAAAGGTGGTTGTTGATGCGTGTGGACTCCAATGTCCAGGGCCTATACTAAAGCTACGCGAGAAGGTATCGACACTCAAAGCGGGCGAGTGCATAGAGATTATGGCCACAGACTCGGCATTTACACGCGATGTCGAGGCTTGGTGTTGCTCAACGGGCAATCATCTGTTGGCGACAAGTTGCGACAAGGGCATATACCGTGCTGTGGTGCAGCGCGGTGGGAAGGAGTGCTGTGTGCCAACGCAGATGTCCACCACAAAGGGCGACGAGAAAACATTTATTATGTTTAGTGATGATCTTGATAAAACTTTAGCTACCTTTGTGCTCGCAAATGGCGCTGCTGCCACAGGTAAGCGAGTTACGATATTCTTCACATTTTGGGGTCTGAACGCCATAAAGCGCGTGAATAAGCCTCGCATCAAGAAGGATATATGGGGTAAGATGTTTGGCTGGATGCTACCATCACACTCACAAAAACTCGCACTGTCGAAGTTCAATATGCTGGGACTTGGGCGCATAATGATGCGCCATTTGATGAAGCTTAGGGGTGTCGATTCATTGGAGAACCTACGCCAGCAGGCTCTTGACAGTGGTGTAGAGTTTATCGCTTGTCAGATGTCTATGGATGTCATGGGCATTAAGCGCGAGGAGCTAATCGATGAGGTGAGCATCGGAGGTGTCGCTACATATATGGAGCGTGCCGAGAAAGCCGGTGTAAACCTCTTTATATAGGGTATTTTTATAGGTCGTCATAGTGTTTAAGCTAACATGGTGTACTCGGAATAATTGAACTAACTATAATTACTAATATGGAGAAGGTAAGATGTATATGTGTGATGCGTGATATATTGTCAGCTATGTCGGAACTTGAAAACAAGCTAATCGACCAACTGAGTCTTACTCTGAATGAGGCGATGACGCTATGCGCCATTGGCGAGCATAGCGTTGCCGCTTCGGTCGTGGCAGAGCGCACGGGCATGCGAGCATCACACTGCTCTAAGATTATTTCGGCATTAGAGAGGCGAAAGTTAGTCTGTAGAAGTATCGACAAGCACGACAAACGACAGATAAACATAACACTCACGCGCTCTGGAAGAGAGAGCCTTAATGCGCTCAAGGAGTACGAAGTCGTCGTTCCGGAGATACTAAGCACCGTGTTTGAGAACTACTAATAGTCCAACTTCGCAGAAGCAAGGAGGCTGCCGAACATATGGTAGGCTGTGGCTTGGAGGTTACGGAACTCTCGGACGGCATCCTGTCGTGGAAAGGCGAGGTGGAGAAATAACAACCACCACACCATATAAACAATGTAGCCGAGACCCTTTTGGATCTCGGCTACATCTTATGCAAAGATGAATACTAATTCAACTCCTTTTTAACCAGCGCAGATATAGTAACATTTGAAAGCCAAAAGACTCACAACATCTTTTCCCATTCAATTTATGACTACCGATACAAATTAATATGCAAAAAGTGTAAACTCATTTTATAGAGTTATAAAATTTTAATAAATGTTGCAGGTATAAAATTTAAAAGAAAAGTATACCATTCAATTGACGATTTATTAGCAATTGAAAATAAGCAAATAATTCCTTCAGAAAATACAATAATCATTAAAGTGCCAAATGACAT
>JAFXBB010000099.1 GCA_017521945.1 Alistipes sp. | reverse complement strand
TCGAAACAGTCTCTATGCTGGCGCACATGGCATATCTCACAACCAAGCAATAGTATAAACCACGACACCTGCAACCAGATGATAAAGAGTGGCACAGCAGCAAAACTACCATAGATGACACTGAGCTGCGACATTGCCATCTGTAAATAGACATAACCCCACTGCCACACCGAGAGTAAAACACCCGCGAAGATGCCCGACGATATAGCATGACGCCATGCAACGCGTGTAAACGGCAGATATTTATAGACAAGGGTTGTAGCAATTGAGGTAAAGAGTATCGCCAACGAGCGCGATAGAAGCGTGCTCATATCGTTCGAGAGTCCAATTGCCGAGATTATATCGTAGGCAAATGACATGGCGAGAATAAGCAACGCCGGAACAAATAGGGCAATAATGAGATATGCCGTATAACGATGCAGAAAACTACGCTTGCGCGATACCGACCAGATACGGTTAAACGACCCCTCTGCAGTACGGAACAGCGTAAAGACAACAAATAGAAGCATCACAATACCCACAACGGCAAATATACCCGACGGAACAATCTCCACAGCAGCACGCGCCGCAGGAATAACACTATCTAAAAGGTCACTCCACTCAGGCACAGATACATAGAGGGTCTTGATACCATTCTCAATAACACCCAAGCGTCCCAATACCATAAGCACAACGGCAAGTATTGGCACGACGGCAAACATGCTATATAGCGTCAATGCCGCACAATCTACAACCGTGCGATTGATATTCAAGCCCCTCAGCGTGTAGTAAACAAGACGATAACCTCTGCGAAACAGGCTATGCTGCGCCTCATCAACACTCAGCAACTTATCATTAAATAGATGATGTATTCGACTAAATATATTCATTAGCAACTCTTTATGTGCATTATCCAACTCTCCGAAGCTATCGAGGTTATAGCCATCATACGCTCCGACCCAGCACGCATACCCGTTGCACGACGCACAGCATCGACACTAAGCGGAGTATCGCGCTTTAATATATCCACACCAACACCCTTAAACTCGCGCTTAAGCTGCTTGGGATTATACCTTTCAATACGCTCAATGGCGTAGACCTTGGCAGGCAACACCTCCTTGGGCAACTCTTCGGCAAAGGCGTAACCATTGTTACTCCATATCTGAGCAAAAGGTTTGAATGCAGCTATCGCCACTCGCCCCTTCTGTAGTGACACATCTGGGATTATAAGGTACTTAGCCCTCTCTGTATCAAGAGGCTCCGCCGTAGGCAATGCCCTCATATCCTTCGGCTCGAACTCCCAGCTACCTACCCCCGCAGCTACACATCTTAGCACATTACGCTCTGCACCTGTATAGATGTTTAACTCTTTGCACTCACCGCCTATCGACACCACCTCAACCTCAGAATATGGAAACAACCTAAACGCCTCATCAGCATCGAAGAGGGGTGAAAGCTTTAAGCCTACACGCTCGGAAATATCCCTAAGGCGCGGCATTAGCGATATAACATTTGGAGAGCAATCCTCCAAAAGCACCATCTTTCTACCCTCCGCCGAACGACGGTCAGGATCGGCAAAGACCCAATCAAAATGCTCCTTTGTGGTTGCCACATACTCCTCTGCCGAAGTTGTTATAACCTCCACATTATCAATACCAAGTAGCTTAAAATTATATCTTACAACTTGGGCCAAATCCGCATCACGCTCCAAGGCTACAACCCTCTCAAAACGCCTCGCAAAGTTCATCACATCAATACCCAAACCGCAGGTTAAATCAAGGAGTGTAGAGCCACTTATTGCCTTGATATCGGCACTCTCCTCGCTTGACGACTGCTCAAAGGCGCGAGGAGGAATAACACATCCCGCCTCATAGAGGCGTGGTAGTTTATGGCGCGCACGCTGCAGATACTTAACCTGAGTAGCTACCAACGAGGCGTGTGCCAAATGCTTATCCATAGCCACCGCCACAGGGTCGCGCTCTATGTTACTCTGCACGCTATAGCGAAACTCCTCGCAAAGCATTATCTCTATATCACTCGATATCATAAGACAAAGTTAACTCTTTTTTTCTATTTATGGCCCATACAAAGGCGGTAATAACGATAAAAACTGCGTAATATATACTTAGCGTGGTTGCCGAGAGAGTGTGCTCAAGGCTTGCAAATGGTAGCGAGGCAAACCACTCAACAAGGCTATTTTGACACGAAGCTGCCCACTCGGCAATATACCCGAACGGCACTGAGAGGGGGTGAGGTAGGACTAAAACAAAGATGCCTGCAGCTACGATTATATAGGCGAAAACAAGAGCTATAGGCGTTGCCACCACACCCACAATAGGGATATTCCCGAAGGTGTGCGACACAACGGGCAGTGTCCATAATGTTGCCATAACGCCAATAATAAGCGTGGTTATCAACGACTTAACCAAAGTGTTTCGTGGGTTTATTAGGCGTATAATTGGCACTCCCCAAGCAACAATACCCACCACGGCAAGCACCGAGAGCTGGAAGCTGATATCGAAGATATAGTCTGAACGATATATCAACATTGCAAATACCGTAAAGGCGAGGGAGTTCATCGAGTTATAGTGTGGCGAGAAGATATTGGAGAGTTGCAACACGCTAAGCATAATAGCAGCACGCACAACCGAGGGCGAAGTTCCACTCATCACCGCAAAGAGCCATACGACGAAAATAGCCAAGATGTTGGATAGGATATGTCCGCGGTGGATAAGACATAATGGGCGTAGCAGAGCGTTAATAACCAAAAGTACAATACCGAGGTGCAAGCCCGAGACTGCCATAAGATGCGAAAGACCTGTTCGGGAGTAAGCACTGCGTAGCTCCGAGGTCACAGCATGACGCGCACCCGCCACCATAGCCTCAACAACGCTATGGGAGGCTGTATCAGTGGCATATCTATCGAGCTTTTCGATAGCATACCTACGCACACCACCCACCATATCGCGCTCTATACCAAGGATATTTGACTCAGAGATGGAGACACCTCCGACATACCCTCTGCGGTGCATAAGGTCGTTGTAATCCTCATGCTTAGATATTCGCTGCTTAAGGCTACCCACGATATGGACTCTATCGCCATAGTTCAATGTATCGGTGCGTAGCCACAACTGCACACGCTGATTGGCATCACACCACACCTTATCCAACCACGCCTCAACACGCCCCTCAGCAACACTATAGCCCTCGCGCTCCGATATAGGGCTTACAACATCAACCCGCATCTCCACCACCTTATCGTAAAGCACTATTGAGGGTTTATGGTGTGCCTCAACAGCCATGTATCCCAACAGTATCATTGTCAAGGTCATAAAGCCATAAGCAACACGCTTGGGCAATGTGAGTATGGCACCAACCAACGCCAGCAACACACCACATATAGCACACCATAGAGGCATCACATAGCTCTGTGCAAAGAGAATACCTGCAATAAATGGAATAAGCACAAAGAGCATAGGCACCGCCTTAAGACGATGCCTAAGAGTGTCGATAGATAGTTCACTATGCCAATGGTCTGATACGGACATCTGTTACACCTTGAAGCATTCGCGTCAACGCCTCTACATCTGTTGGCTCATCTACCTGACCATAGTGGTAGGGATAAAATATCTTTGGGTGCAGCGTCTTAACCACACTAACCACCTGCTTAGGGGTCATTGTATATGGCTGATTAACCGCAAGAAATGCGATATCAACACCCCTCAATGCGAGCATCTCATCGGTAGGCTCGCTATCCCCCGAAACATAGATACGCACCGCCTCACCGAGTGTTATCACATAGCCACAATCCTCCCTCTGTTTAGGGTGAAAGTCGGTATGCCCCTCCGAGGTGTTATACGCCGCTACAGCCTCAACACGAATACCCGAAATAGGCTCTGCCACACCCTTAGGCAGCATCGTATAGCAGTCGCCCCCAAGCCCCTCAGCCGAGGTTTTATCGAGTAGTAGGCGTGTATCCTCCTTTTGGAGTTGTTCGATAGCCGCCATATCAAAGTGGTCGAAATGGTGATGAGTAACGAGGATTATATCCGCCTTGGGGAGAGTCGCATAATCGGCACTCTCCTTCACAGGGTCGACATATATCCACCTACCCTCATACTCTATAGAGGCGTGTGCAAAAAACCTCAACCTCAGCGTTTTGCCATTTATATTGACCTCATCCGTAGGGTACTCTTTTTGTATCCCCTTACCACCAAACAGACGCTTAAATAGTGACATTTACTACAAATTTATAAAGTTTACAACTGCCTCGCCAAGACCCTCTGTAAGGGCGAGGTTTGAGTTCGTATAGACGCCCATAATCTGCTCTATGCGATCCGAGGTATCTGCATCCTTGAGTATATGGGTCATATTCTCAAAGTGGATATGTGTAGCCTGCTTTGCTCTCGATAGGAGCTGCGCGGCATTCTCCTTCGTAACCTGAATATCTCTGCCTCCAGAGACTATAAGCACAGGTTGCTCAACACGAGATATAAGCTCTGCAGGGTCAAAGGCCATTGAGCTACACAAGAACTTCTGCACCGAGGGGTGGAATATCGATATCAACTCCTGCGGTATGCTCTCTATGGCTACCTCCTCACCTCGCTTAATGCGCTGGATAAGAGTTGTAGCGGTCACCATAAGACCCATATACTGAGGTACAAGCTGCGCCGAGAGCTGAGCAATAAGAATCTTCTCCATAGGGAAACCCGCAACCGAAAGAAGTACCAACTTATCCACCGCAACATCCTCTCTAAGTGCAAGATGCAGAGCTATAGCTCCACCCTCACTATGACCCGCGACAACAACACGCCTAAAACCCAAAGAGCGAAGATAGTCGATACATTTCGAGGCATCATCCACAAAATCCTCAAACACAACATCTACATACGAACTTGGGTCATTAATCGAACTAAGCCCCACACCGCGCTTGTCGTAGCGCATCACGGCAATACCCGCCTTAACCAACTCATCCGCGAGCATCTTATATGAGTATGTGTTTAGTCCCGCACCTGAGTTGCCATGACGGTCTGTAGGTCCTGAGCCAGCAACTATAAGCACTGCACTATCACTACCACCCTCAGGCATGGCAAGCGTGGCAGACAACACACCCCAATCGCACTTAATTTCAACCTCCTGCTCGGCAGCCTCGACCATATTCAAAGTGGCAAAAACCATAGCCATCATCAATAAAAATCTCCTCATAATCAATACTATAAATCTAAATCTACAAACGAATCTTCAACTACACTACGCAAGTGCTTACGGTCAAGGTGAGTATAAACCTCCGTAGTGGTTATGCTCTCATGTCCCAGAAGCTCCTGCACTTGGCGGATATTTGCTCCCCCCTCCAAGAGGTGTGTGGCGTATGAGTGGCGCAAGGTGTGGGGGCTGATGCTCTTATCTATGCCAGCCAAGCGTGCCGCCTGCTTGACGATATTGAAGACCTGAATACGCGTCAGTGGTTCACCACGATTATTCAAAAAGAGCGTAGCCTCCGAAGCCCGCTTTGGGTGTCGCAACTCCATATATAGCTGAATTTTATCACGCGCAATGGAGCCTACAGGCACAAGACGCTGCTTATCACCCTTGCCCACAATACGGATATATCCCTCACCAAAGAAGAGGTTGTCGATGCGCAACGACACAAGCTCCGAGACGCGCAACCCCGTAGAGTACAACACCTCAACAATAGCGTTATCCCTACACCCCTTGACCGTAGTCATATCGAAGGTGGCAATCATGGCATCTATCTCCTCAACAGTAAGCATGTCGGGGAGTATGCGCACCGGCTTGGGAGGCTCAACACTATCGGTTGGCAACTGCTCAATCTGCTCGTTTATAAGCAGATAGTTATAAAGGCTCTTAACACCACTCAGCTTTCTTGCTTGCGAGGCAGAGCTACAGCCAGAGCGATAGAGCCAATCCATATACTTGGATATAATCTCAGGAGTAACCTGCTTAGGCGCAGCGAAGTGAAAGTGCATAACATAACCCATAAAGGCATCATAATCACGCTTATATGCCGCCACGGTATTATCCGATAGACGCCTCTCCGCCTTTATATATCTTAGGTAATCGACCTTTAGTCGCTCCCACTTTTTTTGAATATCTGCCATACACCCACGCAACAAACAACACCTCAAGTGTTGAAAACTCGCTACTAATTATTATCTTTGTGGTAAAGATACGAATTTTATTTTAGAAAATAGCAAAATGAAACAATATATAGAGCTAAGCATCGCGTGTCAGAGTGAGGAGCTGGCAGATATTGCAACTGCATTCTTGGCAGATTACCCCTTTGAGAGTTTCGATACGGAGCCGTCTGATGATGGTCTAACCCTAAAGGCATATATCCTCGCTGAGGTGTGGGAGGAGCATCGCAAGGAGGCACTATCAGCCATTGCAGACTATGGCACTTTGATTGGCGAAAGCGTCATTGAGGATGAGAATTGGAATGCTCAGTGGGAGAGCGACGGCTTCAAGCGTGTTGAGATTGAGGGTGTTATGGTTATCCGTGCGCCACACCACGAGCCAGCGGCTAAGGGCGTTATCGATATCGTTGTTGCGCCTCAGATGTCTTTTGGCTCAGGACACCACCAGACAACCCGCATGATGTGCAGGCTTATCAACTCCTTACACCCTGCAGGACGCATCCTTGATGTGGGTTGCGGCACAGGCGTTCTCTCGATTGCCGCCGTGCGCTGTGGTGCCGAGTGTGCCGATGCCATAGATATAGACATATGGTCGGTGGAGAGTGCCAAGGAGTCGGCACGCCTAAATGGTATCGAGGAGCGTATAAATGTCATCCACGGCACTGTAGAGCTTATCGAGGGCAACAAATATGACATGGTCGTTGCCAATATCAACCGCAACATCATCCTTGGAGATATAGCCCATTACGAGGCGGCACTCAACGCTGGTGGCAACCTACTTCTTAGCGGCTTCTTGGAGGAGGATGTCGAGGACATAACTGCTGCGGCTACAGCCTTAGGACTCAAGCATATAGCAACTCTTAAGGAGGATGATTGGCGAGCTATGCACTTTGTAAAGTAATGCGACTATGACAATTCTACCACTTGTATATTACGGCTCTACGGAGTATTGGTCTAAACTTGTGAATGGTGGTGATGATGTTATCATCGATATCGGCGAGCATTATATAAAGCGCTCAGATAGAAACCGTACCGAGATTATGACCTCTGGAGGTGTTATGCAACTATCTGTGCAACTACGCCACGCCAATAAGCCACGCCAGCCTATGCAACGCATGGAGATAGACTACTCAAAGCGCTGGCAACACCAACACCTTGTGGCCATAGAGTCGGCATACCGCTCATCGCCCTACTACGACTACTACGGCGAGCGTTTCCACGACCTCTACAGCAAGGAGTGGCGATACCTCGTAGACCTTAATATGGCAACCTTAGAGCGCATGTGCAAAATTTTGAGACTTCCCATACCACAGGTATCTACGGAGTATATCACCGCCAAGGAGGGCGATATCGATATGCGCCCCAAAAGCCCAACCGCGCTATTTACACCAAGACCCTACATTCAGGTCTTTAGCGACCGTCTGCCCTTTGCACCCAACCTCTCAATCTTTGATCTTGTGATGTGCGAGGGCCCCGAAGCACTGAACTACCTTAAACGGTAACCTACGCATATCGCTTCGGCTTAGACCACCTACATAGGGTTACCACATCTTATGTTGATACTATGACGATACCTTCCCGTGGAATCAACAGCCTCAACGGTTGCGCGACCTCGGATAACAACAGAGTCGGCTTTATAGATACCTTTTGAGGTGCGATGAAGCGTTACGCTATCACCATTTACAAGGAGCGTAGGTGCGCCTACGGAGCTGAACACCATAAAGTTTTGAAGGGTATCGGTGCGCTGTGTCCACTCTCCATCTGCGATATGGAGTGTAGGGATAGTATCATTCCACGCTGCGCGGTAGAGGTAATAGGCATCCTTCTTTGTGCGGTGGTCATACTCCACGAGACCTGCGCGGTTAAGCGAGTAAGGACGGCGCGAAGAGGCGTAGTCGAACATATTGTTGAGCCACACACCGCAGAAGTTACCCATAGAGTCGATAATCGAGTGGTAGCGTTCGTGCATATATGTCTGGCGACGAGATGGGAGGTAGTGCGTACCTCGCTGTGCGCGCACTATACGCTCGGCATTATGCTCTGTTGCACCCTCCTCACCATAGCATACGCTAAAATGTGCTGTGCGCCACTCGCGCTTTGAGGCGAGCTGACGGCACCACACCGCCACATCATCAGCCATACCCTTCTGCCAGCCAACATTCTGGCGCAAGACCGCTATATCGGTGATAAAGTTTATATCGCCATCGACATTGCTACATCCCGCAGTTAGGCGCGTAGGGTCAAGAGCGTGCGCCAACTCATTTAGTTCCCTAACATAATCTATGACACTATCGCCCTGCTGCCAAACCAGCGAGTAGAGACCCCACATAACCACAGATGGGTGGTTATAGTTCTGTGCGATAATCTCCATAAGTTGCTCACGACCATTTTGATGAAACTCCTCAACAGGGTAGTAGCATATATCCGAGAATGCCGCCTCGGAGCGAGTAAACGGCATATCCACCCACGCCAGCACACCATCCCTATCGCACCAATCATACAACACCGAACTATGAGGTCCAGACAAGGAGCGTAGTGCCGTAGCACCCATATCGCGCAACAAGGCGTAATCCTCACCAAGGAAGTTATCATCTATAGCCATACCGTAACCCATGCGGTCATGTGGCAGATTAACACCGCGAAGAGCCACCGCCTCGCCATTTATACATAAATCGTTAGCATCATCTATCGACACCCTACGAAATCCCGTTTGAACAGCCACCATATCGCTATGACCACCACCCTTAAGGCTCACCTCCACTCTATACATCGCAGGGTCGTTTGGACTCCACAGATAAGGGTCATGAATCTCAAAGGGAACATCCACATAACCCGCCTCATCGAGCTTACCAACACGCAACTCATGGGTTAGCACCTCATAGCCATCGGGTCCCACAATGCGTACAGCGAGGTCAAGATGGGTGTGGGGTTGCATAGAGATATAGCTTCTCACATATCCCGCGACGCGCTCCTTACTAACACTCTCCTGCACAACAAAAACACCCTCAGAGCCGTAATACTCCATAGATATCATATTGCGAGGCACAACCACAAGCTCCACATCGCGGAAGATGCCCGCCGTAAGATCCATGTCCGTAGATACAGGTAACACATCACTACGCACCGCATTACTTACAATAACACGAATATGGTTCTCTGCACCGAAGCGAACATTGTCTGTAATCTCAACATTAAAGGCTGTGAAGCCTCCTTTATGACCACCCACATAGCCACCATTTACAAATATGCGTGCCACACTCTGCACACCGCCAAAGCGCAAAAAGAGGCGCTTGCCCATCCACTCCTTAGGTACCTGCAATGTGCGTATATAGTTTGCCGAGGCACTACCCTTACCGTAGCTACCCAACTCCGCCTGCCAAGTGTGAGGTAGGGCGACATAGTCAGCTTTGCTATTATCGAGTTGCTCAGTATGGTAGAAACGCCAATTGCCGCTAATATCGTAGCTGTTTCGCGTGGGAGAACTCGCCATAACAGTGACTAATGGTGTAAAAAAGAGTATAATCAAAAATAGAATGCGCTGCATAGTATATATCATTTTGTTGGTGCAAATATACGAATAAAGAAAAAAAGTTCGTATCTTCGTGCGAAATATTAT
Organism: Alistipes sp.; assembly: GCA_017521945.1. Lineage (GTDB taxonomy): Bacteria > Bacteroidota > Bacteroidia > Bacteroidales > Rikenellaceae > Alistipes. The sequence continues at coordinate 8,655 of JAFXBB010000099.1, read as the reverse complement.
TATAGGTCGTTTCTTTTATGATTATTGATATAATACTACTAATCGTTATGTGCGTTGCACTGCTCTACGGATGGCGCAAGGGCGCTATAGTCCAACTACTACAACTTGCAGGTATCTTCTTGGCTATTCTGCTCGCGCCAGATTTTGCTGACGAGGTGGGAGCTATATTTACCGAAGATACAGGATTGGCATACCTGCTTGGCTATGGCGCTATAATAATTGGTGCATGGGTCGTGCTTTGGATTATCGCCCCACTGTTCCGCAAGATGCTCTTCTTCGATGCTTTGCGCAGTGTGGACTCAATGTTGGGCATGCTCTTCTCGTTTATCGCCACGATAATCATAGTATCAGTGTTGTTCTCCCTATTTGTAACCGCAAATATTGGGGAGATACGCTCAGATAAGATTTTAGAGCTTGGCACTTCAGGTCTTACAGCCTCAGAGATTGACGAGTATGCCGAGATGATAGAGAGTAGAGATGAGAGCCTACGCGACTATTTCGAACCTAAATATATTGATTACGAACTCCTTGACGAGTCAAAGTTCTTCAATCCTCTTGCCAACTTCGGTGCTACTATCTTTCCCGAACTAAAGGAGGCACAGATGAGAATTATGGAGTGGACACTTAATATTGCTGCCGAGTATGACAGAGAGTAACATCACACAAGAGCGCATCGAGGGTCTTGTAATTAGCTCAACAGGCAGCTGGTATGAGGTTGCGACCGTGCATGGCACACTCACCTGCCGTATTCGTGGACGACTACGCCTTAAGGGCATACGCTCGACAAATCCCGTTGTTGTGGGCGACAGGGTTATGGTTGAGCCAGATGGCGAGAGCAGTGCCATTGTCGAGATACTACCCCGCAGTAACTATGTTATCCGCCGAGCATCAAACCTCTCGAAGGAGTCACATATCATAGCTGCCAATATCGACCGCGCACTACTTATCGTCACGCTGCACTCCCCCACTACAGCACGCGAGTTTGTCGACCGCTTTCTTGTAACATGCGAGGCATATCGCGTACCTGTTACAATTGTTATAGGTAAGGCTGATATGCTTACAGGCGAGTATGAGGCTGAGGCAGAGGAGTTTGAGGCAATATATAGCGATGCAGGCTACGACATTATACGCCTATCCTCCACCACAGGCGAGGGCGTAGAGAAGATTAGGGCATTGCTCAAGGATAAAAAGACCCTTGTAGCGGGTAATTCAGGTGTTGGCAAATCAACGCTTGTAAGCAATATCGACCCCACACTCGACATCCGCACAGGCGAGATTTCAGAGAGCCACCACAAGGGAAAGCACACCACAACATTTTCAACCATGTACCCCATCGAGGGCGGTTATATCATCGACACACCGGGCATTAAAGGTTTTGGGCTTATCGATATTGAGGGTCGTGAACTCTGTCGCTACTTCCCAGAGATGATGCGCCTTGCCCCCGAATGTCGTTTCTACAACTGCACCCACACACACGAACCAGGATGTGCTGTGCGTGAGGCTGTTGAAGAGGGTATGGTCGCATGGTCAAGATATGAAAGTTACCTAAAAATTTTAGACGAAGATGACAAATATCGCAAGTAGATTGCGCACCGAAGAGCATAGCGAGGCGTGGCTTCGCGAGCGACTTGAATATATGACTCAGTTTATCACTGAGGAGCGCCGCGAGGTACTACAACGCACTGTATCTCAGCGTACCCACTATATGCGCATCCTCACCGAGAATATGTTTCATCCTCAGAATGCAAGTGCCATAATGCGCCACTGCGAGGCATTTGGCATTCAACAGATACACACCGTTGAAGATAGGTGTAAATTTGACCCATCGGTAAATATCGTTCGTGGCACCCAAAAATGGGTAGATGTGGAGCATCATGACAACACCCATGAAGCACTCAAGGCGCTCAAAGCTGAAGGTTATCGCATCGTTGCCACCACACCACATCGCTGCAGTGCGACACCAGAGAGCTTCGATGTTACCAAGGGCAAATTTGCTCTTGTCTTCGGCACGGAGCATGCAGGAATATCGGATGAGGTCATAGAGGCTGCAGACGACTTCCTAATGATACCTATGTGCGGCATGGTCGAGAGCCTTAATGTCTCAGCCTCTGCAGCCATACTTATCTATATGCTCTCGGAGCGAATACGCCAAACTGTTGACGGCTGGCAGCTTAGCGATGCCGAGCAGTTGAAACTCCTCACACGCTGGACAATGTCCTCGGTGCGTGACTTCGAGGGTATCCTCCACAAAGCTGAGCAGCGCGGCAAACTAACCGTTGAATATTAACTATATTGATATAACACCTCTGATGATACTACGAAAGCAGTTTTTAGAGCATGTCGGACAGACCTCACCATCACCGATGCTGATTGAGGTTGCACGCGCCGAGGGCTCCTTCTTCTATACGCCTGAGGGTAAGCGATACTTCGACCTTGTGGCGGGCGTGTCGGTAAGTAATGTTGGTCACGCCAATCAGGATGTAGTGCGTGCCGTGCAGCAGCAAGCCGCAGATTATATGCATGTTATGGTATATGGCGAGATGGTCGAGCGACCACAAGTCGAGTATGCTCGCCGTATTGCCGAGTTGCTCCCTGGCGATATAGATTGTGTCTATTTTGTAAACTCTGGGGCTGAAGCTGTCGAGGTGGCACTCAAGCTCGCCAAACGCCACACCCACCGCACGGAACTTATCTCCATGCGCCGCGCCTACCATGGCTCCACACATGGGGCAATGTCTATGATGGGAACACCCGAAGGCGAGGAGTGGAAAGCGGAGTTTAGACCCTTGCTCCCCGATGTTAAGTCTATAAATTTCAACTCGTTCGAGGAGCTTAACCTTATCACTGAGCGCACTGCTGGTGTGCTGTGCGAGGTTGTGCAGGGCGAGGCAGGCGTACGACTCCCCAATGTGGAGTGGTTGCGCGCACTACGCGCTCGATGCAGCGAGGTGGGCGCACTTCTAATCTTCGACGAGATACAAACAGGCATGGGTCGCACAGGAGAGATGTTCGCCTCAACAAAGTATGGCATCACACCAGATATCATCTGCTTAGCCAAGGCCTTCGGTGGTGGCATGCCTCTTGGTGGCGTAGCGTCAAAAAAGAGTATATTGGACTCTTTTACTAATAATCCATGCCTTGGACATATCACCACATTTGGTGGTCATCCCGTTTGCTGCGCAGCAGGTCTTGCCGCACTCAACTATCTAATAGACAACAATGTGGTTGAAAGCGTAGAGCATAAAGGCTTGATGTTTGAGCAGCGTCTATCGCGTCATCCTCGCATTTTGGAAATTCGCCGCTCTGGACTTTTAATGGCATTAGAACTCGGAAACGCTGAGTACCTATATAGGCTTATGGAGATATTCAAGGAGGAGGGCATCATGAGCGACTGGTTCCTATATTGCGACACAGCGTTCCGCATCTCGCCACCACTCACCATCTCAGAAGCCGAAATCGAGGAGTGCTGCACAATTATCGAACGCTCGTTAGATAGGTTGTAAGTTTTTAGTTGTTAGAGATTTTTTAGGACCAATAAGACGAGAAAGACCACAGAGACGAGAGAGAGCAAAGAGCAAAAGTTTTTAACAATTAGTTGAGAGTAATTTAAGGGGGCTTTCAGTCCCCTTTTTCATAGGGCTATACAACATTTTGGCAGAGTGCCACCAAAAAGTGCAAAAAAAATTGCAAATTCCTCGGTCTATCTGCAACTTTTTGGCATATAGCGCGTATTATCTTTGCGGCAAACAATAAAACAAATCACTATGAAGGCACATCCCGTAAAGAGGTATTTTTGGTTGGTCGATACCATCTACCGCAATGGACCAATCTCGTTTGCTGAGGTAGCAAGGCGTTGGCATCAGAGCGCACTATTTGAGGGAAACGAACTTGCAATTCACACATTTCACAACCACCGAGAGGCTATCGAAGAGCTCTTCCTAATCCGTATTGAGTGCGACGACAGCTCGAACAAGTACTATATCGAGGATAAAGAGGGACTTAAAAGTGGTAGCGCCTCGGCTTGGTTGCTCAATACATTCTCAATCAGCAATATACTCTCCGAGGCGCAGTCGCTCGGCAGTCGTGTGCAGGTCGAGGATATCCCATCGTCGGGTCGCTATCTTTCCGATATATTGGCAGCAATGCGCGAAAATAGGTGCATCACTATCGACTATCACCCATTCTCCGCAATCGAGCCCTTTGAGCTGACCATACAACCATTGATTACGAAACTTATCGACCGCCGTTGGTATCTCTACGCATCAAAGCCCAACGACCCGAAGGTCAAGCTCTATGCCCTCGACCGCTTCGAGGGGTGCAGTGTTTTGGATAAGACATTCGACTACCCCACAGATTTCGATGCCGAAAGCTACACAAAGGATGTTGTTGGCGTAGCGATTTACGACCGTGTTAAGCCCGAAATAATCCGTATTCGTGCCAATAGACGACACGCAAAATATATGGAGTTGTTGCCCCTGCACCACTCGCAAACCAAGATTGCCGAGAGCGAAAAGCATATTGACTTTGAGTACTTCGTTTCGCCCACTCCCGAACTCTACAATAAGCTACTTGCGTATGGCAGAGATATCGAGGTGTTATCGCCAGCAAAGGTGCGCTCGGAGATGTATAGCCTAACAACGAGTATGGCGAATCTATATAGCCACAAGATGGAGAGTAGCAAGGTGGGCAGGGCTGTAAGGTCGGCAGCAAGGGTATTCCCCAATGCAAAAGCCAAAGAGGTGGCACAGTCACTTGAGATGATGCACGACACACTCTTTGTTGAGCGCTTGGAAGCCTGCATACTATATCTCGAAGCGGTCATTGGGTGGGAGTATGCCAAGAGTCTGAAACTCGATGATACTGAAACCCTTGCGCTATTCGAGAGTGGCGATACCGACGGGGTGTTTATCTATGAGTCGCACCAAGTACGCGACAAACTGCGACAGGGCGTAAAGAGCATCGATGACTTGGTCGAGGTAAATATCGCACACCACCACCCAAAGGCGCTACCCAAGCCATATAGTTACGCCCTTGTTCAAGCGCTTGTAAGCTACTTCGGAGGCTTTATCAAATGCCACTACCCCCGAGAATTTAAGATATTTTTTGAGTAACAAATATAATAATTATAGACTATGGAACTTAACAAACAATTAAAAACACAAAACACCATGAAAAACTACGCGCATAACAGAAAAGAGCATCTTGCAGAATATGCCAAGAATAATAAATTACCAATTGGAGGAACTTACAATGGACGACCATATGAGCATATTCTCAAACTCGATAAGAATAAAATTGACATCGTCAAGGATTTCAATATCCTCAAAGATGTTAATAAAGATATGTTAACTGAGAAGTTGCACCGCTTTGCACATCATCTAAATTCATCACAAATTTTGTGCTATAACTTTTTTATGCCTATGCTTACAGACAAGGGCAAAGCATGTAAGCAACTTGTTAAACTACTTGCTAATTATGGCATTAAAATCGAAGAGGGTGCAGAATGTAAATTTGAGTACAATGACAATTTGGGAGATAATACCGAGTTTGACTTTCACATCAAGAGTGGAAATATTGAGGTGTTCTTTGAAATTAAATACACAGAAGATGGTTTTGGCAGAGCTAAGAAAGACGAAAAGCATAAAACTAAGTTTGATACAATATACAAAAAAGAATTAGGCGATAAACACAATGCATTGCAAACTAACCCAAATTGCGAAGAGTTCTTAAACAAGTATCAACTCTATCGCAATGCTATCCGCATTAAGGATAAAAATAAGTATCTAATTTTACTCTATCCCAAACACAATGAAGTCGCAGACAGCCAAGCACAAAAATTTATTGAAGAGAAGATTAACAAGGAGTTCCGCGATAAGGTAAAAATAATCTATTGGGAGGATATCGCAGACAAAGACACAGAGCTATATCGCAAATATTTTAAGTAGCCCGATGAAGATACAATACGCCTCTGATCTGCATTTGGAGCTAACGCATAATGCCAAGTATATCAATACATTGCCTATCGAAGCGGCGGGCGATGTGTTGGTGTTGGCAGGCGATGTCTTCAACCTTTGCGTCAAGACACCACCTTGCCCAAAGTTTTGGGAATGGGCATTAAAGTCGTACCGCGAGGTGCTGATTGTGGCGGGCAACCACGAATACTACCACGACTACGATATTCTGACGAATGGCGATAGCTGGTCAAGGGAGATTCTGCCCAATATTCACTACCACCAAAACCGAGTAGTGCGCATCGACAATACCGACTTTATACTCTCAACTTTATGGTCTGAGATAGAGCCCGCAAACGAGAAGTATATTCACGAGCAAATGCCTGATTTTAGGCAGATTATCCACAACGGCAAACGCCTAACACCCGCCGACTACAACGCCATACATCGCCGCTGTTTGGAGTTTATAAAGCGAAGTGTTACAGAGAGCGATGCCGAACATATCGTTGTCGTTACGCACCATCTACCTACTATGGCGGTCGTAGCACCTCACCATCAGGAGAGCAGGCTCAATAGCGCCTTTGCCACCGAGTTGCGCAACTTTATCGCCGAGAGCCGAATAGATGCCTGGATCTTCGGGCACTCCCACGCCAACGCCGAAGCTGTGATTGGTGGCACTCGCATCACAAGCAACCAGCTCGGCTATGTCTACTACCGCGAACATCTTAATGGCTTTGATGATGCAAAGGCAATTGAGTTATAGAGTTATTAGTTGTTAGTTGTTAGATTTTTTTAGGACCAATAAGACGATAAGACGAGTAAGACAATATGATACTCGACTTCGTAATGGTCCTAAGGTCTTAAGGTCTTATCGGTCTAAAAAACAGAAAGGAAACAACACTGGGTAAAATGGGTATAGTGGGTATAATGGGTAAAATACAAAGTACCCATAGTACCCAAAATACCCATAGTACCCACATAACCCTCCCAGAATTCTTCCTACTCTCTCCCTGCCCCCACGACCAATTTGCTCCTCACCTCGACAAATAGCGACAAAATAACCTCCTAACAGACGCACTACCATCTTGAGCGAAAGGAACAAAGCTGCAGAATTGGGTTAGTTTTAGGCTTGCGAAGCTCGAAAAAGCGGAGTTTACTTAAGGGTAAATGAGCATTTTGAGAGCGAGCGTAACGACAAAATAACCCAATTATCGCCCTAAGTGTTGAAAACTAATTTCTTTTTTGTATATTTGATGTAGTTTGATTAAGATTCTTTGAGTATCAAACCATTAAGAAGAACTTGCATGAGAATGGGCAATGGATAAGAAATTGCTAACTTGTTTTGTTACACTATATTCCTCATGCTTTTCAAATAACTATTTTAGTATCTAAGTACAAATTATTTCTCAAATCGAAGCATCTATCGGAAGGAATATTACGATCCTGCCAAAGAAAATGACATAACAGATTCGTAGCCGAGTTCACCAAACCACAGGCAAAGGTAGTTTCGAGGCGTTCAGGAAAGATAAAGGCGTGGTGTTCCACCACGATGTGAATCACTATCACATTGACAACGATGATACCCTCATCGATAGAGCCAAAGAGGTGATGAAGTATGTCTGCGACTTTGCGATGTCGTACAATTTCGATGACAGCGATCCGATGACCGACTACTTCTGCACCAACTTCTACCTTACATTAGGAATCGGAACCTACAAGAAGCCTTATAAGGTGGAATTGCCTAAATTGGATTGCAAAGGCAAGAAGCCAGATGTATTCAAGCACCCCGAAGGTGCTGCACACAAGGCGATAAGCCAAGCATTAGGCGGTGCATACTTCAGTTCCCACAATAGCCAGCGACTACAAGGCAAAATGGTGCTCGGTGAAGATTCATACGGGCATAGCGGCGACAAATACTTCTGGCCGCTGTCATACTCCAGTGCCAAGACTGCACAAAAACGAATGGATAAATTGGAGAAAGCCGGTATCCGCTGCAAACTCACGTGCTACAATGACGGCTGCATCGAGTTTCTCGGCTACACTCCCGAAGCGGAAGCCCTACTTTAGAAAGAGCGTCAAGAGATGATCATTGCACATCAGGCGTGGCAGGCAAAACAGATGGCAAAACTATCTAGACCTTACAGGTGTGTATCGTTTTATTGTTACGGGATATTTCAATTCAATATCTTTATCTTTATATAAGATTTTAATAGTGATATTCCTTTTTATAGAAGTTGATGAAAAACGTGCCGGGATATTGAATGGAATTTTCACTTCAGAATTCCCGTCTAATGGATCGTCCCATGTTTTGGTAGCACCTGCACATTCCAAAATAACGAACAACTTTTCAAACTTATTATTAGATGTATTTACAAGTTTTACTTCAGTGTATGCTTGTCCGTTTTCATTTGCCTGCAAATACTTATAAACTAATCCTACTTTCAAATCTTCTTTCAATGACAATATATCCACGGGAGCAACTATGTCTTTGCGAGGTGTTTCAATAAATACAATCGAGTCATTGCCTGCTTCATATTTCGAAACACGCATTAAGGAATCCAATATAAGGACGCCCTCTTTATAAATCATTTTAGTAAAAGTAGAGTCTTTTGCTGTTTCAACAAAAGTAGCAGATGATGATAATATTCGTTTAACGACAGCCAAATACTTTTCATTCTCTTGATATTGCTTTATTCCATCATTT
>JAFXBB010000098.1 GCA_017521945.1 Alistipes sp. | reverse complement strand
CTAACGATTGCAGTTGTTGCAACACTGCTTACTGCGTGTGTGGCAGACCCTGTAACAGATGGTAATCCAAGCGAGGAGAAGGGCGTTGTGGCTAAGATTGTCAATACCCCTGATAATGCGGCTAAGGGTGAGATTATTCTCTATGTGGATGATGCTACAGCTAAACTATGGAGCGAGCATAAGAGCATCACACGCTCAGGCGACGCCTCAATGGTTGCGCTTGCATCTGAGTTGGGCATTGATAAGGTTGAGCAGGTGTTTAATATGAAGGTCAATACTGAGGAGAAGATGGCGCGTGGTATGCACCGTTGGTTTGCAGTGAGCTTCTCTGAGGATATGGATCTTAGCTTCGTTGCAGAGAAGTTCGCCGAGGAGCCATCTGTATCAAAGATTCAATATAGCAAGATTTGTCATCGTCCAAGTGTTACAGCTCACCCTGTAAGTGAAGCGCAGCTAACTCGTTCAGATAGCGATGAGCCATACAACGATCCAATGTTGTCGTTGCAGTGGCACTACAACAACAAGGGTCTTAAGTCTATCTCTCCTATTGCTAAGGAGGGCGAGGATATTGGTGCTTTTGGAGCATGGAAACATACTGCTGGTAACCGCGAGATTATTGTAGCTGTTGTGGATGAGGGTGTTAAGTATAATCATCCAGATTTGGAAGCCAATATGTGGGTAAATGAGGCTGAGAAGAACGGTCAGCCGGGTGTTGATGACGATCAAAATGGTTGGGTCGACGATATTTATGGCGTGAACACATGTGATACGAATGGAGATATCTCATGGGATGTGCCAGATTGGCAGGATGGTTATAATTATGGTGACTCTGGTCATGGTACTCATGTTGCAGGTACTATTGCAGCTATCAATAACAATGGTATTGGCGTTTGTGGAATTGCAGGTGGTTCTGGCAACGGCGATGGTGTTCGCATTATGAGTATTCAGATTTTTGACGGTCCAATCCAGGCTGTCGATAAACAGACCGCAAGAGGTATCGTCTACGCAGCTGACAATGGTGCGTCAATCCTTCAGAATTCATGGGGCTATACAACTACAGGTTTGACAGATTCACATTTCAAGAAGAGCAGCCCGCTTACCTTTGAAGCTCTTCAGTACTTTGTGTCGAAGAGCAACTGTAAGGCTATGGATGGCGGTATTGTTATCTTCGCTGCCGGTAATGAGGCTTACGCAGAGTCTAACTATCCCGGTGCATACAATGAGTTCATATCTGTGACATCCTATACTACGGATGGTCTTCCAACAACATATACCAATTTTGGTAAGGGTTGTAATGTCGCAGCTCCCGGTGGTGAGTACGAGTATAGCGGTAGAACTCCAGTATATAAGACAGAGGTACTCTCAACACTCCCTGCCGAGTCGCGTGACCCATACGGCAAGACCTATGACACTGACTATGGTTATATGCAGGGTACTTCTATGGCTTGTCCTCATGTTTCGGGTGTTGCAGCACTTCTGCTCTCTTATGCGTTGGAGAACGATATTCACATCAGCGCTAAGCGCCTAAACGAAATTCTCACAACATCTGTTCGAAGCATTGATGGCAGTCTAAAGGGACAGCAGACATCGCGCTACGATTTCAACGGTGGTCAGTTTACATTTGACCTTAATCAGTATGCAGGTCGTATGGGTACAGGTAAGCTCGATGCTACACTTGCGATTATGAATCTTCGTGGTGCAACATGTGTGCCTGTAGTGGTAAATTTGGAGTCTGAGATAGACTTTAATAAGATTGTAGGTACTGGCGACCTTAATATCTCTCTTCAAAAGAAGGACGGTATTGTCATTGACGATGATGTTAAGGAGCGCCTTGGTATTATGGATGACTATACAATCTTCAACAATAAGATATATATAACTTGTACGAAGCCTGGTATCGGTGTTATCACCGTTAAGTATATTGCCGGAGGTACGGAGTACAATCCAGAAAGTACCCCTACGGGCAAACTTATTGAGAAGGAGTTGGTGCTTATCTCTCGCGATAACAACGATAATGGTGGTTGGATGTAATTAATGTAGAACTATTAAATAGGGTTTATAGAGTATGAAAAATTTTAAGATATGGTCTATGGCAGTAGTTCTGCTTATGTCAGTTGTGGCATGTGGTCCAGATACCCCATCAACAAGTGGTGGAGGAAATAGTGTTCCAGACTTGGAGAATATTGAGAAAGATTGGAAGTTGGTCTCTGTAAATGGCGTTGAGCCAGAATTTACGGTCTACTTATGGCTGTTTGATGGGTTGTTTTCAATCTATCAGCAGGTATACACTTTGGATTATGTGATGTATGATGGGGACTATACTGTAAGTGGTAATAAGCTATCTGGTGTCTATCATGACGGTACTCCATGGAAGTGTAATTATATAGGCTCTGTGTCTGAGGATGGTAATACTATGACACTTGTAAGCGATCAGTTGAATCCTGTTACATGCGTCTATGAGGCGTGTGTCATTCCTGATGATGTGATAGAGGAGGCTTCGACTCGTTCAACAGAGCTATTTGATTACTTCTTGTAGTCTACGACTTAACGCGAACATTAAACTATTAACACTATGAATAAGGGTAAAATTTTACTTTTCGCATTGGCATCTATCGCAGCAGTTTCATGTGTACACGATGATGTAAATATGTCATCGGAGTCGGCTGAGGTGGCGATTGCTAAGAAGATTATCAATACCTCTGATGATGCCATTGGTGGTGAGTTGATTATCTATGTAGATGACCAGACGGCATTGCAACTTGAGGGTGCAGCGGATGCTACTCGTTCGGGTGTAATGGCTCTCGATCAGGTTGTTGCTGAGTTGGGCGCAACAGAGCTTAAGCCAGTATTTAACATGTTGGTTAATGCTGAGCAGAAGCGCGAACTTAACATGCACCGTTGGTATAGTGTGTCATTCTCAGAGGATATTGATGTGGAGTATGCAGCCAAGACCCTTGCTGAGGTAGGTGCTGTAAAGCGTGTGCAGTATGCTACTCGCGTTGTAGTTCCTAAGACGAATTTTGTTCCTGCTAATATCGATGCAGTTGCTCAGACTCGTACCGAGAATTTGCCATTTAATGACCCACAACTCGTTGGGCAGTGGCACTATAATAACGATGGTACTGTTAACTTCCCTAACGCCAAGGCTGGTGCAGATATCAACCTCTTCTCGGCATGGAAGCATACAGCAGGTCGCCCTGAAGTCATTGTAGCTGTTGTTGACGAGGGTGTTTGCTATACACATGAGGATTTGAAGGATAGCTTCCTTGTAAATGAGGCAGAGTTGAATGGCGAAGAGGGCGTTGACGACGATGAAAATGGCTATAAAGATGATATCTACGGTTATAACTTCGTAGATAAGGGTCGTATTACTTGGACAAGAGCAGGTGATCAGGGTCATGGTACTCATGTGGCAGGTACTGTTGCGGCTGTAAACAACAATGGTATAGGTGTTTGTGGTGTTGCAGGTGGTACAGGTAAAGGTGATGGTGTGAGAATTATCTCATGTCAGATTATGTCTGGTGGTGATGCTGCTGGTCCATCTGCTACAGCTGCTGCGATTGAGTACGCTGCTGACCGCGGTGCTTGTGTGTTGCAGAATTCTTGGGGCTTTGGTGCTGGTCAAATTGCCAACGACAATATGTTTGAGACTGGTGAAACCAGCGTAGAGGTTACGGCTTTCAAATATTTCATGGAGAAGAAGAATTGTGAGGCATTGGATGGCGGTATTGTTATCTTCGCATCGGGTAATGATGGAAAGAATGTAGCGGGTTATCCAGCAGCATGGAATAAGCTTATCTCTGTGAGTGCTGTTGGTCCAGATGGTCTGCCTACATACTATACAAACTATAATCTTGGATGTAATGTGTCTGCCCCGGGTGGTGAGTATGGCACAGCTTGGGCAACTCCGGGTTGTGTGCTTTCTACTATTCCTACTGATAAGGATGGTAACAAGTATGCTTATGCTCAGGGTACATCTATGGCATGTCCTCATGTGTCGGGCATCGCTGCATTGGCAATCTCATACGCTTTGGATAATGGCATTAAGCTTACATTGCCTGAGTTGAAGGATATCATCGTGTCGTCAGTTAGAAACATAACTGACTTCTATGGCAATATGAGTTTCAAACCTAAGTATGCTGAGGGTGGCTCTATCAATCTTGCAAACTATAAGAATAAGATGGGTACGGGTCTTATTGACGCAGAGCGTGTTTTGATGGCAGTTCGAGGTACTACATGTATTCCATTGCCAGTAGGTGAGCAGGCTATTATCGATATTACCAACTATATCGGAGATGGCAAGTGTCAGATTAAGATGCTTAAGTCTGACATACCGGAAGAGGCTATCGATGCTCTGGGTATTACCGACTATAAGTTTTTGGGTAGTAAGCTTGTGCTTACTTGCACAAAGCCCGGTTCTGCACTCGTGACCTTGAAGTATGTTGCTGGTGGAACAGCAGTTGGTGGTGGTATTATTACGGGCGGTATGGAGGCTCAGCAGGAGTTTGTATTTATTGCTCGCGAGGGTGTTATAGTAGACTCTGGTACTGGTTCGCCTTATAACCCGGGAGGTTGGTTGTAATTGAGAAGCTGTTTGAATTTTATTTCGAGATTAATTGTGAATTTATTATGCGCAGATATTCACTTGTGAGGTGCTGGTAATAGCGGGCTATTTTCAAATTTCGCAGGGGGGGTAGATGCCATAATAGGTCACAAAGACGCCGAAATATATTCTCGTAGCAACAGACTAACTTATTATAATTCAAAACAGATTCTGAATGTAAAACGCTAAAATGTAATATCTCGATATGAAAAAGTATTTTGCAGTATTCGTAGTTGCACTTCTATCTTTGGTTGGTTGTGATGACCCATTATTGGGGGGAAATGATGGACCAACAGGTGATTTGGAGGGTCAGTGGCATATTGTAGAGTGGAATGGCTCAGAGCCAGAGTTTGATATATATTTATCTTTTAATGACGGTAGTTTTGATATCTATCAGCAGGTATGGACGCTTGATTATAAACACTTCTATGGTGCTTACACCATTAAAGGCAGTATTATCAACGGTCAGTATGTTGATGGCGTTGATTGGGCATGTGGATATAAGTTTAATGTAAGTGGTGATACACTCACTCTTCATAGTCAGGAGGATAATAGTGTGACGAGTGTGTATAAGTCATGTGTAATTCCGCAAGATGTCATTACCGAGGCTACAACCACACGCGTAGAGGGTGCTACTCCATTCTTGTAGTGGGTCAGCCTTTTGCAGAATTGATGAGGAAGTATAAGAGACCTGAATAATATCTCTTAGCAACTAACCTCTAAACATACAGAGGCTGAATAAAAAGTGTATTTTGTCGTTATGCTTGCCCTCAAAATACTCATTTACGCTTAAGTAAACTCCGCTTTTTCGGGCTTCGCATGCCTAAAACTACATCTTTTTCTTCAACCTCAGAAAAATGGGAATGGCTAATTTACTTTTTAGTCATTCCCTTTTTATTCAGCCTCGAAAGACTGCCTCTTTCATCCTTATATTATATTCTCAACATAGTCGATTGATGGTTGCCCATTATGGTCAATCGTGACGGCAATAAGGTCAAACTGCAACTGTAGAGCTATACCGCGCATTGCGCAGAATGCCATGGCACCACGCCTTAGAGAGCGTATCTTACTCTTGTCAATACTGTCGTAGGCAGATTGCCAACCTCCCATCTTTCGAGTCTTGACCTCCACAAAGTGTAAGGTGTCGTAGTGCTGGGCTATGATATCAATCTCATAGTGTCCAATACGCCAGTTGCGCTCGACAATATGAAAACCTCGCTCTCTAAGCCACTGCATGGCGATATCTTCGCCTCGCCCACCAATCTCGAATGTCGAGATTCTGTTCATAGAGCGTTATTTCTTAAGAAGGAATGAAATATCATCGCCTGGCTGTACCTCGTATGTCTTCATACCCTTCTTGAAGATGCGCATTGGGCGAGAGCCGATAAGTTCAATGCCGTTGTCATCGATACGGAGCATACATCCTTCGCGAAGACCAACAACATAGCGACTGCGGTTAGCCTCCAAGTACTCCAAAATACGCTGCTCGCGTGTCTCACCAGCATGACCCTCAGGGTTTGCATCCAAGTAGTGTGGGTTGATCTGGAACGATACAAGACCAATTGCACGGAAAGAGTTTGGTTGTACAATAGGCATATCGTTCGTTGTGCAGATTGTAGGACAGGTTACATTGCTACCTGCTGACCAGCCTACATAAGGCACACCTGCCTTAACGCGGCGATGAATCATATCGAGCAAATCCTCCTCCTGCATGCGCTTGAGCAGTGCAAAGGTGTTACCGCCACCGATAACAATAGCCTGAGCGTTACGCAAGAAGTTACGCTTGTTAAGTGCGTGGTGAATAGACTTAACCTTAATGCCAATCTCATTAAATCGTGCCTGTACCTTAGCCTCATACTCGTCGTAAGAGAATGTTACGGCAGCGTATGGAATAAAAACAACTTCGGTTACATCTTTGAGTGTTTTTGCAATCTCGGCAATAGGATACTTCAAATACTCCTCGCCAGCATTGGTGGAATTGGAAATTAGTAATAGGTTCATAAGTAAGTGTGTATTAAATGTTTAATTAGTTTTGTTATAAAATCGTTGATAAATTTTTGCGTCATAATGTCAAAGATAATAAAAAAAGTGTTATTTTTGCATCGTCTGATGAAAAAAAATGTAGTCAGATAAAATTACAGTAGAAACTATTTGCTACTATAATGTTTAACTAAAACTTATTTATTATGTCAGAAATTCAGTCAAAAGTTGTCGAGATCATCGTTGACAAGTTGGGCGTTAAGGAGTCAGAGGTAGTGCCAGAAGCAAGCTTTACTGCACATCTTGGTGCTGACTCATTGGATCAGGTAGAGCTTATCATGGAGTTCGAGAAGGCTTTCGATCTTCAGATTCCTGATGGTGATGCTGAGAAGATCCAGACTGTTGGTGATGCTGTCAGCTACATCGAGTCTCACAAGTAATAGACGATTCCTGTTATCGTAAAGAGTGTAGGACTACACCTTGGGAGGCAACTTCCTCGGTTAGTCCTTTTTTATTGATAGTTGAAATGTTGGATTTTATATTACGACCTCTGCGCCGGCGCTTCGGTAAGGATAGGGCTTTCTATGTTGCTATCGACGATATGTTCGGCTTTATACCTCACAATATCGAGTTGTATAAACTCGCACTTGTACATAAGTCTGCATCCATTGAGTTGGAGGATGGCAGTCATATAAACAACGAGCGTTTGGAGTTTTTGGGCGATGCTGTTATTGAGAGCATCACCTCGGATTTCCTCTTCATCGAGTTCCCAGAAAAGGATGAGGGTTTTATGACGCAGTTGCGCTCAAAGATAGTATCGCGTCAGTCGCTTAATCGTATAGCCTCTAAGTTGGGACTCGATAAGCATATAATATCTAATGCCATAGGTAACACCTCGCAGAAACATATATTTGGTGATGCTTTTGAGGCAATGATGGGCGCTATATACCTTGATCAAGGTTATGACTTTGCAAATAGGTTGTTAATCAACACGATATATAGAAATTACCTCTCGATTGACGATATTCTTCGTTCGGAGACTGATTTTAAGAGTCGTCTTATAGAGTGGTGTCAGAAGAATCACTATACGATTGAGTTCCGCACCGATGCTGACAGTGCATCATCGGGAGCTCGTCCCATGTTTCACTCTGTGGTCTATGTCGATGGCATAGCGGTAGGTCATGGTACGGGCGACTCGAAGAAGGTTGCCGAGCAGAATGCTGCCTTTTCGGTCTCTCAGGACTCGACAACATCCATCAATGATGAGAATAGCGCAAAGATTCTTGACCGTATAGATCAGATGGCAAACTAACATGAAGAACCTTACGGATAGGATAGTGTCACGAGGTGCTGAGAGCCTTGCAGATGAGGAGCTTATTGCCATGGTCGTGGCAGAGAGCAGTGGTGATGATGATGCGCTTACGCTTGCCAATGATTTGCTTGCAAAGGCTGGTGGTGTAACTCAACTTTTGGAGTGTGACCTTCCGCGCCTAAGGATGATGTCGGGCTTGGGTAAGATGCGTGCTATGCGTCTTAAGGCTGCAGCGGAGCTTGGCCGTAGGGTGGCATCTGCTGCTGCTACGGCGCATGATGTTGTCAGCTCTGATGCGGATGTTGTGCGCATCATGGAGCCACAGCTCGCCTCGCTACAGCATGAGGAGTGCTGGGCGCTCTACCTTGCATCATCGGGCAGGGTGCTGGAGCGCATGCGCATAAGTCAAGGTGGAGTTCAGGCTACTGTTGTAGATTGCAAGCTTATCCTTAAGCGTGCCTTGGAACTCCTTGCAGTGCAGATAGTTCTTGTCCACAACCATCCATCTGGTAGCACTCAGCCGAGCCAGCAGGATATATCACTTACGGAGCGTGTTTCTGAGGCTACGAAGCTCTTTGATATTCGCCTTCTGGATCATGTTATTATCGCTAAGGGCGAACACTACTCCTTTAGAGCCAACGGCATGATAAAATAGACTGAAAACAGTGGGTTGAAAACTCATTTCTTTTTCCTATCTTTGGTGTCATTAGACACATCCTTACAACCATCTTTTTGCAACAAACAACGCCTCA
Organism: Alistipes sp.; assembly: GCA_017521945.1. Classification (GTDB taxonomy): domain Bacteria; phylum Bacteroidota; class Bacteroidia; order Bacteroidales; family Rikenellaceae; genus Alistipes. The sequence goes on along the minus strand of JAFXBB010000098.1, from coordinate 2,298 downwards.
AGTGGTGAAAACTCATTTCTTTTTGTTATCTTTGGTGTCATTAGACACATCCTTACAACTATCTTTTTGCAATAAACAACGCATCAAGTGATGAAAACTCATTTCTTTTTGTTATCTTTGCAGATTGAATATACCAAAGGTATAATAATCGGATATAATAAAAAAACGATATACAACTATGACACAGGAAGAATTGTTCAAGAAACTGATTGCTCACTGCAAGGAGTACGGTTTTATATTCCCATCAAGTGAGATTTACGATGGTCTTGGCGCCGTATATGACTATGGTCAGAACGGCGTTGAGCTAAAGAATAACATCAAGCGCTACTGGTGGGACTCTATGGTGAAGCTCAATGAGAACATCGTGGGTATCGATGCTGCAATATTCATGCACCCACGCGTATGGGAGGCATCAGGTCATGTTGGCGCATTCAACGACCCACTCATCGACAACAAGGACTCTAAGAAGCGCTACCGCGCAGATGTGCTTGTTGAGGATTGGATGGCTAAGCAGGAGGAGAAAATCGAAAAGGAGGTAGAGAAGGCTCGTAAGCGTTTCAAGGAGAATTTTAATGAGGAGCAGTACCTCGCAACATCGCCTCGAGTTCAGGAGATAAAGGCTAAGATGGATGCTATTCATGAGCGTTTTACCACCGCCTTGAACGACAACAACCTTGAGGAGCTTAAGCAGATTATCGTCGACTGTGAGATTGTATGCCCAATATCGGGTACTCGCAACTGGACAGATGTGCGTCAGTTTAACCTTATGTTCTCAACACAGATGGGCTCTACGGCAGATGGCGCAAATACCGTATATCTTCGCCCAGAGACAGCTCAGGGTATCTTCGTTAATTACCTCAATGTGCAGAAGACAGGCCGTATGAAGCTACCATTCGGTATTGCGCAGATTGGTAAGGCTTTCCGTAACGAGATTGTGGCGCGTCAGTTTATCTTCCGTATGCGTGAGTTCGAGCAGATGGAGATGCAGTTCTTTGTGCAGCCAGGCACCGAGATGGAGTGGTGGAATAAGTGGAAGAATATCCGTATGGCATGGCACCGCGCCCTTGGCTTTGGCGACCAGAACTACCGTTTCCATGACCATGATAAGCTTGCACACTATGCAAATGCCGCTACGGATGTAGAGTATAACTTCCCATTTGGTTTCAAGGAGGTTGAGGGTATCCACTCGCGTACCGACTTTGACCTTGGTCGTCATCAGGAGTTCTCAGGTAAGAAGATTCAGTACTTCGACCCTGAGCGCGGTGAGAGCTATGTGCCTTATGTTGTTGAGACCTCAATCGGTGTTGACCGTATGTTCTTGCAGATTATGTCGGCAGCATACACCGAGGAGAAGCTTGAGAATGGCGAGGAGCGTGTTGTATTGCGCATCCCTGCAGCATTGGCACCTACAAAGGTGGCTGTAATGCCTCTTGTTAAGAAGGATGGCCTTCCAGAGGTTGCGCGCCAGATTATCGATGACCTCAAGTATGACTACAATGTGGTTTACGATGAGAAAGACTCTATCGGTAAGCGTTACCGCCGACAGGATGCAATCGGTACACCTTTCTGCGTGACTATCGACCATGACACATTGAACGATGGCATGGTGACTGTTCGCCACCGCGATACTATGGCTCAGGAGCGTGTTAAGATTGAGGATTTGCACACACTCATCGAGAAGGAGGTATCGTTCCGCGAGTTGTTCAAGAAGATTAAGGAGGCATAATCTATGACAAGTAAGCCATCATCTACCCGCAAGTGGTCAGTAATAGTTGCTGTTATAGCTATCTGCTTCATTGTCGGTTATGCCATAGGCTATCTTGTTGGTAAGATATTGTAGTATGCCACGCCTAATAGCCATAGACTACGGCACTAAGCGTACAGGCTTAGCTGTGACCGACCCACTTGGTATCATCGCCTCGCCATTGGAGACTGTTGATACCAAGCAGCTGGAGCGCTACTTAGCCGACTATTTCTCTAAGGAGGAGGTCTCTACAATTGTTGTAGGACACCCGCGCCAGATGAATGGAGAACCATCTGAGACAATGCGCTTTATACAACCTCTTATGGGCCGTCTAAGGAACGCCTACCCAGATAAGAGGGTTGTGGCTTATGACGAGCGCTTTACCTCTGTTTTGGCACAGCGAACTATACGCGAGAGTGGTATTGGTAAGATGGCACGCCGTGATAAGTCCCTTGTGGATAAGGTCTCAGCAGCGATAATCCTGCAGGACTATATGGCCTCCATGAATGGACTAATGTAGGGTCAATACCCATTACTAATTACTAATTACTAAT
>JAFXBB010000097.1 GCA_017521945.1 Alistipes sp. | reverse complement strand
GTTGCTACAACCTTAGCACCACGGTCGTGACCGTCCTGACCCAACTTGGCAATCATAATACGGGGCTGACGACCCTCCTTCTTGGCAAACTCAGCGCACATAGCCTTTGCCTTCTCGAAATCTGCATCCTGCTTCATACCTGATGAATATACTCCAGAGATTGAACGAATAACTGCCTTATAGCGACCTACAACAACCTCGCAAGCGTCTGAAATCTCGCCCAATGTTGCGCGAACCTTTGCAGCCTCTACAGCGAGCTCCAGCAAGTTACCCTCGCCAGTCTTCACGCACTCAGTGATAGCAGCCAATGCCTTATCGACAGCAGCCTGATCACGATTAGCACGCAACTCCTGCAAGCGCTTAACCTGGCTCTCACGTACAGCTGTGTTGTCAACAGCCAAGATATCGATGGGAGCCTCTTTCTCCAAGCGGTACTCGTTCAAGCCGATAATCTTCTGCTCACCTGAGTCGATGCGAGCCTGTGTACGTGCTGCAGCCTCCTCGATACGCATCTTAGGAATACCAGTCTCGATAGCCTTAGCCATACCGCCCAACTTCTCAACCTCCTGGATGTGAGCCCAAGCCTTGTGAGCAATCTCGTTGGTCAAAGCCTCTACGTAGTATGAACCTGCCCAGGGGTCAACCTGACGGCATACGTTAGTCTCCTCCTGGATGTAAATCTGAGTATTACGAGCAATACGTGCTGAGAAGTCTGTGGGAAGTGCGATAGCCTCGTCCAATGCGTTGGTGTGCAATGACTGAGTGTGACCCAAAGCTGCACCCATAGCCTCGATAGCTGTACGAGCTACGTTGTTGAAGGGATCCTGCTCGGTGAGCGACCAACCAGAGGTCTGGCAGTGAGTACGCAGGGCCAGCGATTTGGGGTTCTTAGGCTCGAACTGCTTAACAATCTTTGCCCACAACAAACGAGCAGCACGCATCTTAGCAATCTCCATGAAGTGGTTCATACCGATAGCCCAGAAGAATGACAAGCGTGGTGCAAATGCATCGATAGACATGCCAGCGTTGATACCTGCACGCAAGTACTCAAGACCGTCTGCCAAGGTGTAAGCCAACTCGATATCTGCTGTAGCACCTGCCTCCTGCATGTGGTAACCAGAGATAGAGATTGAGTTGAACTTAGGCATGTTCTTAGATGTGTACTCGAAGATATCAGCGATAATCTTCATTGAGAACTCTGGTGGGTAGATGTATGTGTTACGCACCATGAACTCCTTCAAAATGTCGTTTTGGATAGTACCTGCCAACTGATCAAGAGTGCAACCCTGCTCCAAACCTGCAACGATGTAGAATGCCAATACTGGAAGTACAGCACCGTTCATGGTCATAGATACAGACATCTGGTCAAGTGGAATACCGTTGAACAACACCTTCATATCCTCTACAGAGCAGATAGATACACCTGCCTTACCAACATCACCTACTACGCGTGGATGGTCAGCATCGTAACCACGGTGTGTAGCAAGGTCGAAGGCTACAGAAAGACCCTTCTGACCAGCTGCAAGGTTACGGCGATAGAATGCGTTAGACTCCTCAGCTGTAGAGAAACCTGCATACTGACGGATAGTCCATGGACGCATTACATACATTGTTGAGTAAGGACCGCGAAGGAATGGTGCGATACCTGCTGCATAGTTCAAATGCTCCATACCCTCAAGGTCGGCTGCAGTATAGTTCTCCTTAACGGCGATACGCTCGGCAGTCAACCAATCCTCCTTGGGAGCCTTAGTAGTGGCGCAGCACTCTGTTGCTGCAGCCTTATATTCTAAATCTGAAAATTTTGCTCTCATAGCTATAAACTGATTAGATGCCCAACTTCTTTAAGTAATCCTTCAAAGTCTCAAGAACATTGCTCTTGACATTGATGAAGTTTGTGATGCCCTGTGCCTCAAGCTCTGGTGTGCAAGCTGGTGCGCCTGCTACTACAAGGATAGCCTTGTCGCCCAAAAGCTCCTTAACACGAGGTGCTACTGTTGCATAGTCATCATCCGATGCACAAACTACAACAATCTCTGCCTTAGATGCCAATGCTGCCTCAACACCCTCCTCAACTGACTTGAAGAATGTGTTATCCTCAACACGGATACCAGCACAAGCGAAGAAGTTGCATGAGAACTGTGCGCGTGCGCGTGCCATACCCAAAGTACCGCATGTGAGCATAAATGCCTTTGGTGCCTTGCCTGAACGGTCAACGCTTAGACGCATCTCTTCGAATGCCATAGCACCACGGTAAGGTGCGAGAGCATTCTCCTCCTTAACCTCACGCTTAACCTTGCAGTCGCAGATAGCCTCGTCAGCAACCTCTGTGAAGTTAGGATACTGGTTAGCACCAAGAAGAATCAAGCGGCGTGTAGCGATAGCCTTATCCTTTGCTGCTGCAGATGCCTTAACGCGCTCTACTACGAAGCCATCATTAAATGCTGCGATATAGCCGCCCTTCTCCTCAATCTCGCGGAACAATGCCCAAGCCTCCTTAGCGATGCTTGATGTGAGTGACTCGATGTAGTATGAACCACCAGCTGGGTCGATAACCTGGTCGAAGTGTGACTCATGCTTTAGCAATAGCTGTGAGTTACGAGCAATACGCTTAGAGAACTCGGTTGGAGTCTCGAAAGAGTAGTCGAATGGACGAACCTCCAAAGAGTGTACACCTGCGATAGCTGCTGACATAGCCTCAGTAGTGCCGCGCAACATGTTTACATAAGGGTCGTAAACAGTCTGGTTCCATGTAGATGTCACAGCGTGTGCGAACATCTTGCATGAGCAATCCTTTGCAGGGTTGTAAGCCTTAACGATGTTAGCCCATAGCATACGAGCTGCACGGAACTTAGCCATCTCAAGGAAGTAGTTTGAAGTAACAGCAAATGTGAAACGAATCTTGCGTGCCACCTCATCGATTGCAAGACCACGCTCCATAAGCTTAACGAGATACTCGTGAGCTGCAGAGAGGGTGAAACCAAGCTCCTCGACAATTGTTGAACCAGAGTTAGAGAAGAGAGCGCCAGCAACATTCACTACGCGTACATGCTTGTAGTCAGCGGTAGCCTTGATAAGCTTAGCGATGATATCGAAGCACTCGTCACCATTGCCACAGCAGAAAGCACCCTTCTCAGAGAGGTTGCGCATGATAGGGTCAAGGCAGAAGTTGAGGCGAAGAGCATCCTTCTCAACATCAGCATACTTTGCCAAGACCTTCTCAGCAAGTGCTGCGAGATTCTTTACATTTGAGCTGCAGAATGTAAGCTCAACGGCTGTAGGAACAATCTCCTTAAGCAAAGCATCAACATCAACATCGCAAACGCATGAGTCGCAGAAGCAGAAACCAAGTGAATCAACACCTGAGTTAAGAAGCTTCAAAGCCTCCTCGTTAGCCTCCTTAGCGCACTTTACTGCGATAGTCTGGTGTACACGCCATGTGTTATCCTTAGATACACCGCGTACATAAGGGAACTCACCGGCCTCGGCACCGAGATACTCAACCTCTGCAAGGTTCTCAGCACGATAGTAAGGGCGTACATTGAAACCCTCGCCAGTCTTCCATACCAACTTGCGCTCATAATCTGCGCCCTTTAGGTCAGTTGTGATAACGGCCTCCCACTGCTCAGTAGATACTGGTGGGAACTCCGCGAACAACTTTTCTTTGGTATTAGCCATAATTGTTTAGAGTTTAATTGTTTTAAGTGTGTGATATTTAATATCTTATATCTTCTGTTTTTGCGTTATGTCATCACGCGTATGCGCGCCCTATGCACGCGCGTACCTAATTGTGATGGTATAATCCGAACAAAAGTACAAAAAACTCCCTTGAAAAGCAAATTTTTCGTTGGGTTTTATATTTGAGAGTTGTAAATTGCAGAGTCTGTCACAATTACCTGTGTAGATATTTGTGCATCTATTTATTTTTTTGTATCTTTGATAGCAAATCTGATTATGTCTGTTGTGAATTAAGTTTAGATATATTTATCTATCCTTTCATACTTGATAATAGTTATAAAATTACATACTTATGAGACGAATACAATATCTTGCACTTGCAATAGTTTTAATTCTTATGTCAGCGTGTGATCCTTATGATCAGCTGTGGGGTTATTCAGGATTGCACTTTATGAAAAATATGACAAATACGGCATTGGTACTCAATGGAGTACCAAAGACATGGCAGACTCAAATGAATGTGATAGTTCAACCTCAAGATTCAGTATGGATATTTCGTAATGGTTTTTCTTATGCACTTAACAAACAACCTACATTTGATGGCATTTTAACATTAGATGAGATATCGGTTTGCGATTTGGATGGAAATCTGTTGTGTAGATGGCGCCCTGATAACATGGAGAGGGAAGAACTAAATGTTTTCAAAGAAGAGCGGTGGAGATATTATCGGGATTTATATGAATATGATAGGTCGGGAGATACTTATTTTTTTTGGGTTTATGATATTACAGAGGAAGATTTGCAGGTGTCAATAGATTAGTTGGGTCTATCTAACAATTTTATTAATCGATGAAAGGTTGGGGTGATTACATTAATTGTGTCAGCTGCAAAAAAAGATAGGGATTTCCTGTTGGAGATCCCTATCTTTTTATAATCATTAAATTGATTGAATTACTCCTTAGTTGGCTCAACGAGTGCAAGGTATAGCTCGTCGAGCTGTGCCTGTGCAACAGGTGATGGACCATCGAGCATAACATCGCGACCAGCGTTGTTCTTTGGGAAGGCGATATAGTCGCGGATAGACTCCGAGCCACCGAACAACGAGCATAGACGGTCGAAGCCGAATGCCAAACCACCATGAGGAGGTGCGCCATACTTAAAGGCGTTCATTAAGAAGCCAAACTGCTCCTCAGCAGCCTCTGGTGTAAAGCCAAGGGCGTTGAATACCTTAGCCTGAAGCTCAGCGTCGTGGATACGGATAGAGCCACCACCAATCTCTGTGCCGTTACATACAAAGTCGTAGGCATTAGCACGCATCTTGCCAAGCTCGCCTGTATCGAAATAGTTGGCATCCTCAGGCTTAGGCGAGGTGAATGGGTGGTGCATAGCGTAGAAACGCTGTGTCTCCTCGTCCCACTCAAACATTGGGAAGTCAACAACCCACAATGGAGCGAACTTCTTAGGGTCGCGAAGACCAAGACGCTCAGCAACCTCCAAGCGGAGTGTGCAGAGCTGGGTGAGTGTCTTGAACTTCTCGCCACAAAGGATAAATACCATATCGCCACTCTTAGCACCTACGCGCTCGGTAATACTCTTCAAATCCTCTGGTGTGAAGAACTTATCAATAGATGACTTGATATTGCCAGCCTCGTCAACGCGAATCCAAACAAGACCCTTAGCGCCAACCTGTGGACGCTTTACAAACTCAGTAAGCTCATCAATCTGCTTGCGGGTGTATGATGCGCAACCCTCGGCTGCGAAACCTACAACATAGTCGGCAGAGTCGAAGACAACAAAGTTGTGTCCATGAGCAAGGTCGGTAATATCGCTGAACTCCATGCCGAAGCGCAAATCAGGCTTATCCGAGCCATACTTCTCCATAGCCTCAATCCAAGGCATACGCTTAAATGGCTCCGCGAACTCGATATCCATAACCTCCTTGAACATGTAGCGAGCCCAGCGCTCGAAAATCTCAAGTACATCCTCCTGCTCAACAAATGACATCTCGCAGTCTATCTGTGTGAACTCAGGCTGACGGTCAGCACGCAAATCCTCATCACGGAAGCAACGCACAATCTGGAAATAACGGTCATAGCCCGCAACCATAAGGAGCTGCTTAAGTGTCTGAGGTGACTGTGGTAGTGCGTAGAATTGGTTAGGGTTCATGCGTGAAGGTACGATAAAGTCGCGCGCACCCTCAGGTGTAGACTTGATAAGGTATGGAGTCTCAATCTCAAGGAAGCCCTCCTTGTCGAGGAACTGACGCACTGCCTGAGCCATGCGGTGACGCAGAATCATTGCACGCTGCAATGGTGGGCGGCGCAAATCGAGATAACGGTACTTCATGCGAAGGTCGTCACCACCATCCGACTCCTCCTCGATGGTAAATGGAGGTGTTACGGCACGGTTCAAAATCTTTAGCTCAGTAGCCGAGATTTCGATATCTCCTGTAGCGATTTTCGAGTTCTTTGATGAGCGCTCTATAACCTTACCCTTAACCTGCAAAACATACTCACGACCTACCTCCGAAGCGATAGCCTTAACCTCCTCTGAGGAGTGTTCCTCGACAGTAATCTGAGTAATACCAAAACGGTCGCGGAGATCAATAAATGCCATGGCGCCAAGGTTGCGCACCTTTTGTACCCAGCCAGCAAGAGTAACCTCCTGACCTACATTCTCAATGCGGAGTTCACCGCAGTTATGTGTCCTGTACATAGTGTTATATTATTTTTAGATTTTTTTCATACCTTTGCAACTCACAAAGGTAATACATTTTCACCTAATTGGTATATCAAATGGCAGAAAAAAATAGAGCTGTAGCAGAAAAAGATGAAAAATATATGCGAATGGCAATAGATGAGGCACTTAAGGCGTTAGAAAAAAGAGAGGTGCCAATCGGTGCTATTGTCGTAGCGGGTGATAGGGTCATAGGGCGTGGTCACAACCTTGTCGAAACACTCATGGATGCTACGGCACATGCCGAGATGCAGGCGATTACGGCGGCGATGTCGACGCTCGGAGGCAAGTATCTAAACGATTGTACACTATATGTTACCGTGGAGCCTTGTGTGATGTGTGGTGGTGCTTTAGCATGGAGCCAGATAGGGCGTGTGGTCTATGGCGCTGCGGATGATAAGCGTGGCTATTCTACCTACTCGGAGCGTATTATGCACCCACGAACAGAGGTGGTAAGTGGTGTGCTTAAGGATGAGTGTGAGGCTTTAATGCAACAATTTTTTAGCTCGTTGCGCAAATAATTAATGAATAAGCGCGTGCTTTTGTAAAAAAAGTTGTAATTTTGTAGCTGGTTTTGACCAAAATAGATGACAATTAAAACTAAAAACTATACTTAACAGACTATGAAAAGACTTATTATGACCGTTGTTGCTCTTATGGGTGCAACAACTCTCTTCGCTCAGACAGATGTTGTAGCGACTTTCCAGCAGGGCGTGGCAAATGCTAAGGCTGCAAATTACACTGAGGCTATCGCTCAGTTTCAGGAGATTATCGATGCAAGCTGGGATATCGAGGAGCCAGATGCAAACCAGCAGAAGGCCATTGTAGGTTCAAAGAAGTTTATCGTTACCTGCTACAATAAGATGGGTGTAGCTGCTGTAAACGCCAAGGACTACGAGGGTGCTATCAACAACTTCACTGAGGCTGCAAACCTTGCTGAGTTGTATGAGGATGTTGCTGCGATGAACAAGAACCGCGCACTTGTCGGTCAGGTCTATCAGGTGCAGGGTGCTGATGCCTTCAACTCTGAGGATTACGCTACAGCTATCGAGGTATTCTCTAAGGGTTATGCCGCAGACCCTCGTAACACAGAGATGGCTCTAAACCTCGCTGAGAGCTACTTTAAGAGCGATATGTATAAGGATGGTATGGCTATCTGTACTAAGATTGCAGGCATGAACGCTGATAAGTTCGCTGAGGCTATCGCTGCTGCTCAGGAGAAGATGCACATGTACACCAACAACGAGGTAGCTAAGCTCCAGATGGCTAACGACTACGATGGTATCATCGCCATGGCTACAGAGCTTGAGGATGCTGCAATGGCTGCAAAGATTACCCTTCAGGCATACTACGGTAAGAAGGACTTTAATAAGATGATTGAGCTATCAGAGTCGGCACTCGCTGCTCAGACAACAGACGAGGGTCGTAGCGATATCTACTACTTGCTTGGTGTTGCTTACAACGAGAAGGAGCAGTTCGATAACGCTATCGCTGCTATGAAGAATGTGACTGCAGGTGCTAATGTTGCAAATGCTCAGGCGGTTATCGCAGCACTTACTGCAAACGAATAAGACACAGCTTTTTATAAGTGTGAAGTGGGGATGGCTAATTTAGCCATCCTCTTTTTTTGGAGGTAGGGAGTTTAGGTTAGGGAGTTTAGAGAGTTGTTCACTAAGTTCCCTAAATTCCCTAAATTCTCTAACTTCCCTACTCTTCAACCCAATTTCTTGTCAGAAGGGGCAAAAATACAATTAGTAATTAGTAGAGAGTAATTAGTAAAAGTTAAAAGGCTTCGCCTTTTTTGAGAAAAGAGACAACAGAGACAGTAGGGACGACAGAGATAACAGAGAAATTTATTATCATTCTGATGATACTCTGTTTCGCTGTGGTCTCTTTCGTCTCTGTGGTCTCTGTGGTCTCAAAAAAAAAACTCCCCAAGCACCACGACCCAATTTGTTGTCTGAAGGGGCAAAAATACAATTAGTAATTAGTAGAGAGTAATTAGTAATGGTTTCGCTTGTTCCAAGCGATATATAAACATACAGGGTAGCACAACCCAATTTCTTGTCAGAAGTCGTGCTATGTGGTATATCACAAAAGTAACCCAC
>JAFXBB010000096.1 GCA_017521945.1 Alistipes sp. | reverse complement strand
TACGAGATTGTCTATCGTGACTGGAGTTCAGACGTGTGCTCTTCCGATCTGCCTTCTTAATCTTTGGGGCAAGAGCATACAGCTTCTGGAACGCCTCGTTCTGAAGGTCGTTACCAAGCCATGCTGTAACATCGCGCTCCTCATCTGCCCATGACATAGCGTATGGAGAGTGAAGAACGGCTACAGGCTGTAGTTTCTTTGCTGCCTCGCTCACTGTTGCGAACTCAACCTCTCCCGTAGAGAGAAGAGCCTCAGGAAGCGCCTTCATAAAGTCAAAGATACCTGTTGAAGCCTTTTGATGCTCACCAAAGGTCTCATAATCCATAAAGAGGTTAACAATGTCACCTGTCTCAGAAGCCACCCACTGAGCATACTTATCAGCAGTAAGAGGCCACTCAGGCCAACCCTCGTTAGAGAAGCGGAAGGCGATATCGTCCGAAAGTTTATAGTTACGCAACAAAAGGCGTAGCTTGTTATCGTTAGCGTCGGTATAGACAAAGTTTGGTGACTTCCAACCGAGGATATGCTTAGCTCCCTCTGCCAACATTGTCTTAAAGCCCAAGCCCTCAACAGCCTTAGCAATCTCATCAGAGTAGATAAGCTCGGTATTGCGGAAAGCAGTAGGCTTAACACCAAACTCCTCCTTAAGCATCTGGCTATGGAGTTTAACCTCACTCTTGAACTCATCAACAGAGTAGAGCGATGACAATGAGTGTGAGTAGGTCTCGCCAAGGAACTCAACACATCCCGTAGCAGCCAACTTCTTGAACGACTCCAACACCTCTGGTGCGTAAGCCTTGAACTGCTCAACAGCAGAGCCTGTGATTGAGAATGTACACTTGAAAGCTCCCTTATTCTGCTCTATAAGGCTAAGGAGCAGCGCATTCATCGGTAGATAACACTCGCGTGCCACCTTCTGCATGATAGAGCGGTTGGTGAAGTCATCAAGGTAGTTATGGTCGTTGCCCATCTGGAAGAAACGATAGGTCTTCAAACGCCATGGCTGATGAACCTGAAAATAGAAACAAACTGTCTTCATATATATCTTCGTTTTTACTTGTTACACTTATCGATAGCCTGCTGATATACATCCTTAATCTTCACAGCGGCATTGATCCACTTGAGGCTATTAACCTCCTCCATACCCTTCTCCGAGAACATCTTTGCAAGGGCTGGATAGGTAATAAGACCATATATTGCATCTGCCATAGCATCCACATCCCAATAGTTCACCTTGATAGCGTAGTCCAAAACCTCGGCTACACCACTCTGGTGTGAGATGATTGTAGGCACATTAGAGCGCATAGCCTCCAAAGGCGAGATACCAAATGGCTCAGATACCGAAGGCATGATATATACATCCGATAGCTGGAACATCTTCTGCACATCGTCACCCTTAAGGAAACCTGTGAAATGGAAACGGTCTGAGATACCGAGTTGTGCAGCACGACGGATACAGTGATTCATCATATCGCCAGAGCCAGCCATCACGAAACGCACATTTGGTACGCGGGCAAGCACCTTAGCTGCCGCCTCGATAAAGTAGTCTGGTCCTTTCTGGAAGGTGATACGACCAAGGAAGGTTACAATCTTATCCTTCACACCGCGCTCTGGCACAGGGTTGTCATTCTCGGCAAACTGCACAGCATTGTGAACAGCAACGACCTTCTCAGGTTCAATGTTATACTTATTGATTACGATGTTGCGTGTAAGGTTTGACACTGCGATAACCATATCTGCAGCCTGCATACCTGCACGCTCAATCTCATATACGCGCGTATCGATATTATCACTCGACGAACGGTCGAACGATGTTGCGTGCATGTGAACTACAAGTGGCTTACCCGACACCTGCTTTGCAGCTATACCTGCAAAATAGGTCAACCAATCGTGGGCATGGATAACATCGAACTGACCCTCGAGCTGTCGCGCCACCTCGGCAGCAACAACAGCATAGCGAGCAACCTCCTCCATGATGTTTGCACCATACTTACCTGAGAAGGTGTATCGCTGTGTCCAGCTATCGCCCTTACGCTCCCAGAACTTCTTACCTGTACGCTCATATCCCTCGCGATATGTAGCCCACTCCTCAGGTGAGATATATGGGACCATGTTTGAGTCGATATGGATGAACGAAATCTTCTGCCAAAAGTCATCTACGCCCTCAACGCTTGAGTCTGTGTAGCGTGCCTCGATATCGCTGGCGTTGACAACCTTAACAAAGCTCTGATCCTCGTCGCCCGAAGCCTTAGGCATCACAAAGATAACCTCCACATCGTTGCGCGCCAAGCCCTGTGTCATACCGTAACAGGCGGTACCCAATCCTCCGGCAATGTGAGGTGGGAACTCCCATCCGAACATTAGTACTCTCATAATCTATCTTTTTTACATTTTACTTCTTAACTGTCTTGCGCACACACTTACGCTTTGGTTTCTCCTCTACCTCCTCGCTCTTAGCTGCAGCCTTACGCTTAGGTCTCTTCGAAGAGTACTTCTCGATGAGTGAGTTGATGTAGAGTAGACCAGCAACCGATGTTGCATGTGACACCGAGCCACGCGCACCATGAGGAGGATCACCCTCAAAACGCTCCGAGAGCGAACCTACGCACTTTGTCTGAAGCTCATCATCGAAGGCCTCCAAAATACGCTTTGCATCATCCACATAACGCTCACCACCAAGATCGAAGCACGCCTTAACATAGAACATAAGAGGCCATATCCATGCCGAGCCATTACGCGATGCTAAGTCCTGAGAACGCTGATCCTCATTGTAGTTCGACTTGTAGAGTATGTTTCGTGGCGAAAGGGTACGAATACCGCGAGAAGTTAGAAGGTGATTGTTTACAGTTTGCAAGACGCGCACAACCTGCTCCTCAGTAAGCATCTTATAATCAAGACCTACTGCAACAACCATGTTACAACGGATAAACTTATTAACCTCGTCATAGTTTACATAGTCGGCAACATAGCCCTCCTCCTCTAACCAGAATTTTTCAATGAATGACGCTTTAATTTGCTCTGGTAGCTCTTTCCACTCCTTGACGAACTCCTTATCGCCCTGCTTCTTAGCCACTGCCAAGGTGTACTGCACAGCGTTGTACCACAATGCCTGCACCTCCACAGCGTAGCCACGGCGTGGTGTGAGTGGTCGACCATCAATCATAGTACCCATCCATGTCAATGGACGCTCAGCAGATGCCCAGATAAGAGCGTTATCGTGCATCTTAATCTCCTCATTGAAACCACGACGATATGCCTCAAGGATACCCTTCATCACATCGCCATACTTAGCCCATAGCGCCTTCTGAGAGATATGACCCTCCAACTGCTGAAGAGTGTAGTAGAGCCACAGTGGTGCATCCACTGTAGGAGGTACCGAGTTGCCATCCATAAGACCGCTCGCCTCAATATCTCTAACTGCCGTATCGAGTGCATCGATACAATCCTCCTTGTAGCCCTGTGATAGCGTTAGACCTGGCAGAGCCATGAATGTATCCTCCATAAATGGACCAAACCATGGGTATCCAGCCACCACCTCTGTACGGTTGTTCGGACGACGGATAACAAACTGTCGTGCCGAGTGACGCAAACAGCTTAGGAAGTCAATCTTGTGGGTGCGGCGTGCCAACGATGCCTCATAGACCTCGGTAATGGTCTCTGTAGTAGCCATCATATCTGTGGCAGCCGAGAAGATAACACTCTCGCCCTTCTTGATGTTAAACTCGAAGTAGCCGGGTGTTAGCAGATCCTCATGACCCTCATAGCCGCGCGCAAGCTCGCGCTGATACTCAAAGTTGTAGTACCAATCAGGAGCAGCGATAAACTCCGACGCCTCCTTATTGAGCTGCATGTGCAACCAAGGATAGCCCTGATACAAACGACACTTAACGCCAAAAGGAATTTCGTACGCTCTACCGTCAGCCTCCATATTTGCCTTAGACAAGGCGTGCTTATCGCGGAATGCCAACAATGGGCGTAGGCGCAAAGTAGTATCGGAGTGAGCATCCACCAAGGTGTAACGAATCATTAGCTGCGTACGCTTATGAATCCATAGTAGCTCCTTCTTAAGAACTACACCACCCACGCGATATGTGATTGTAGGCGTTGGTGTATACTCAAAATCGGTAATATACTTATGACCACGAGGCTCGTAGATGCCCTCATAGCGATGTAACGCGAGGTTGAACGACTGGTCATGCTGAATAATGGTCTCATCGAGCGATGATAGAAGTACATAAGTTCTATCGCTCTGGTCAATAGGCGCAACCATCAGACCATGGTACTTGCGCGTGTTACAGCCAACAATCGTAGTACTCATATAGCCACCACGACGATCCGTAGCAAGCATCTCTCTATCCAGCGAGTACTCCAAGTTGCCCAACTCACGCTTGTCAAATTTAAGTCCTGACATAATCTATATTATTTAAGTTTTTGTATTTCTATGATACATACGACACACCACGCCACAAATAGTTGGTTTTCAAAAGATTAAACCAATCCATTGCAGCTCACACCTATCCGTACAATATTTGCAAGGTAAAAGTACAGCTTTTTTTTCAAAAAAACAAATTTTTTAGGCAAAAAGCGACTCAATAACAGCATCCGAGAGCATAAACTCTCGCGTTGGGATATACAATCGACTATACTCATTGCGCAACACACCTCGCTCTATCCACCCCTTAGCCGACTCCAAAATTCTCAAACACTCACCCTCGTTATACCTACTCTTCACATACTCCAAGTCTATGCCCTCTTTGGTTCTTAGCGAGGTCATCACATACTCGTTAAGATGGTCAACTGAGCTAAGTTCCTCACTCTCATAGCGCATATCGCCCTCGGCATACTCCTTGGCTGTTGATATACACCATGTGCGATTGTCGCCACTGAACGAGTGCGCTCCAGCACCTATCCCAAGATACTCCACACCCTGCCAATAAGCTGAATTATGCTTAGCTCGACATCCCGCCTTTGCATAGTTCGACACCTCGTAATGCTCATATCCAGCAGCTACAAGCATATCCTCCACAAGGCGATAATCCTCCTCAGAGCGTTCTTCGCTAACAGGCTGATACTCACCCTTTCGCACCATAAGACCAAGACGCGTGCGCTCCTCAACCGTAAGATGATAGGCCGAGATATGCTCCACATCAAGAGCTACTGCCTCATTAAGCGTATCAACAAGCTGGTAATCACCAAAACCCGCCACACCGAAAATTATATCTATTGATATATTATCGTAGCCAGCCTTACGCAATCGAGCTACAGACTCCTTAGCCTCGGCTGCCGTATGTCGTCGGTTCATAAATCGAAGCACCCTGTCATCAAAAGACTGCACTCCAAGACTTATGCGATTTATAGATGTGTGACGCAGACCTTCGATAAACTCCTCGGTTAAATCATCGGGATTTGCTTCAAGTGTTATCTCTCCAACCTCCGAGCAATCAAAGAGTTCACAAGCATGGGCTATAAGTCGCTCTATTTGCTCTGGGGGAAGTAGTGAGGGTGTTCCCCCTCCAAAATATATCGAAGCGATACGCCTCTCTTTGAGATAGTTCACCCTACCCTCCAACTCCTTATGCATACCCTCCACAACCTTGGGTATAAGCTCTATGGCACCAACCTTGTAGAAGTCACAGTAGGTACAGATACGCTTGCAAAATGGGATATGGAAGTATAGAGCGGCCATTGTAATCTATCTTATTTGCCACAAAGTTACAGCAAAAAGTTTAGAATTATGAAATAATATTTTGCAAAATATCGTATATTTGTAGTGTTGAACTGATAAGAACATCACCATGAAGAGTATTAGAGAGCTATATCGCATAGGTACAGGCCCGTCAAGCAGCCACACTATGGCACCACGACGCGCTGCAGAGATATTTCAACGCCGCAATCCAGAGTGTAAATACTTTCGTGTGACACTCTATGGCAGCCTCGCAGCTACGGGTCGAGGTCACCTTACCGACAAGGCAATATTTGATGTACTACGCCCACATGGCAATGTGGAGCTTATATGGGAGCCATCCGTATTCAAGCCTTTCCACCCTAACGGTATGCGTTTCGAGGCTATAGACGAAAATAGCGTTGTGGATGACTGGACTGTCTATAGCGTAGGTGGTGGCGCACTTGCCGAGGAGGATAGCACACCTATTGAGAGCGCCGATATCTACCCTGACGGCAAGCTCGTCGATATATTGAAATGGTGTACCGACCATGGTCGCACCTTCTGGGAGTATGTTGAGATGCATGAGGGTAGCGATATATGGATATTCCTATCTAAGATATGGCGCGTTATGCGCGAGGCAGTGGAGCGTGGCATCGAGACCGATGGTGTCATCCCCGGTCCACTCAATCTCTCGCGTCGCGCTATGCGTTACAATGTGCGTGCTTCGGGCTATAAGCAGAGTCTTCAGTCGCGTGGTCTTATCTTCTCATACGCCCTTGCAGTGAGTGAGGAGAACGCTTGTGGCGGTCGTATCGTCACAGCTCCAACATGCGGCTCTTCGGGTGTTCTACCAGCGGTGTTATACCACCTATGGAAGACGCGTGAGTTTTCAGATATGCGCATCTGCCGCGCCCTTGCAACAGCGGGTCTAATAGGCAATATCGTCAAGCACAACGCCTCAATCTCGGGTGCTGAGGTAGGATGTCAGGGCGAGGTAGGTGTGGCATGCGCTATGGCTGCCGCCGCTGCAAACCAACTATTTGGTGGCACACCAGCACAGATTGAGTATGCCGCAGAGATGGGCTTGGAGCATCATCTTGGTATGACCTGCGACCCTGTATGCGGTCTTGTGCAGATACCTTGCATCGAGCGTAACGCCTATGCCGCAGCTCGTGCTTTGGATGCCAACCTATACTCCATGTACACCGATGGTCACCACCGCGTATCATTCGATAAGGTTGTCGAGGTTATGAAGCAGACAGGTCACGACCTACCATCCATCTACAAGGAGACAGGCGAGGGAGGCTTGGCAAAAGACTTCTTCTAACGAGTAAAAAGCTTATCCACAACCTTTCTTAGATAGAGCGCAACTTTATGGAAGCTTCTCTCCACAGTTGCGCTCACTTCGTAGATTGTATCGAGTCTGCGGTTGATACGCTTTATAGTGGCGTGCAGCGATACATAATATATGATTACCGCCACAACAACAAATAGAAATCCTATGATTAACCACGCCAGAATAGGATTATCCATAAGCGCGATAAGCCCAAGTACAAGTGCTACTGCCATAAATATCACCCCAACAAGGAGTGCGCAAACAAAGAGTATCAACGACATAACGACTTAGATATCGGACAATTAGTCGTCACAATTACAATCATCTCCCTCACAGCCGCAATGACCATGACGCACTCTCTCTTGTGCCTCATTAAAGGCGGTGCGAATCTTACCACGAAGCTCTCTACCAGACTGCGGTGTCACAAGCAGCGCCACCGCAGCACCTACGACCGCGCCACCAAGCGCAAGAAGTAAGCAAACAGATCCTTTTTTCATAACCTAACCAAATTTAAGAAATTCAACCAACACAACTACAAATCACACGCCAAAAGAGAGTCACATAATCCAAAAAAGATTATCTTTGCGCTATGAAATCTACACACCATATTGTAGCCTTCAGTGGCCACCGTAGCTATGATGGCACAGCTGACAAGGAGCTGCGACACGCCATTGAGAGCCTATACTCCGAGGGTGCGCGTACCTTTCGTATCGGTATGGCTGAGGGCTTCGACCTTGCAGCGGGTAAGGCACTATTGGAACTAATGGACAACCACGACGATATAACCATAGAGGCTCACATTCCCTATCCCGCCTTTGCATCTCGTTTCAAGGGGGATAATCTTCTGCTTTACGATGCCATAATAGCCAAGGCTCGGGTTGTTCGCTACGCAGGTTTTGCTTATCAGGTCGACATCTTCCACCGCCGCAACGATATGCTTGTAGAGTGTGCCACACACCTTATTGCATGGTGGGATGGCACGCGAAGTGGCACAGGATATACCGTTAATCGCGCCCGCAGGCAGGGATGTAACATACTCAACCTCCACCCCTCTGCCGAACAAAAACTTGCTTTATAAAGTTTAGTTTTGGCTATATTTCAGTACTTTTACTACCTGACAATTAATTTATTTACCGTATCTTTGCGCCAGAGATACGAACATATTAAAGATAAAACCATGAACCTAAAGCATCTATTTTTAGCTATCGCAGCTTTAGCAGTATCATACACCGCTGGGGCTCAGAATAATAAATCATTTGCAGACGAGCATATATCTCTTTCAGGCTATCTTCAGGGAGGCTACTCATGGGATAGTGGCAGCAATCCTGAGACTACATTCTATCTCAAGCGCGCGCGTATAAGCCTAACGGGCAACGCTCCTAAGGAGAAGTTCGACTATCGTCTTCAGGTCGATATGGCAGGCAGCCCAAAGATTTGCGACCTCTATTTTCGCTACAAACCATCGTCAGCATTTGGTGTGCAGGTTGGACAGTTTAAGTTACCTTTTGCTATTGAGAATGATATCTATGGTCCTACAACAGTGGAGCTAATCGACTATTCATTCATCACAACATATCTTGTTCGCAATGATAAGAAGTATGATGGTATCGCCTCTACAGGTCGTGATATCGGAGTTCAGATCTTTGGTGGATTTGGCGACAATGAGGATTACCAGGTCCTAAGCTATAATGTCGGTATTTTCAATGGTGCGGGCATCAATGCTGAAGACAATAACGATGCTAAGGATATTGTTGCACGCGTTATTTTAAAGCCATCGAAGGAGATTTCCCTATCGGGCTCTGTGATGAAGACTGAAACAGTATATGATCTCTCAACAATTAACTCCAATCGCTGGGCATTAGGAGTTATCTACGATACAAATGGGTATATTCTCCGAGGTGAGTACGCTGGAGCCAAATTTAACAATAAAAATGTGCATATGTTCTATGCGTTGGGTGGCTTGAAAATTCAAAAGGATTGGATGCTCATAGCTCGTTACGAGACAATTAATCCATCGAACATCAATAATTACATTAATCGTGTTACTGTAGGCGCTGTATACAAACCATATAAATTCCTTCGTTGTCAGTTTAACTATGCGGTACAGTATGGACCACGTGTTCACTCAAGTGGTCTTAACTTGATGCTAACGGCAATTTTCTAATACGGTAATTAATATATGAATAAATTTAAGACCGAGGATTGGGTTGTTACATTTCTTAGCCTTCCTCTACTACTTATTGCAGGTATAGCAGCGCACCTCCCGGGCGGAGGTCCTAAGATTCCTCAGACCCTTGTAACAGCAGAGGCATGGCTCAACATAGGCACTTTTTTCATCATAGCCTTAGCCCTACTATTTATCGGCAACAAGATACTTGGGCGACCACTTAAGGGGCTACTACTCTCCTTTACTGTCATCTTTGCTATTGCCGTCTTGGCACAGTGGATAGCCAAGATTGACACAGTGAAGTACTACGGCTTTGAGGCGGTATTCTTCTCTGTTATCTTTGGACTTATCATTCGCAACCTCTTCAAAGTGCCTGAATGGCTAAAGCCAGCCATACAGGGAGAGTTTTTTATAAAGATTGGTGTTGTCTGCCTTGGTGCAACCGTTCTCTTCTCGGATATTATGAAGTCGGGAGCCGCAGGACTTATCCAAGCGATATTGGTTGTAGGCATCGTATGGTTCTTCGCCTACTGGCTTGCCCGCAAACTTAAGGTCGACAGAGCTACAGCCATGACCTTGGCGAGTGGCTGTTCGATATGCGGCGTATCGGCATGTATCACAGCAGCAGGTGTTGCAGGCACAGATAAGCAGAAGCTATCCTACATTATATCATTAGTGCTAATTATCGTTGTACCAATGATATACCTTATGCCATGGTTGGCAGATATGGTAGTACCTCTTCTTACTGATAATCCGACTATTCAGAACGAGATTACAGGCGCATGGATTGGTGGCACTATTGACACCACATCGGGTGTTGGAGCATCCTCAGAGATGGCTGGCGAGGTGGCACAAAAGACAGCTATCGTGGTTAAGGCTACACAAAATGTGTTGATAGGTGTTGTGGCATTCTTCATTGCATTGTACCTCTCGGCTCGCTCCGAGGGTGGCAAGGGTATGCAACGCCCATCGTTTGGTATCGTGTGGGAGAAGTTCCCAAAGTTTATCCTCGGCTTTGTTGTCGCATCGGCAATATTTAGCATCCTTCAGACTCAGGATTTGCTGACACTCAACGCCAAAGGTAAGATTATCGAGACAGCTATGGCGAAGAATTTCTCTACATTCTTCTTCTCGCTCTCGTTCGTATGTATCGGTATGGACACCCGCCTCAAGGATATTATATCGAGGGAGAATAGAAGACCTCTCTTCGCCTTTATCGGCGCACAGCTATTCAATATCATGGTAACGCTCTGCGTTGCATGGCTGATGTTTGGCGTGGTTAAGCCTGCAATCTGGCACTAAGTTTTTTAGAATTAATCAGGTTAGGGAGGTTAGGGAAAATTCGTAAATTTTCCAATTAGTAAAGAGTAATTAGTAATTAGTAATCTTATAAGTCTGCGACTTTTTATTAGGGAGATTAGTGAATTTAGGGAATTTAGGGAAAATTCGTAAATTTTCCAATTAGTAAAGAGTAATTAGTAATTAGTAATCTTATAAGTCTGCGACTTTTT
>JAFXBB010000095.1 GCA_017521945.1 Alistipes sp. | reverse complement strand
TGCCTTATCAACATCAAAATAATTCTCGAACAAACCCGCCGAAGGATGTATCACACCATCAAAAAGTTCTTGACCGGGGGTGTGCATTAAGATGGCTGTTGCCTTGTCCCACTCGGCTCGAGGATAACCCTCGGCCTGCTGAGCTGTTGCAAAACCATATACCGATAATAAAAGAAGTAGTGATAAAATTATGCGTTTCATGATAATAAATTTTTCATTAGTGTCTCATAAAAATTTTGGACTGGTTAAACATTAAATAAATTATGCCCATTAGGGTCGTTAGGTTTTTTGTCATATTATTGTAGGGAGCTTTTTCCTTCTTTTGTAAATTTACTGTAGATTATTCTTCCATATTCTGTTTATAATTCTAATACAAATATACAAAAACTATTTTCAATTCTCCTTAGTTAAAGCAATTATTTTTATAGGGGGGGGTATTACGCCATTATTAATTAGTTAGCGCATTATGACTATCGATATTATTTTGCTAAATGAGCATTTTTCAGACAAGCAAAGCGCCGAAGATGACCACTTATCACAAGATATTTCTTGTCAGAAGGCTGCAGATACAACGCTCGGCAAAAATCCCGACGATGGGCTGTACTTGAGGTACTGCTCATTGTCGGGACTTTTTGTTAGCGGCAGTAGATGTCTGCCTTATCACAAGAAATTTAGAACATGAATGATACATAGACCCTCCACCCACGATTCTTGACCTTCTGTGTAAGCTGGTTGAGTGGGTTGGTCTTGAGCTGTTCGATGTGCTCGGCAACCTTTTTTGCTGATATCAGGCTGTCATAGTTGCAGTTACCAAAGCGACCCTCGAAACCTATAGCGATGAAGTTGTATGATACAGAGAGACCTGTTACGAAGTTGGTAGCGTAGTTGCCATAAACCTGCTTGTCACCCATAAAGAGTGAGTATGTAGGTGCGTAGCGGAAATAGGTGTGTACATATAGATCATCCCAAGGGTTGACATGCACTGATGGACCTACACCCAATGAGTAGTCAATCTGGTGGAACTTGTAAGGCTTTTTAACGCCTTCGATAGGACGAGAGTATTTGCTATATGTCAAGTCGGTAAATGTGCCATCTATAGCAAAGCGGATAAGACCTACAACCTCCTCCTCGTGTAGGTAGAATGTGCGACCATGGGTGTAGTTGATAGAGAGGTCACTCTTCATCGTCCAGTTCTTATCATGAACAAAGGTGTTCTTACCCCAGCTTATCTGAGAATACTTTCTGCGGAGGATATCAACATCCTGAGCCATTACCGATGAAATGGCAATTAGTGAGGCTAAAAGTAGTAATACAAGACTCTTTTTCATATTATTTAAGTTTAAGTTTTTGCGTTAGACACTACAAATGTAGTAATAAAAACCAAAAGTTGTGCATCTATGGCTCAAAAATTATATCATGGCAAGAAGTTTTGCCATCACTACACCGAAGTAGTTACCCGCAGCATAGCCCACGATACCAGCACCAAGACCCACGATAAGCACACTCTTGTTCTTCATCGCTACGACCATCATCGGCACAAAAGGTGGGGAGTTTATAAAGGCTACGGATGAGGCGACCATTGCATCTGCCTCAACGCGCATAAAGCGACAGAACAACGCATGGAGCAGCATCGACCCAAAGACAGCGATACATAGGAAGAGTATCTGGTTTACGCCCTCACTGAGATTTAGCTCCGAGAAGTCTGCCATGGATGCCATGGCGATACTAAATATATATATAAGGTACATGCCTATATCGAAACTACGCTCCAACCTGCGAATAGGCTTTATGAACGAGCAGGCAATGCCAAGGGTGCTGACCGTGAGGATGAAGATGACCATAAACCACTCATCGGGAAATGGTAGCGTTGCGGCGGCAGAGAGTCCCACTGCAATAATCGTTACACCCACAATCTTAGCAAGTTCCTTCATGCCGCTACGACTCCAAAGACCTGCGTAGGGGTTCCTCTTCTGCTCGGCAATCTGACGCTCAAGCTCGGCTTGCTCCTCAGCACTAAGGGTTGACGCACTCTTCTCGCGATAGAGCCAACGGAAGAGTTTATAGCCTACAGAGACCAAGAACACCAAGTAGAGGAACGATATCACTACATCGTAGGAACACATGATTATATAGGACTGCTCTTCGACACGGAAGATAGATTGCAGGGCGGCAGCGTTGAGCATGCCTCCTGTGTACATTCCCGACATTATACCGCCAATCTCCGCGCCCTCAGGGATATCTTTGCCATAGAGCAGGTAGCCGACGACTACGGCGATGAGAACCGATAGAAAACCGCTGATGCATACCTTGAGTTGCAGGCTCGCCTCCTTGAGTGTGAAGTGACAACCGAAGAGCATCATAGGTATAGCAAGCGGAATAGTGACGCTTGTGGCTAACTCCTGCATAAGTGGCATCTCGGCGGGCTTCCATGGGATGTTACCCAGAATGATACCAAAGGCGTAGAGCAGCATAATAGGTCCAAGTTTCTCAAACAGCGTAAAACGACGACATAGCCATATCGCCAACGCTGGTGCTAACACAAATATCAGTGTTATCAGGGTGTAGTTAATAATTGCCATAATCAGATATGGGATGTTATATAAATTGATATCTACGAGTGTCACTCTTTGCTTCTACAAAAGTCGGTATTAATTGGGAGAATATGGTAAGTATATATACCTATTTATACGGCGTTCAGTGATAAATATTGGGAGATTGTGGGGATTGAATGAAAAAAGAGTGATATCTTTGTGTGATATTTTGGTGTTCCAAATAGGTCAAAAAGATGTTTGGAGCATCCGCGGACACAACTAAATATGATTATTAACCTACGGCTCATGGGGCTATACTAAAAAGATGTAATTATGAAGGAACAATTACTCTACCTTGACCAATTAACCATTAACCTCGGAGCTACCGAGACAACACTTGTTAATATTATCCTTGCCTTTGTGATGTTTGGCGTGGCTCTTGGCATCAAACTTGAGACATTCAAGGATGTATTCCGTAACCCTAAATCGGTGCTTACAGGTATTGGACTTCAGTGGGTGGCACTGCCAGCACTCACCTGTCTGCTTGCCATTATTCTTAATCCTGTTATTACCCCTATGGTGGCTATAGGTATGATTTTGGTGGCATCATGCCCTGGTGGTAATATCTCAAACTTTATATCGTCGCTCTCGAAGGGTAATGTTGAGTTGTCGGTATCTATGACTGCTGTGTCGACACTCTTTGCACCTATCATCACACCATTTAACTTCTGGTTGTGGGGTACGCTATACTGCCGTTTTGCCGCTGTTAAGAATGATATCCCAACCCTTGAAATACCTTTTGCCGAGATGCTTGAGCAGATTGTGCTTATCCTCGGTATTCCAATCATCTTGGGTGTTATCGTGTCGCGCTACCTACCTCGTGTGGCTAAGGCGTTGGCTAAGCCTGCACAGATACTCTCCATCTTGCTCTTTATAGGCATGGTTGTAGTGTCAATCAACAAGGTGCTTACAGGTTTGGACTCCACATGGGCGGTATATGCAGCACTACTCACAGCCTTGGTTGTGGTGATTATCCATAACGCCTTAGTTCTTGGCACAGGATATGCTGGTGCTTCACTTATGAAGGTGGCACCTGCCGACCGCCGTTCGCTTACTATCGAGACAGGTATTCAGAACTCAGGTCTTGGCTTGGCACTACTACTCAACCCTGCAATCTTTGACCCTGCGGTATGGCACAATAACGGAGGTATGGTTATCGTTACGGCGCTTTGGGGCGTATGGCACATTATTGCTGGCTTGAGCGTAGCATCTATATTCCGCCGTCAAAAGTAAATCACTCACCTATGGCTAAACAGCATAGAGTTCAAGATAACAATCTTGTATATAACATTTTGCGCCGATATGTCGATTTTGTGTTGAAGTTGTCGTATCGCACAATCAAGTATGTGGGCATGGAGCGCATCCCTAAGGATGGTGCAATAATCTTTGCCCCCAACCATACGGGCGCATTGATGGATGCCTTGGTTATCCTCGCCATGGATAGTAAACCAAAGGTCTTTGTGGCGCGTGCCGATATGTTCAAGAACCCTAAGTTGGCGAAGTTCCTTACCTTCTGTAAGATTATGCCTATTATGCGTATGCGTGACGGCATTGACGAGGTTAAGAAGAACAACGAGACCATTGAGAGAGCTGTTGATGTATTGCGCGACAAGGTACCTTTCTGCATCTTCCCAGAGGGTACGCATCAGACCAAATACTCGACACTGCCCCTTGCCAAGGGTATCTTCCGTATCGCTATGCAGGCGCATGAGTTAATGCCTGATACGCCTCTATATATCATCCCTGTAGGTATTCGCTACGGTAGTTTCTTCCGTTTCCGTTCGTCGGCACGCGTGCAGATTGGCGAGCCTATAAACATCGGTCAGTTTATCGAGGAGCATCCCAATATGACCCCACAGGAGCAGATGAACGATATGCGTGCCTGCCTTGAGAGGCGTATGCAGGAGTCGATATTCTACATCCCTAACGATGAGGACTACGATGCCACATACGAGATATGCGCTGCGGTGGTTAAGAAGCAGGTTAACCACCTAAGCAACGATGCTGAGTTCGGAAATCTTCGCGGTATAGATGCTCACTTTGCAGCCAACAACATGACCGTCAAGCACCTCAACTATCTTAAAACGGTCAATCCTGAACTCGCACGCAGGCTAATAACCCTCGGTAACGAGGCATCGCAGTTGCGCAAGAGGGAGCGTATAAGCCTTAACTCGGTATCGGTGAAGTATCCGTTGCTATCGCGTATATTGAAGGTGCTGTTCATGCTCATAACACTCCCATACACGCTTGTGGCTACGGTATGCACCTTGCCAATAAAGCTCGTTTGCCACTCTATCTTCAAGCTCTTCAAGGACCAAGCGTTCCGCAACTCTGTGCGCTATGTCCTACACCTTGTCTTGTGGCCGATATTGATGGTTGTCTATGGCATTGTTGCCTTCGTAAGCCTGCCATGGCAGTGGGCAACACTTGTGACCATTGCGCTTATCCCAGCACCGATAGTTACACATGAGGTATATCGCCTCTTGCGCATCATGATATCGGATATCAAACTATGGCGACGAAAGGATTTGCGTGCCAAGTACCGCGAGATTAGAGAAATAATGTTTCAATAATATCCCAATAATATGAAACTAAGAAATGTGTTGGCACTATGTTGTGCCTTGATGATGACAATCTGTGCATACGCTCAGCAGAGCGATGCGAGTGCAGAAGTAGTGACTCCTAAGAAGGAGATTATAAAGACAGGTCTTAACTTTGGACCACTCCCAGCCGTAGCATTCGATGCTGACAAGGGTTTTCAGGTGGGTGCCTTGCTCAATATCTATAACTTTGGCGACGGCTCGACCTACCCAAATCCATACTCGCAGTGGTACTTCGAGGCATCATTCTTCACCAAAGGCTCTCAACTTTTTGTTATCTCGTATGACAATAAGACCCTTATTCCGGGTGTGCGCTGGTCGTCGAACTTCACCCTTACAAACGATAAGGCTATGGATTTCTACGGCTTCAACGGCTACATGTCGCACTACGACCATGAGAGGGTTGCACTTGGCAAAGATAAGACCTCAGATGCTGTAATCTACACGCCTAAGTATCGTATGAACCGTGTCGCTGTGTTGTTCAAGACCGACTTTACGGGCAACATCCTAAACAATAAGCTCTTCTGGGAGGCGGGCTACCACCTCAGCTACATAAAGCATGGCTACGATGGTAAGGCACTTAACCTTGACAAGATAAACAAGGGCAAGGAGGAGAATAAGCAGTTCCCTGAGGATGAGAAACCTATCTTTGACCTCTATCGCGATTGGGGTATAATCTCCGAGGAGGAGGCGTGGGGCGGTCTTAACAGCTCTTTGCGCCTTGGTATCCTCTACGATACACGCGATAAGGAGGGCGCACCCTCACGCGGTATATGGGCTGAGGCTCACACAACACTTGCACCAAAGTGGCTCGGCACATCTATACCTTACTACCGCTACTCGGCAACATTCCGCCACTACATACCTATCATCGATAACGATATCCTCACCTTCGCCTACCGCCTAAACTATGAGGGTACATTTGGCAAGGATGCACCATTCTATGTCCTCCCTTATATCACCGTCATGGGTCAGAACTACGACCGTGATGGCATGGGTGGCTATCGTACTATCCGCGGTCTTATGCGTAACCGTGTGCAGGGTCTTGATATGGCATCGTATAATGTAGAGCTACGCTGGCGCTTCGTTAACTTTGCCCTATTGAACCAGAATATATCATTCGGTCTCAGCGTCTTTAGCGACGGTACCATGGTGACACGCAACTTCGATATGTCGTTCCGCGGCGAGGAGCAGTACCGCGCCGAGTATGACGCATATATGGCTCAGGGTCTCGACACCGACCGCCCACATATCACCGTAGGTGGTGGTCTACGCTTCATTATGAATCAGAACTTTATCGTGGCATTCGAGTATGGTCTGCCTATAAGCAAGTTCAGCAGCAACCCTGTCATCAAGGGTCAGGATGGTAATGGAGCGTTCTACATTAATACAGGCTACCTCTTTTAATTTCTTGTGATAAGGCAGCATCTACTGCCGCTAACAAAAAGTCCCGACAATGGGTCGTACGACCAAGTACTACCCATCGTCGGGATTTTTGCCGAGCGTTGTATCTGCTGCCTTCTGACAAGAAATTAGGGTTGTGGGGCTTGGGGAGTTTTTTTTGAGACCACAGAGACCACAGAGACGAAAGAGACCACAGCGAAACAGAGTATCATCAGAATGATAATAAATTTCTCTGTTGTCTCTGTCGTCACTACTGTCTCTGTTGTCTCTTTTCTCAAAAAAGGCGCAGCCTTTTAACTATTACTAATTACTAATTACTCTTTACTAATTGGAAAATTTAC
>JAFXBB010000012.1 GCA_017521945.1 Alistipes sp. | reverse complement strand
GCAAATCTACATCTTAACTCATCTATATACGGTCTTTCAGGACCGCATTACAACCACGGAAGCCCGTTGCGTATTAAACAATCTACCAACGAATTGCATTATTTCCCAATTTCCTGCCTTTTTCTCGCGAGTTCTTTCTATCTTTGGTGTCATTAGACACATCCTCTACAACAAACTTTCTGCAACAAACAACGCCCTAAGTGTTGAAAACTCATTTCTTTTTCGTATCTTTGAAAAAAATTATTGAAATGGCAAAATTTATCGTCGAAGGTGGTCACCGTCTTAAGGGAGAGATAGTGCCACAAGGTGCTAAGAATGAGGCACTTCAAATTATATGTGCCACACTTCTTACCAAGGAGCGTGTTGTGTTGCACAATGTACCTATCATTGCAGATGTTATGCAGCTCTTGGAGCTTTTGGGTAAGATGGGTGTCAAGGTTGAACGATTGTCGGATGATAGCTTTGCTATTCAGGCAGAGAGTATCGATTTGGAGTATTTGCGTTCGGCGGATTACCACAAGCGTTGTCGTAGGTTGCGTGGCTCGGTGATGATGATTGGTCCACTTTTGGCCCGCTATGGCGTGGGCTTTATGCCTAAGCCGGGCGGCGATAAGATTGGTCGTCGTAGACTCGACACCCACTTTCTTGGTTTCCAGAAGCTTGGAGCGAGTTTCAATTTTGATGTAAGTGATGAGTTTTACACTGTTGAGGCTAAGCGCTTGAAGGGTACATATATGCTTCTTGACGAGGCTTCAGTAACAGGCACTGCAAATATCGTTATGGCAGCAGTGTTGGCCGAGGGTCGCACCACGATATATAATGCTGCGTGTGAGCCATACTTGCAGCAGTTGTGTAAGATGCTCAACCGTATGGGAGCAAAAATTTCGGGTATTGCATCCAATCTGCTTACTATCGATGGAGTGGAGTCGTTGGGTGGTACGGAGCATACTATGCTGCCAGATATGATTGAGGTGGGTAGCTTTATTGGTATGGCTGCCATGACACGCTCGGAGCTTACCATCAAGAATGTGTCGTACGACAATCTTGGCATTATACCTCAGCAGTTTGCTCGTATGGGCATTCGTTTTGAGCAGCGTGGCGATGATATCTACATTCCAACACAGGAGAACTACGCTATCGAGAGTTTTATTGATGGCTCGATTATGACTATTGCTGATGCTCCATGGCCGGGTCTTACCCCCGATTTGTTGTCTATCTTCCTTGTTGTGGCAACGCAGGCCAAGGGTTCGGTGTTGATACACCAAAAGATGTTCGAGAGCCGTCTGTTCTTCGTGGATAAGCTTATCGATATGGGCGCTCAGATTATCCTCTGTGACCCACACCGTGCTACGGTCATAGGTCTTGACCACCGTTTGCCATTGCGTGCATCGAACATGACCTCACCAGATATTCGTGCGGGTGTGGCACTACTTATCGCGGCAATGAGTGCAGAGGGTACAAGTACTATTCAGAATGTCGAGCAGATAGATCGTGGCTATCGAGATATCGATAAGCGTCTCAATGCCCTTGGAGCAAAGATTATTCGTTTGGAGGAGTAGTATAGAGTGTTTGGCGGTGGGGAGTGGTAGTCAATCCAGAAGTACATCGCCATTGATTAAAGGAATAACATAACGACAAGGGTGTGTACTTTGTTTAGCGGTAGGCAATCCAGAAGTACATCGCCGTTGATTTAATTAAGTATATAACATTAGAATGTTTGGTGGTGGGGATTGGTAGTCAATACAGAAGTACATCGCCATTGATTAAAGAAATAACATAACGAAAATGGTGTGTACTTTGTTTAGCGGTAGGCGATCCAGAAGTACATCGCCATTGATTAAAGAAATAACATAACCGTAGAGTAAAAATGTTTTTGGAGAATAATAAGCATAAGGGCTGGATTGAGGTTATTTGTGGCTCTATGTTTTCGGGTAAGACTGAGGAGTTAATTCGTCGTATGAAGAGGGCTAAGTTTGCCAACTTGAAGGTTGAGATTTTTAAGCCGTCTATTGATGTTCGCTACTCTGAGGAGGAGGTTGTCTCGCATGATGCTAATGCTATCTTGTCGACACCTGTGGAGTCGGCGCAGAATATTTTGCTTATGGCCTCGGATGTGGATGTTGTAGGTATTGACGAGGCGCAGTTCTTTGATGAGGGCATTGTTGATGTATGTCGTAAGTTAGCGGATAGTGGTATTCGTGTTATTGTTGCGGGCTTGGATATGGATTATATGGGTGTTCCTTTTGGTCCTATGCCGGCTCTTATGGCCACTGCGGAGTATGTGACTAAGGTGCATGCTATATGTGTGCGTTGCGGTGATTTGGCGCATCACTCTCATCGTCTTACGGCTGATGATAAGCAGGTGTTGTTGGGCGCACATGACACCTATCAGCCTATTTGTCGTCACTGCTTTAACGAGTTAAAAAATAGTAGGTAGTATGCAGAAGGCTGTTGATAAGTGTGTTGAGGTTCTCCGTGCTGGAGGTCTTATATTGTACCCAACGGATACGGTATGGGGTATTGGCTGTGATGCTACGAATGAGGATGCCGTGGCTAAGGTCTACGCCTTGAAGCGTAGCGAGGATAAGCGCTCTATGTTGTGCCTTATGCGCGATGCGGATATGGTTGTAAGGTATGTGAATAAGGCTCCGGGTATTGCTTTCGAGGTTATGGAACTTTCGGACAAGCCTCTGACGGCTATTCTTCCGGGAGCTGTGGGTGTTGCTTCTAACCTTATTCCAGAGAGCAAGACTCTCGGTGTGCGCGTTCCGCAGCATGAGTTTTGTCAGGCGTTGTTGCGTAAGTTCGGCAAGCCTATTGTGTCTACCTCGGCAAATATTTCGGGAGAGCCAGCAGCAAAGAGACTTAAGGAGGTTGTTCAAGAGATTATCGATGGCGTGGACTATGTTGTAAATCCGCGCTTTGAGGGTAAGCCGACACTCAAGCCAAGCTCTATAATAGCCTTTGGAGAGAACAATGAAGTTGAGGTAATAAGAAGTTAACATACTATGGCGAAGCAACTTGTTACACCTGTGCAGAAGCGTTTCTCGGATGTGGACTCGTTTATGCATGTAAATAATATATGGCAGCAGAGCTACTTTGATATGGGCAAGACTGATTTTTATACTAAGGTCTTGGGTATCACAGGGGTCTTTGATAGGTTGCGTATAATCACTGCATCCACGCATACAGACTACCTTGGTCAGGTGCGATTGACGGATGATATTGTTGTAGTTACTGATGTGTCGCGTATAGGTAATAAATCTATGACTCTGCATCAGCGTATAATGTCGGGAGATAGGTGCCTTACGGAGAGTAGCTCTGTTATGGTGGCGTTTGATTTTGAGACGCAACAGACTGTGCCTATGCCTGAGGAGTGGCGCAACGCATTGGAGGAGTATCTTATCCACTCATAGTCATATACATCCCATTCAGTCACAAAATAGAGCCATTTGGCAAATTTAGAGTTTGCCAACATCTTGATATACGCTATTTTGTGTATTTTTGCCATTGTTCGTGCGTATGCGCAGTGTGCTGATATAGGCGTTGATAAAAAGAATACTAACAAATATAACAAACACTACACAGATGAAAACACTTCATTATTTAATGCTTGCTTTGGTGTCAACCCTTCTTTTTGTGGGTTGTGGCAAGGATCCTATTGAGACACCTAAGGGTGATGACTTTGAGATTGTTATCGATGAGGGTAAGAGCTATCCTCTTGTCTCTTCAATTCCAGATATCATCTCTCCTAACACTACAGAAACAGTCGCTGTTATTCTCAATGGTAAGGGTACTGTTATTGAGAACTTTACAGGTGATATGTATGCTCACACAGGTGTACTTACCGATAAGAGTACCTCAAGCTCGAATTGGAGATATACCAAGACAAGCTGGGGTCAGAACACTCCTGAGACAAAGCTCCAAAATCTCGGTAATAACCTTTGGGCTTTGGTGTTGAAGGGTGGACCTCGTGCCTATTATGGTGTCCCAGCGGGTGAGAATATCAAGGCTCTTGCCTTTGTGTTCCGTTCGGCAGATAGCAAGAAGGAGGTTAAGGACAATGGCAACGATATCTTTATTGAGACCGTTGAGGAGGGTCTTTATGTAAAGATTACTTCGCCTAAGGATGGCTCGATACTTACCGTTGGCAAGGAGATATGTGTAACTGTTCAGACACAGGCTGCAACATCTGTATCGTTGTATCGTAATGGTAGCGAGGTTGCAGTTAGTGAGGATGCAACCGTAGAGTATAAGTTTGCCCCTGCCAAGGCGGAAGATATTCTCTTTAAGGCTGTGGCTACCGATGGTGTAGATAGCGTTGAGGATAGCATTTCGGTATCTATTTTGGGTACTACTGTTGATGAGCCACGCCCTGCAGGTGTTGGTAATGGTGTTACTGTGAATGGTGACGAGGCGACTTTCGTATTATTTGCTCCCGGCAAGGAGTCTGTTATCTTGTTGGGTGACTTCAACAACTACGCTCCATCAAACGAGTATATGATGAAGCGTGATGGTGACTACTTCTGGACTACAATATCAGGTCTTGAGGAGGGTAAGGAGTATGGTTATCAGTACTTTGTTGATCGTTCTATCAAGATTGGCGATCCATACTCTACAAAGATTCTTGACCCATGGAATGATAAGTATATCAACCAGAATTTCCCATTGTATCCAGAGCTTAAAGAGTACCCATCGGAGTATACAACAGATATCGTATCAGTCTTTGAGCTTAACCCTGAGGAGTATCAGTGGGAGATTGTAGATTTTGACCGTCCTAAGGAGAACTCGCTTGCTATTTATGAGTTGCTTGTCCGAGACTTTACGAAAACCTCTTATATGGATGCAGTAACTGCGAAGTTGGAATACCTTGAGACTTTGGGTATCAATGCTATTGAGCTTATGCCTATTCAGGAGTTTGATGGTAACGACTCATGGGGTTACAATCCATGCTTCTACTTTGCGGCAGATAAGGCATACGGTACAGAGAAATCCTATAAGAAATTTATCGATGAGTGTCACAAGCGCGGCATTGCTGTGATTATAGATGTTGTATTCAACCACGCTACAGGTCTTCATCCTTATGCTAAGATGTGGTGGAATTCATCAAGCAACTGCACAGCATCTAACAACCCATTCTTCAATGTCTCTGCACCACATAACTTCAGCGTTTACCACGACTTTAAGCATACATATCAGGGTACAGTCAACTTCTTTGATGATGTTTTGAAGTTCTGGTTGGAGGAGTATAATATTGATGGTTTCCGCTTCGACCTTACCAAGGGTCTTGTTCAGAACCCAGGCAACTATGATGCTGGTGGCTATTCGGCTGAGCGTATCGGTATCTTGAAGCACTACGCCGAGACTATCCGTTCTGTTGAGGAGGATGCATATATCATCTTTGAGCATTTCTGTGACCAGCGTGAGGAGACTGAGTTGTATGAATCTGCTGGCGCACTCTGCTGGAACAACAACCAGATGAATGGTTATATGGAGTCTGTTATGGGCTGGACAGGTAACAATAAGAGTGCTTTCTCAGACTTTAAGAAGGGTCGTGTTAACAACATCGAGACACACGACGAGGAGCGTATCGCTTATAAGGCTATTACATACGGTCAGTCATGGGTTAAGAACGACTGGGCTGTTATCTCAAAGCGTCTGCAGGCTGTTTATGCCTTCCACTTCCTCACTCCATATCCAAAGATGATGTGGCAGTTTGGTGAGCTTGGCTACGATGTATCTATCAACGCAAATGATAAGGGCGTTGTAGGCTCAGGCGATGAGTACCGTACACACCGTAAGCCTGTGCGTTGGGAGTATCTTAATGATGAGAACCGCAAGGCTATGTACGATGCTGTTTCAAAGATTATCTCATGGCGTACAGACCATGAGGAGTACTATGGTCAGGATAATCTCTCTGTTCATGCATGGAAGACAGGTGATGCAAATATGAGCGGTAAGGTTTTGGTTATGGATAAGGTTATCGTAGTAGCAAACTTCACAAATGCTGAGGCTACAACAACCGTAAATGTTCCATCAGAAGGTGAGTGGACCAACCTTATCACAGGCGAGAAGCTTCAGCTCGGTACAACCTATTCAGCTAAGTTGGCAGGTAGCGACTATATCGTCCTTGTTAAGGAGTAAGTAATTTATAGAACAGCCCTTATGGCTTTCTACCATATAATTGGAGGTCGGCAATACCCAGCCGACCTCCAATTATATATATTGCTCTACCACCGTATAGGCTCCTTGCCTAATGATATAAGGTAGTTGTTGGCTTGTGAGAAGTGTTTGCAGCCGAAGAACCCGCGGTATGCCGAGAGTGGCGATGGGTGTACGGCGTGCAGGATAAGGTTTTGTTTGGGGTTGGCAATAGCACCCTTGCGCTGAGCATAGCTACCCCAAAGCATATATACAATACCCTGCTTTCGCTCGGCAATAGCCTTAACCACCGCGTCGGTAAATATCTCCCAGCCACGACCAGCATGTGAGGCTGCGTTGTGCGCGCGTACGGTGAGTACAGCGTTGAGAAGCAGTACCCCTTGCTCTGCCCAACGGTCAAGCTCTCCAGATGTAGGTATAGGTGTGCCTGTATCGTCGCACACCTCCTTAAAGATATTTTTCAAAGAGGGTGGAAACGGCGTGCCTTCGTTCACAGAGAAACATAATCCATTGGCCTGACCCTCACCATGATAGGGGTCTTGTCCAATTATCACAACTTTGAGTTTGTCAAAGGGACATTTGTCAAAGGCACGGAATATATTGCGCCCCGCAGGAAAGACCTCTGTTGTAGCATACTCCTCCTTTACAAACGATACCAACTCATCAAAATATAGTTTTGAAAACTCATCTTTGAGTATTGCCTTCCAATCCTCTGCTATTCTAACTTCTGCCATAAAACACGGTTTTAACTATTGCGAAGATAAGATTTTTGCGTTAATTTTGCAAAAAAATAATTCAATATATACTTATGAAAAGAGTCTTATTAAGCATTGTAGCTGTACTTATAGGCGTTGGGGGTGTATCCGCACAGGAGGTTAAGAATGTTATATACCTTATTGGTGATGGTATGGGTCTAAGCTCTGTTAGCATGATGATGGTTGAGAGTGGATATGAGACCACTATCTTTGATGAGGCGGACAATGTGGCTTTGCAAAAGACCTACTCGGCAGATAACCGCATTACTGACTCTGCAGCTTCGGGGACAGCTTTGGCTACGGGCTACAAAACAAACAATACATACCTCGGTTGCACGCCTGATGGCAAAGCTGTTGAGTCGTTGATGGATGTGGCTAAGCGTGCGGGCAAGGCTACGGGCGTGGTAGTTACAACATATCTTCAGCACGCAACACCTGCAGCGTTCTACGCTCATACCCAGAGCCGTCACAACTATGAGATTATAACCCAGCAGCTTGTGAACAGTCAAATAGATGTGGCTATAGGTGGCGGTATGGAGTACTTTAGAAAGGTCTACGGAGAGGAAGTTAGAGAGCATGTTGGCGGTGCTGGTTTTACTCTTGCCGAGGAGTTCTCTTCAGTTGAGCAAGCTAATGGAGATAGTCGCCTACTCGCTCTTTTGGCAGATTGGGAGGTAGGCTCCAACTCTGGCTCATATCTTGCCGATGCCACACGCGAAGCTCTTCGTCTTTTGGAGTGCCGTGGTGGCGAAGAGGGCTTCGTACTTATGGTCGAAGGCTCACTTATAGATGGCATGGGACACGCCAACGATGCTAAGGCTCAGCAGGCTGAGATGCAGGGCTTTATGGAGGCTATTGAGGTGGCTGTGGCGTATGCCAAGGAGCATGATGATACGCTTGTTGTTGTAACCTCAGACCACGAAACAGGCGGTCTTAGTATAGTGAGTGCAGATGCAAATTTCAACCTCTCGGAGCAGGGTGTGGAGTATCGCTGGACAACGCAAGGTCATTCAGGCGTGATGATTCCGATATACCTCTACGGCACAGGTAACGAGAAGATAAACGGTATTGTTGAGAATACAGATATCGCAAAACGCCTCATGGAGCTAATCGATTAGGCTATAACGCCAAGATGCTCCAATAAGATTTTTACACCTAAAGCTATAAGAACTACACCTCCGAGTATACCCGCCTTGGAGCCAAACTTCGCGCCAAAACGGGAGCCGAGAATAACACCCATAGCAGAGAGAGCAAAGGTGATAAGACCGATAACGGCGGCGGCAAGCCATATATTGACATTTAGGAATGCCAAGGTTATACCTATGGTGAGGGCGTCGATGCTTGTGGCAACAGCCATGACAAACATCTTGCGGGGACCAAAGTCCGAATCGTGACTCTCCTTATCATCAGCCCAAAGGGTCTCGCGAATCATGTTAAGACCAATAAGTAGCAGCAGAGCAAAGGCTATCCAATGGTCGATGCTCGATACAACATGCTGAAAGCTATGCCCAAGCATGTAGCCAACAATAGGCATAAGTGCCTGAAAACCACCAAACCACACACCTGCACTTATGGCGTGGCGTGGCGTTACCTTATCCACAGTTAGACCCTTACCCACCGATACGGCAAAAGCATCCATTGCCAAACCTATGGCAATCAATATGAGTTCTGTAGCACCCATTGGTCAATCAATAATTGTTACTTTGCAAACTCCTTTAACTTTGCTATCTCCTCCGCCCAGCGTGCCTCATCTGGGGTCTCAAGGACTAATGGAATATTATCAAAACGCGAATCGGCAGCTATATACTTAAAACACTCCCAGCCAATCTCGCCATCGCCAAGTGGGGAGTGACGGTCTACGCGGCTACCGAGAGGCTTCATGGCATCGTTAAGGTGCATACCACGCAGATAGTTAAAACCTACGATGCGGTCGAACTCCGCAAATGTTGCATCACAAGCCTCCTTGGTGCGTAGGTCGTAGCCAGCAGCAAAGGAGTGGCATGTGTCAAGACAGACTCCAACACGACTCTTATCCTCAACACGCTCAATGATATAGGCAAGATGCTCAAACCTAAAACCGAGGTTAGAACCTTGACCTGCGGTATTCTCCAATACGGCGGTGACACCCTTGGTGCGCTCCAATGCCATGTTTATGGACTCGGCGATACGATTTAATGACTCCTCCTCGCTAATCTTCTTAAGGTGACTGCCCGGATGGAAGTTCAAGCGGTCAAGACCCAGCAACTCACAGCGTCGCATCTCCTCGAAGAACGACTCGCGCGACTTTTCAAGCCCCTCCTCTTCGGGGTGTCCGAGATTGATGAGATAGCTATCATGAGGCAGCACCTGCCACGCCTGATAACCTGCCTCGGTCATAGCAGCCTTAAAAGTCGCAATCTGCTCCTCTGTGAGTATAGGAGCAAGCCACTGACGCTGATTTTTTGTAAATAGAGCAAAGGCTGTTGCTCCGATATCTTTTGCATTTTTGACGG
Organism: Alistipes sp.; assembly: GCA_017521945.1. Classification (GTDB taxonomy): domain Bacteria; phylum Bacteroidota; class Bacteroidia; order Bacteroidales; family Rikenellaceae; genus Alistipes. The sequence continues at coordinate 6,700 of JAFXBB010000012.1, read as the reverse complement.
CGTTCTCAACACCACCAGATGCACTTACATGAGCTCCGAAATATTTCATATTTTTATACTATTATCAAGTTATCTAACATGATACAAAGATAGCAAAAATAAATTAGTTTTCATCACTTAGAGCGTTGTTTATTGCAGAAAGATGGTTGTAGAGGATGTGTCTAATGACACCAAAGATAGGAAAAAGAAATTAGTTTTCATCACTTAGGGCGTTGTTTTAATAAGGGGAGGGGGCGAATTTCTCTGTTTCTCGCAACTAATTGAGTTGTTGCAAGATGATTTGTGATATATATTAGGATAATATTGAAGCGAGTTATCTTTTCTTGCAAAAGATAGAAAAAATAGTTGAAAAAGGGTTATCTTTGCCAAACTATATATAATTAGAAGTATGATACTACGAAGAACAACAATAGTTACACTAATTGCAACACTACTAATGGTGGGTTGCGGAGGCACAAAGTCGAGCAACAAGAGCGACAAGAGCAAGGAGGTATCAACAACTCCTAAGAGGGAAATTGTAATGGCAAAACTCTACGACTACCGTATCGTGGCGGAGTATCCACACTCCTCAAAGAGCTATACACAGGGACTTCAATATGTAGATGGCGTGATGTGGGAGGGTACAGGTCGTGAAGGTAGTTCGCACCTACAGCGCATAGACCTTAAAACAGGTAAAATTGAAATCCTTGCATCGTTGCCAGATACAGAGTTTGGTGAGGGTATCACTCACTACAAAGGTCATATATATCAGCTCACATGGGAGTCGCACAAGGCATACCTCTACGACAACAAGGGCAACTTCATAAAGACTATTCCATACCGCGGTGAGGGGTGGGGTATAACCACCGATGGCGAGCAGCTGTATATGTCTGACGGCAGTTCAACAATACGCCGCATAAACCCCGAAACATTTGCTACCGAGGAGTCTATATGCGTGACACTCAATGGCGAGCCATTAGACCTTATCAACGAGTTGGAGTGGGTAGATGGTCATATATGGGCAAATGTATACCTGACGGATGCTATCGTGGAAATTGATCCCAAAACGGGTGTAATTGTAGGTTTTATCGACCTTCCTGAGTTGCGTGGCAGACTCCACAATAACCCAGAGGCGGAGGCATTAAATGGCATCGCCTACAACCCCACAACAGGCAACTTCTATGTTGCAGGAAAGGACTGGAACCGTATCTTTGAGATAGAGATACTCAAGTAAACTAAAAGGCAAAATTGAACATGAACAATATTAAGGAGCGCATCCAAGAGTTACTACAGCGTCATATCATCGTCAAGGATGCAGCCATAGGCACATCACTTATTGGCGCACGCCGAGATATACTACCAGAGCTTATATCCATTGATGACCCCGAGAGGGTTGTTGCGATGTACAAGGAGTCAATTAAGGCGGGGGCAAGGATTATAACCACAAACACCTTCCTCTCTGACCCACTATCATTGGCCTCGTGCGGCGTAGAGAGGAGTTGTGAGGAGGTTGTCACAGCGGCGCTCTCCGCAGCACGCCAAGCACGCGAAGAGAGTCAGAAGGGGGTATTTATTGCTGGCTCGATAGGTCCTTCAACACGCAACATAACGCTCGCCATAGACCTTACGGAGGAGGAGCTAAAAGCATCCTACAGAACACTTATCGAGGCACTCAACCGCGAGGGGGCAGATATCTTCCTTATTGAGAGTATTACAGATGTACGCAACGCTGAGATAGCAGCAGAGCTTTGTAGGGAGATAGCCCCAGAGAAGCCAATAATCTTCTCGGCAACGCTCTCAAAGATTGGCGGACTTCTCGCATCGGGCCGTCCTATTGAGAAGTTTGTCGAGGATGTTGCAAAATTTGAGCCTTTAGCCATAGGTTTTAACTGCTCGCATGGCGTTAAGAATATCGTTGACAACATCGAACTTTTGGCACGCTTCACAGAGCTACCTATATATGCTGCGCCATCTGCAGGCATCCCTGATAGCCGTGGCAAGTACCCAGAGAGTGTTAAGAAACACACCGAGACCCTCCGTACGGCTGCCGAGCGCGGTCTGCTAAGCATCGTGGGTGGTTGCTGTGGTACAACCGTGGAGTACACACGCAGCATAGCGCAGATGGCGCGCCACTATAAACCTCGTAAATAGTAGATTATGAACAGCATAGAGCTAAGACGCAAGATACACCAAAACCCCGAACTATCCTTTGAGGAGTACCAGACACAGAGCCTAATTATCGAGGCTTTGGAGGCTGAAGGCATAGAGTACCGTAAGATTGCTGGGACAGGCGTTCTTGCCAAGATTGAGGGTAAGAGGGGCAACCTCCAGCGTTGTGTGGTACTTCGTGCCGATATCGATGCTCTACCTATCAAGGAGCAAAACAACATATCGTTCTGCTCTAAGAATGAGGGTGTTATGCATGCTTGCGGTCACGATATCCACACCGCCATTCTCTTCGGAGTGTTACAGGAGCTAAACAAGGAGCGCAACTTTGAGGGAACGCTCTTTGGTATCTTCCAACCCGGTGAGGAACTTAACCCCGGAGGAGCATCATTGGTGCTTAAGGAGACCCCCTTTGAGGGTTACGATGTTGCAGCCGTCATAGGTCAGCATGTAGATGCGCGCTTCGAGGTGGGCGAGATAGCTATATGTCCCGGTGTCTTTATGGCATCGAACGACGAGCTTCGTTTCTATGTTCGTGGCAAGGGTGGTCATGCTGCACGCCGTGGCGATATCCACGACACCGTAACAGCTATGGCGGATATGGTTATGCGCACCACAGCTCTAAACTCGCCTAATGGCGTAGTATCAATAGGTAGAGTCATAGCCGATGGCGCTACGAATGTTATTCCTGACTTGGTCTCGGCTGAGGGTACGATGCGCACCTTCGATAGTGAGGAACGCGAACGCATACACAGCCACCTACACAGCAATGCCCGCGCCATAGAGGAGAGGTATGGTGTGGAGGTAGAGGTGGATATAAATCATGGTTATCCATCTGTTAAGAACGATATGATGCTCTCGTACGAGGCTATGATAATTGCTCAGGATGAGGGAATTAGAGTACGCGATATTGCCCGCATACCTATGGCCGAGGATTTTGGTTTCTACACCGAGCGTTACCCATCGTTATTCTACCGCTTGGGTGTAGGCAACGAGGCGGGAGGCTCACACAGTGCAACATTCCTACCCGACGAGTCTGCTATTGCCGTTGGTGAGAGGATGATGCGCCGCATGGCTCTCCATATACTTAATAAATAGAATGGGAAAGAAGAAGAATAAGAGAGGAAACAATCGCGATGAGCGCGCGTCGTTCATCGTAGATATGTTTAGGGAGTTTCCCGACAATAAATTTTCGCTTAAGCATCTTGCCGCAGCCTCGGGAGGTGCCGACAGGGATGGTCGTACGATGACCTTCGCCATAGTGCGCCAGCTTATTGAGGATGGTTTTGTGGAGGAGGTTGCACGCAGCAAGTATCGTCTGTCACGCGCTGCTATGCCTCGCTATAAGGGTATTGTCACATCCATGTCTTCTGGGGCGCTGTATGTCCATGTTGAGGAGTTGGAGAGCGATGTATATGTATCCTATAGAAATGGTGGCGGAGCATTAGATGGCGATAGCGTAGAGGTTGTTGTGGCACGCCGCTCACGCGATGGCGAACTTGAGGGAACCATAGTCGCCGTTACAGAGCGTAGCACAAAGCCATATATTGGTACTGCACAGCTCACCACAAACTCCATATTTGTAACTCCTGACTCACGCCGTATAGGTACTGATATCTATCTTCCACGCAAACAAAACCATAAGGTAGAGGATGGTGATAAGGTTGTAGTGCGTGTTGTTGATTGGCCTGAGGGAGAGCGTCTGCCTCATGGAGAACTCATAGATATACTTGGCAAGGCTGGAGAGAACGACACCGAGATGCACGCCATACTTGCCGAGTTTGACCTACCATACCACTTCGAGCGTAATGTCATCCGCGATGCTGAGCGCATAGATGGCAAAATCACCGAGGAGGAGATTGCCCGCCGTAGGGATATGCGCGACAGGGTAACATTTACCATTGACCCTGCCGATGCTAAGGATTTTGATGATGCACTATCAATTCGCAAGATAGAGGATGGTGTGTGGGAGGTGGGTGTTCATATTGCCGATGTTACCCACTATGTAACCCCTGGCTCTATTGTGGAGGGAGAGGCACAGGAGCGCGCTACATCTGTATATCTTGTTGATAGGACAGTCCCTATGCTCCCTGAGAGGCTATGTAATGATCTATGCTCGTTACGCCCCAATGAGGATAAGCTATGTTTCTCGGCAGTATTTACAATAAATGCTGATGCCGAGATTGTAGAGGAGTGGTTTGGTCGTACGGTGATACACTCCGACCGTAGATTTACCTACGAAGAGGCACAGGAGATTATCGAGGGTGGTGATGGAGACTTTAAGGAGGAGATATTAACACTCAATACCCTTGCACAAACACTACGCAAGGATAGGTTCAAACATGGAGCTATTGCCTTTGCTCGCGATGAGGTACGCTTTAGATTAGATGACAAGGGGCGACCTATAGGCGTCTATACAAAGGTCCAGAAGGAGGCAAACCAACTTATCGAGGAGTTTATGCTCCTTGCCAATCGCCGCGTTGCGGAGTTCTGTGCGCATCGTATAGTCAATGGTCGCCGAGTACCACGCCCCATGGTCTTTCGTGTGCATGATGAACCTTCGGAGGATAAACTCGATAGATTTAGAGAGTTCGCCCTACGCTTTGGTCACTACTTCAAAGCAACAAAGGGCAGAGCTGTAGCTAAGGAGATGAACAAGCTACTTGGTAATATTTCTGGTCGTGCCGAGTCTAATGCCATCACTACACTTGCTGTTCGTAGCATGGCTAAGGCGGTATATACCACCGATAATATTGGTCACTACGGCTTGGCATTTCCTTACTACACACACTTCACCTCGCCTATACGCCGCTACCCAGATATGATGGTACACCGCCTCTTGGCGAGCTATCTTGCAGGTGCTAAGGGTGGTGATAAGAGGGCTTTGGAGGCGTTGTGCGTACACTCCACCGAGCGGGAGATATTGGCATCAGAGGCGGAACGCGCAAGTATAAAGTATAAGAGCGCCGAGTTTATGAAGGAGCATATCGGCGAGATATTCACAGGTACAGTATCTGGTTTAACAGAGTGGGGAGTATATGTAGAGCTTGATGATAACCATGTTGAGGGCATGGCACCACTCAGAGATATTGACGATGATGACTACTACCGCTTCGATGAGGCGCGCTATGAGGTTGTAGGTCGCAGCTCTGGTCGCAGTTTCACACTCGGCACACCTGTTCGTATCATGGTCAAAAGCGTAGATATGCGCCGCCGCACACTTGATTTCAAAATATTGATATGATGAAGATTAACGATATATTGGAGAAGGCTCTTGAGCGTACACCTCTCACCAGAGAGGAGGCATACTTTCTCTACGACACAGCACCACTACAACTTCTTTGTGGCATTGCAGATACACTACGCCGCTCGGCGGTTAAAGACCCAGAGGTTGTGACTTGGCAGATAGACCGCAATGTCAATATTACGAATGTCTGCAAGTCGGGGTGTAAGTTCTGCAACTTCCATTGCAAGCCACACGAAGAGAGTAAGGCATTTATAACCTCGATGGCGGAGTATCGCAAGAAGATTGATGAGGCGATGGCCCTTGGTGCTGACCAGCTACTACTTCAAGGCGGTCTACACCCACGCCTCGGCATAGAGTTCTACGAGCGTCTGTTTTCACAGCTAAAGAAGGAGTACCCCACTATTCGTCTTAACGCCCTCGGTGCGCCAGAGGTGGCACATATAGCGGCGATTAGTGGCTTAAGCACCAAAGAGACACTTATTCGCCTACGCGATGCAGGATTGGACACCCTGCCCGGTGCTGGTGCAGAGATACTCTCGGAGCGTGTGCGTAAGATTATATCTCCTGCAAAGCCCTCGGTACGCGACTGGATTGTCGTTATGCACGAGGCACACCAGCTTGGCATACCATCCACTGCAACAATGATGTATGGTCATATCGAGACTCCACATGAGCGCGTAGACCACCTGATTACCATCCGCGACTTGCAGGCTCGTCGCCCAGAGGGGTCACGAGGCTTCACCGCCTTTATCCCGTGGGTATTCTGCCCTAAGGGTACACAGCTTGAGCGCGAAGGTGTTGCGCCACGCTTCTCAGCTACGGAGTATCTACGCATCATCGCAATGAGTCGCATCATCCTACACAACATCCCAAATATCCAAGCTTCGTGGCTAACTGTAGGTAAGGATGTTGCGGAGATTGCACTCAAGAGTGGTGCCAATGATATGGGGTCGATTATGATTGAGGAGAATGTTGTGTCATCGGCGGGTGCTACAACACGCTTCGATAGGGAGGCCATGCAGCAAACTATCCGTCGTGCCGGCTTCCGCCCACAGCTACGCGATCAGCTATATAACTACCGCGAACTAAAATAGGGACTCTCCTTATAACCTCCAAACGAGAAGAGAGTGAATAAAAAGTGTATTTTGTCGTTACGCTTGCCCTCAAAATGCTCATTTACGCTTAAGTAAACTCCGCTTTTTCGGGCTTCGCAGCGCCGCGATTAAGCGAGGGCAGAGGCTGCTTGCAGACTATGCCGAGCGTGAGCGGTGAAAAGGAACTTAAGCCTAAAACTACATCTTTTTATTC
>JAFXBB010000094.1 GCA_017521945.1 Alistipes sp. | reverse complement strand
TCGATTAAGGTTAGGTTAGGGATGATTAAGGTTGTTTTTGCAAAGCAAAAACAACCTTAATCTGCATTAGTTCTCCTTCATTTTCCTTAGTCCTCCTTAGCAAGCCCTACTAAGGCTTATTCCCGCTGCACTATGGGTAGTTCCACCATGCTCAGGCTCACCGTTAATCAACCTTAATAACTCTTTATCGTCTATCTCCTAATATGCGAAGAAGGTGAAGGAAGATGTTGATAAAGTCGAGATATAGGGTCAATGCTGTCATAAGCGCCAATTTATGACCGTTCTCATCGGCTGTGCCGTATTGCTGTACCATCACCTTAATCTTCTGAGTGTCGTATGCTACAAGACCCACAAAGATAAGTACGCCAGCATAGCTAACAATCCAGTGTAGCGTTTCGGAGTGCATGAAGATATTGACAACCGATGCGATAATTAGTCCTATAAGAGCCATGAATAGGATGCTCCCTATACGCGATAGGTCTATACGCGTTGTATATCCTATAATGCTCATCACCAAGAATGTACCAGCTGTGATAAAGAAGGTGGAGGCAATGGAACTCATGGTGTAGACCATAAATATCGACGACATTGTAACTCCCATCAGTACCGAGTAGAGAATAAATAGAATTGTTGCCTTGGTCATTGACATCGCATGTAAGCGTGCAGTTAGCCATATAACAAGACCCAACTGTGCGATAATCGTAATCCATAGAATAGCGCTATTCTCCGCCAAGGTCTGCCAAAAAGCTGGTGACTCGGCAAGGAAATATGCCACGATACCCGTTACAGTAAGGGCTGCGGTCATCTGTAAATATACGCTTTTTAGAAGTGTTGAGACTGCGCTTGACTTGGCGTTGCTCGCTGATGAAATATAATTTGCCATGGTAAGATATATTTATTGTAGCCCCTCCGAGACTCGAACTCGGATCTAAGGTTTAGGAAACCTTCGTTCTATCCCTTGAACTAAAGGGCCATATCTATTCTGCAAATATAGCAAAAATTTTACAAATAGCAATTCTAATTCCCATTTATGGCTGGTATTGGGGTATCTTATGCTTATATTACAATTGTTCTAATCGTAATGTAGAAGAATTTTTACATCTTTATTCGCAATATGTGAGATGTGTAATTTGTTGAAATGCTGGTGATTAATAATCGTTATGGTGTTAAAGATAATCTCTTGCAATTAGAAAATTAGTTGAATTGTGCTGTCGGTTACAAAAAAAACTTTATATTTGCATTATTAAATAGAGACTTTCAAAACAGAAATAACTTATGTTGGAAAGAAATTTAATTAAGATTTACGAGCAGAGTTTTCGTGACAATCGCGAAATGTCTGCTATTACAGACTACTTCAAGGGTGAGACTTTTTCATACTATGAGGTAGCTAAGGAGGTGGCGAAGCTTCACCTTATGTTCAAGGAGGCAGGTATCGAGAAGGGTGAGAAAATTGCATTGATTGGTAGAAATAACACTCGTTGGTGTATCAGTTATATAGCAACAATCACTTATGGAGCGGTTATCGTTCCTATCCTTCAGGATTTCAACCCTAATGATGTTATCAATATTGTAAATCACTCGGAGAGTAGGCTCCTATTCCTTGGTGATAACTACTGGGATGATATCGAGGGCGACCAGATTCCAAACATTGATGCGGTATTCTCTCTTACTGATTTTCATGTTATATACGAGCGTGAGGGTAATAAGATTACCAACTACATGAAGAATATCCTTTCGCACTATCGTAAGGCATATCCTCGTGGGTTTAGTATAGATGATATCAAGTATCCAGAGATTCCTAACGATGCTATATGTCTTTTGAACTATACATCTGGTACCACAGGCTCATCTAAGGGTGTTATGCTATCGGTGAACAACCTTACAGCTAACATCGGTTTTGCAATGGATATGAGAAATCCAGCAAACGGCGAATACTACTTCCGCAAGGGTGGTCGTACACTATCGTTCCTCCCTCTTGCGCATGCTTTTGGTTGCTCGTTCGACTTCCTTGGTCCATTGGCCTCAGGTGCGCACATCACACTTCTTGGTCGTATCCCATCGCCAAAAATTCTTGTCGAGGCAATGAAGGTGGTGCGCCCAAATGTTGTCTGCGCAGTACCTATGATTCTTGAGAAGGTGTATCGCAAGATGATTCTACCTCTCCTTGAGAAGAGACCTATGAGTATCGCAATGCGTATACCACTTATAAATACGGCTATTTACTCAACTATCCTCTCTCGTCTTATGGAGCAGTTTGGTGGCTGTGTTGAGATATTTGTCGTTGGCGGCGCAGCTCTTAACAAGGAGACTGAGGATTTCCTACGCCTTATCAAGTTCCCAATCACCGTTGGCTACGGTATGACCGAGCGTGCGCCTCTTATCAGCTTTGAGGATCCTGCATACTTTAAGAGTGGCTCATGTGGTCGTATCCTTCCAAAGGACCTTTTGGAGGGTAAGATTTTATCGCGCGACCCTGAGAATATCCCCGGTGAGCTACTTGTGCGTGGTGAGAATGTTATGCTTGGCTACTACAAGAATGAGGAGGCTACCAAGGCGGTGTTGGATGCGGATGGTTGGCTACACACAGGCGATATGTGTACTATGGATGCTGACGGAACGCTCTATATTCGTGGTCGCTGCAAGACGATGATTCTCTCAAGCTCAGGTCAAAATATATATCCAGAGGAGATTGAGGAGCGACTTAATAACCTATACTTGGTTGGTGAGTCACTCATTATCGAGAACAATGGTAAACTCACAGCTCTCGTAGTGCCAGACTATGACCTTGCAACAGCTGAGGGTATCAGCCTTGATAACCTTCAGGAGATTATGGATAATAACCTCCAAGAGCTTAATAACTTGGTAGCTTCATACGAGAAGGTGTCAAATATCGTTATCCATCGCGAGGAGTTCCTAAAGACTCCTAAGCGTAGTATTAAGCGTTACTTGTATAGTGCTGAGCGTCTTGGACTAAACTAATTTATTGCAAGAGCGCGGAATGTACTGCTCATAACACATTGGGGATGGCTAATTTAGTCATTCCCATTTTTTTGTTGTATCTGCTCTCTTATGACAATTAATGCAAAATATACCCGATATTAAATCTTAATAGCCTCTAATTGTGGGGATAGTTAGGGTTTGAATGTAATCTCTTATACTCTATTCGTGCTAAGAGATGATGCCTATTTGAGATTAATCCCCACTTTTTGGGGGATATGATACGGCTATTTACCTAATTTTTGCGATTGTCTATGATATTGATATAGTGTACTTTTGTCATCGTAAAAATAGCTTTTTTAAGATATGACAAATAGACTACTATATCTGATAGCCATTGTTTCGTTGCAGTTTATTGCAATGCCTCTTGGAGCGACAGAACCACCGAAAGGAGCTATAATTGAGGGTGTGGTGACTGATAGTGATGGTCGTCCCTTGCCCTACTCAACTATATATATTAAAGGTACATCGCGAGGTACTACTGCTGATAGCGAGGGTCGATACTCTATGATGGTAGATGAGGGTGAGGTGGATATCGTGGTGCAGATGCTGGGTTATGCCACGGAGCATCATACGGTAAATGCCAAAGAGAGAATTAATACTCTTAATATCGCGCTTGATGCGGAGTCTAAGGGTATCGATGAGGTGGTGGTCTCGGCGTCGGGTGTTGGTCGTCTGCGTCGTTCGGCATTTAATGCTGTAGCTGTAGATACGCGCGCGCTAAGAAATAGTACCAAGAGTATTTCGGACGCCCTATCAAGCGCACCCGGAATAAAGCTACGAGAGTCGGGTGGCGTAGGCTCGGATATGGCACTTATGGTGGATGGTTTTTCGGGAAAGCACATCAAAGTATTTATTGATGGTGTGCCACAGGAGGGAGTGGGGGCAGCCTTCTCGCTAAATAACATTCCTGCGGGCTATGCTGAGCGTATAGAGGTCTATCGTGGTGTTGTGCCTGTGGGCTTTGGCGCAGATGCGCTGGGTGGTGTGATAAACATTGTGACTAATAAATCGCGTCGTAGCTGGCATGCTGAGGCGTCATACTCCTTTGGCTCGTTTGGTACACATCGTACATCTGTAAATGCGGGGCAGAGTCTTCAGAGTGGTCTTATATGGGAGTTATACGCCTTTCAGAACTACTCAAAGAACAACTATCGCATAGATGCTCCTGTGGAGGATTTCGAGACGGGGCGTATAGATAGGGGTAAGCTTGTTAATGTGGAGCGTTTTCACGACACCTATCACAATGAGAGTGTTGTTGCAAAGGTGGGTGTCAAGGATAAGCGTTGGGCTGACAGGCTCATCTTCTCGATGAACTACTCGCAGATGTATAAAGAGATACAGACGGGTGTGCGTCAGGAGGTGGTCTATGGCAATAAACTCCGCAGAGGACACTCGCTGATGCCGTCGATGGAGTATCGGAAGCACAACATCTTCGCTGAGGGGCTTGATCTCACGCTTACGGCGAACTACAATCGCAATATCACCTACAATATCGACACTGCGCAATACAAATATAATTGGCTTGGTGAGACTAACCGTCTTAATTCGGCGGGCGAGCAGTCCTATCAGCATACTCGTTCAAATAATGATAATTGGAACGCTACGGCGACACTCAACTATCGTCTTGGTCGTTCGCATAACTTCACTCTGAATCATGTTTTTAGCTCGTTTGTGCGTCACAATACATCGCTTCTTGCCAATAAGGCAGAGGAGGGTAGTATCGACAAGCAGACGATGAAGAATATCACAGGTTTTCAGTATCGCTATATGCCTAAGAGGCGTTGGAATGTGACTCTGTTTACGAAGTACTATGCTCAGGATGTGGCGGGACCTGTGGCTACGGATAGTAACAAGGGAGAGTATGTTCGTGTTACGCGTAGTGAGGATGCCTTGGGTTATGGTGTTGCAGGAACATACTTTATTACGCCCGCTGTGCAGGCAAAGCTCTCCTATGAGAAGGCGTATCGTCTGCCTACCATTGAGGAGATGTTTGGCGATGAGGATTTAGAGCAGGGTGATATTGCCATTCGTCCTGAGAATAGCGATAATATAAACCTAAATATCAGCTATTCGGAGCGTTTGGGTGTTGAGCAGAAACATTCGATATATCTCGATGGTGGTTTTATATGGCGAGATACGCGTGACTATATCCAGCGAAATATCATCGATATAAGTGGTGGTAAGAGTGCCGCTTCGTACATAAACTATGGTCGTGTGCGTACATGGGGAGTAACCTTCACAGCACGCTACGCCTTGGGTGCGTGGTTGTCGGTGGGTGGCACCCTATCATATATGGATGTTAGGGATAATATGCCTATAGCCATAGGTACTACATCTATGCCAAATCTCGGCTATGGCGACCGTATGCCTAATATCCCATATCTCTTTGCAGATAGCGATATAACGCTCACATGGAACGATTGTCTTAAGTCTGGCGATAATCTCTCGCTAAGCTACGACAACCACTATCTGCATAGCTTCTACTACTACTCATCGCGTATAGGTCTAAATAAGGATGACTACATGGTGCCGACGCAGTTCTCGCACAACCTGTCGTTGAACTACTCGTTTAGTAGTGGCAAATACAATATATCGTTGGAGTGTCGCAACCTTACTGATGCGCGACTATACGATAACTTCAGCTTGCAGAAGGCGGGTAGAGCCTTTTATGCCAAGTTCCGTGTAGCGTTTGGAGGTAGAGATTAATTATAAATAATAAGTATATGAAAACAAAAATTGTATCAAAGTTAATTATTGCAGCTTTAGCTCTTGTTGCATTTGCAGCGTGTAAGAAGGATGATTTTAAGGGTGGCGCAGACCACAATGATGGCGTGGCACGCCCCTATGTTATCGCCTCGGAGGGTACATTCTCCAACACTACGACCAACGCACTACTTACGGCTGAGTCGTTGGATGGCGGTAGTGTCGATATGGAGCGAGGTCTTGTCAACGATGGAGCATCCTATTGGGTATTTTGGGGCGACAAGTATCTCTATGCCCTTAGCTATAATCAGGGAAATGCTGGTACAACGCGCTCCTATGTGATGAATAGCGACTATACTCTCTCGGCACGCTCGGCAGAGTATGCGGTGCGTCGTTTTACCACGGTGGGTATATATAATAGCTATGTGATGACTACCTCTACGGGCGATGGACCGAAGGAGTGGGCTGATGAGTATGGCTACCTCCCAAAGTCTATCCTTGTGTCGTTGCTCAATGTCGAGGATGAGACCTACACCACGAATAATACCCTCGATGAGCAATATTTGGCGGAGAATTTCGTTGGTAATGGAGAGTATGTAACCCTTGCGGGTATTGAGCAGGTGGGGGATAAGATATACTCGGCGGCAGTGCCTATGGGTCTTAGTCAGTATGGTGTTAAGAGCGGTGGCGGTCGCTGGATTAGAGAGGGCTATGAGGATTTGGTAAAGAGCGAGGCTGGTGGCTCTGGTAGTGGAGCGTATAAGGAGGGAGAGTTGCAGTGGACACAATATCCCGATGAGTGTTGGATTGCGGTGTTCGATGATGAGACTCTCTCAAATAAGCAACTTATCCGCACCGATAAGCTCAGCTACGCTGCAGGACGCCACAAGTCACAATACTATCAAATGGTGTGGGGTACGGAGAGTGGCGATGTATATGTTTTCTCGCCATCCTACGCAAAGATGATGAGCGACGAGCGTCAGAGAACAACACTTCCTGCGGGTGTCGTGCGTATCAAGGCGGGCGATATGGCGTTTGATGATAGCTACTATGTAAACCTTGAGGAGCTTTCGGATGGTCGCTCGTTTATGCGTACATGGTATATCGGCGACTCAAAGTTCTTGATGCTTATGTACGATTCGCGCTTTGAGCCTGGCAAGACTATGGTCGCAAACCAACTTGCAATCTTCGATGCTGAGAGTATGGCAATGACCTATGTGTCGGGACTCCCTGCCACTGATAAGATATCGAGCTTTGGAAATACCCCATATACCGAGGAGGGAAAGACATATATTGCTGTGACAACAACTGATAGCTATCCAACGATTTATGTTATTGACAATAATAGTGCTATTGCTACTAAGGGGCTTACGGTTATGGCTACAAAGGTGGGTGCAGTAGGTCGTATGATTCCTTTATTATAGTGTGCCAATGAGAAAGTTGATAAGGAACATCCACTTATGGTTGTCGCTACCTGTGGGTTTGGTTATATCCATAACCTGCTTTACGGGAGCTATGCTAATCTTTGAGAAGGAGATTTCTGAGTCCGTTCAGCGCGAGTACTATCGTGTTGAGCGCGTGGGAGATATGACAATATCGTTCGATGATGCGGTGGCTGTTGTTGAGCCGCTACTTACGGAGGGTCAGCGTATTACGGGTATTACCGTTAGCTCGGATCCGATGCGCACATGGAAGGTTAACCTCTCCAAGCCTAAGCATGCTGCTATCTATGTCGACCAGTATAGTGGCAAGGTGCTTGGCTCGCCCGAAAGATTGCCATTCTTTCGTACTATGTTCCGCATGCACCGCTGGCTTATGGACTCAAAACCTCAGGATGGGGGAGTCTTCTGGGGTAAGATAATTGTGGGTATAAGCACACTTACAATGGTTATTATCCTCCTATCTGGCGTGGTTATATGGATACCTAAGAGCGTGCAGATGTGGAAGAACCGCTCAAAAATCTCTGTGCGTCGTGGCTGGAGGCGTTTCTTCTACGATTTGCATGTTGCAGGTGGTATATATGCCGCAGTGCTTATCCTTGCCATGGCACTTACGGGTCTTACATGGTCGTTTGGATGGTATCGTAACGCCTTCTATAGGGTGCTTGGTGCCGATAGTGCCAAGCCTGCTAATACACAACAACATAGAGGCCAGAGCGGGGAGGATTATGCGGCCGTAGATATCGCCTACGAGGATATTGTGGCGCGCTATGATAGGTATCGTGATGCTACCGTTACACCAAACTCCGTTTCGGTAAAGAAGGCGGGTATGGGTAATCCTCGCGCTCAGGATAAGTACCTTATCGATACCGCAACGGGCAGTGTTAACTCGGTGCAGTTATACAACACAGCTCCGCGCCAGCAGAAGATTGGCGGCTGGATATACGCTATCCATGTTGGAAACTTTGGCGGCTATGTAACGCGAGTGCTGTGGTTTATGGCTGCGATGCTCGGCGCATCACTCCCACTTACGGGCTACTACTTATGGTTTAAGCGAAGATTAAAACCTAAGAGATAATTAATAGGAACGGTGTCTTTTACCGAAAAAAGTTGACTCATAATTATTCTTTTTATGAGTCAACTTTTTTCCGTAAAAGATACTAACCTAACCTCCCTACAGGGCTTTACTTCCTAAAGATGAAATAGACTGCCGCTACAAGGCAGGCAAATCCTGCAAGGTGATTCCACTTTAGTGGGTCGCCCTTGACAAACAAAACAGCAAAGAGGGTGAAGACCACCAGCGATATAACCTCCTGAATAACCTTTAGTTGCCATAGCGTGAATGGTCCGCCAAGTTCGGCACTACCGATACGATTGGCAGGCACCTGAAAACAGTACTCAAATAGAGCGATACCCCAGCTAAAGAGGATAATTGCCACGATACCCCAACGCTGTAGTTGCGACTTAAAGGCGATATGACCATACCACGCGAGGGTCATAAAAATATTTGAACATACAAGCAGTGCGATTGTCGATACTCCCTTAATTAGCATATCTGTTTGGTTTTAGTTGTTTCGAGATGCAAATATAGGGATTATTTCTCTTTTCAAGAAACAATCCCCAAATTATAAAGTAAAACTTAAAAACGGAAAAGTATGTTATGCTTAGGGTCACCATACTTCTCCTTCTTTTTAAGTTTGTATGTTATTCTCTAAATACTCGATCCAAGTCCTCGGAGATGTTGATGATAAAGTCACCCATACGCTCAAACTCGTTCACGATATCCATGTAGTAGACGCTTGTTTGGTAGTTCTTACCACCATCCTCGATATCCTCAATCTCGGCATCGCGGAGGTTGTTTCTTAAGGTGTTGATACGCTCCTCGGCATTGTAGGCATTTGAGATATCCTTAAGAGTGCCGTCGTGTGCCGCCTTGAGGTTTGTAATCATCGCCTCGTATGCTCCATCCACAGCATCAGCCATATCCATGAGGTTCTTGATTGTTGTATCGTCAAAACTCTTCTTGTGGATGTTGCGGCGCGAGAGGATGCGGCTGATAGCCTCGCCAGAGTCACCCAACGACTCCAACTCTCCGATTATCTTATACATAGCCTTGACACGCATAGAACTCACCTCGCTAATATCGCCTGCTGCAACCTCATTGAGGAATGCCGCAATTTCATACTCAATCCTATCGGATATCTCCTCATACTTAACAAGCTTCTTGCGCAACTCCTCAAACTTATCCTCCCTCTTCTCGCCAACAGCCTGCTTAGCATAGTCAAGACCGTTGCGAGATATCTGGGCAAAGTGGATAATCTCCTTAATGGCCTGCTCGGTGGCAAGCTCAGGTGTGGCAAGAGGGCCTGCAGAGATATACTTAAGGCGAAATGCTTCGTTCTCCTTATTCTTCGGAGTCTTGATGATATAGGTTACAGCACGCTCGATATACTTAATGAACCACACAAGAATCAATGTGTTGATTGTATTGAAGAGAGTGTGTAGCATCGAAAGACCATAGAGCGCCGCAGTTCCGTCTGCCGATGTAGGGTCGCTCACAACAAAACCCTCGGCTGCTGGGTTAGGTAGACCGAACGACTCGATAATAGCGCCTACCAACGCCAAGAATGGTTTGAAGAGTATGAGCGCCCAGATAACGCCAAATAGATTGAATATAGTGTGCGACATCGCAGCACGCTTAGCCTGAGTATTACCCACAGATGCCGCTATGTTTGCAGTAATTGTAGTACCTATGTTCTCACCCAAAACCATAGCACACGCCATATTAAATGGTATCCAACCCATGCTGAGCATGATGAGTGTAATAGCCATTGTGGCAGATGATGATTGAAGCACGAGAGTCAATACTGTACCAAACGCCAAGAAGATAAGCACCGAGCCAAAACCGTGGCTTGACCATGCACGAACAAAGTCCAACACCTGAGGTGTCTCACCAAGGTCAGGTACCGACTCCTTCATAAACGAAAGACCAAGGAAAAGGAGCGAGAAACCTACGATAAGCTCACCGATATTCTGATGCTGGTTTCTCTTAGAGTTCGAGAAGAGGAAACCGAGTGCCATGAGCGGAATGGCGAGAATTGAGATATCCGCCTTAAATCCGAGCCACGCAACGAGCCATGCTGTTACCGTAGTACCGATATTGGCACCCATGATGACACTGATAGCCTGTGTAAGGGTCAAGAGTCCCGCATTCACAAAACTTACGACCATGACCGTCGTCGCCGACGATGACTGTATTACGGTCGTTACGCCAAGTCCCGTAGCAACACCCTTGAATGGATTAGATGTTATGGCTGCAAGGAAACCTCGAAGCTTATCACCTGCCGCCTTCTGAAGACCCGAACTCATCAGGTTCATACCGTACAGGAACATTCCCAATGCTCCTAACAGTGTAAAGATTTGCATTATTCCCATATTACTTATGTTATTTGATTCGAAACTAAATACCAGTTATACGCCACAAAGCCCAGAAACATCAAAGCACCTCCCATGCGACCAATCTTGCCTCTTAGTCCAAAGATGGTTGTAAGAAGCACTGCGGCAATCATCACCATGTAATCCACAGCTGTGATACCTGCAGAGTTCAGCGGCATAACCTGTGAGCTAAGACCCAAGATAAGTGTAATGTTAAATATGTTGGAGCCTATGATATTTCCAAGCGCCAAGGCTGTATTCTTCTTCACTGCGGCTGCAAGCGAAGCTGCCAACTCTGGTAGCGATGTGCCACAGGCAATGAGGGTCAACGAGATAAAGGCGTCGTTAACACCGAATGATTTGGCTATAAGTACAGCATTGTCAACAAAGAAGTCGCAGCTTGTGATAAGCAGGGCAAGACCGCCCACAATCTTCACAACGGCAAGCCATAGCGGAGAGTTCTCCTCCTCGGCGCTCTCCACCGCCACAGCGCTCTTTCTATCGCGGGCAAATGAATACCACATAAAGCCCACGAACAGAAGTAGCAGTATGATACCGTCCACGCGACCAATGACCGCTGTTGAGCCATTAAAGAAGTTGAGAGCAAGTACCATCAAAAGCACTGATACGACAATACATAGTGGTATCTCGAACTTTAGCTCCTTCTTACCTATAGCCACAGGAAAGAGGAGTGCTGTAAGTCCCAAAATACCCAAGACATTGAAGATGTTGGAGCCTACGACATTACCTATCGCCACATCTGCATTGCCGTTTACAGCTCCCAAAAAGCTCACTACAAGCTCTGGCATTGATGTTCCAACGCCCACAATAGCTGCTCCGATAACGAAATCGGATACATGGTATCTTCGGGCAACGGACACCGCTCCGGCGACGAGAAAATCCGCGCCGAAGACGATGCCTGCCAAAGATAAAATAAGAATTATATACTCCATTTTACTTTATGATTTGTTTCACTTTCTCCTTGTCGCACTCTACAACCTCCGATACTGCAACATACTCATAAGGGACATACTCGAAGAGCTGTAGGAATGCGCTTGATGAGGTCGAACTGTAGTATAGGTCGAGGCGTACGGATAGACCATTGCCCTCCTCGCTAAGGTTTATCTTAGATGGGTTGCTCTGAATGTTTCTAAGCAGCTCGGCCTTGTGCTTAGGCTCAAAGAAATACTCCTTCTTGTGATAGATGCCCGGGTTGTTAATCTCGCGATATGCGCTCTTAAGTATAAAGCCAAGGACTATGCCGCAAATAATAAGAGTGCAGCCTGCGATATTAAGCCCCATGCCGTATGGAAGAAGAGCAAGAATAATTCCTATAAGTGTGAGTGATAAGAAGATGGCTATATCCTTGAATGAGCGCACCTTAATAAACTGTTGTTTCATAATATTATTTAGTCTTTTATAGATTATTGGTTGAATGTTATACATACGACAGCTCCCCATCTTTGGATTGTAAAGGTGGAGGTGATGAAATCTATAAATGGGCTAAATAATAAGTTTACCAAGTGCAATAAACCTATGATGCGACTTGGTAAAAGATGGGTGTTGAGTTAAATAGTATTGTTGAATATAGTTCTCAACCGAGGCGCCGAAACACTTGCCCGCCTTTGTGAACTCAAAGTTGTTTTTGTGGGCATTGTTTATGCGCTTGGCTGTGCCATGCAGATGCGTTAGGCTGGTTGCTGATGTCTGACGAGGGATGTAGAGGCTCGACTCTGTGCCAGCACACTCTATAAAATAGTCTGCTCTTATCTCCGAGGAGTGGGCGTTGTGTGATGAGGATGAGGATATTGTCCCCATAGCGGAGCTATTGCCAATAAAAGCTATCGCTAACGCTATAAGTGGGACTATATATCTTAGCATCTTCTTTGTCATACAACACTAACTATCTGTTACGAGGACAAAAGTAGTAAAAAATATCGTTACATCCAAGCCTTTTTTTGCCTATATCGAGGATTGTAACACAATTGTAACGCTATTTTTTGAAGAATGTAACATGTTGCAGATGGCGTGCCCCATGAAATAATAATTTTTACTCTGTACTCTGTTCTCTTCCATTTCCTCTCAAACTCTTTCACATTTCACATTATTTTCCTATCTTTGCGCCCGATTGTGCAGAGAATTATACAACTAAATAATTAAACCTTAATTTAAGAGATGAAAAAATTGTTGGGCATTATGGCTATGGGAGTTATCGGTTTAGCTTCATGTGGCACAGCTGCTGAGTCTCAGTGTGAGTCTGAGCAGCCATGGATCGTTGATCGTTTCGACGATATCAAAGTTATTCGTTACGAGGTGCCGGGTTTCGAGAACCTACCTTTGGAGGAGAAGGAGCTTATCTACTACCTTGGTGAGGCTGCAAAGTGTGGTCGTGATATTCTCTTCGATCAGAACTTTAAGTACAACCTTGCAGTGCGTCGCACATTGGAGAGCATCTACACTGCTACGGAGGTGCGCGAGGGTGAGGAGTTCGCTGCTTTTGAGAAGTATTTGAAGAAGGTGTGGTTTGCTAACGGTATCCACCACCACTACTCAAACGACAAGTTTACCCCAGAGTTCTCTGAGGCTTGGTTCCGCGAGCAGTTGGCTCTCTATATCAACGAGGAGAATCGCCAGATTGAGGATGACTTCCTTTGTCAGATTATCTTCGACCCAGCGCTCTACGCTTCGCGCCTAAACCAGAAGGAGGGTGTTGATGTAATCACTGAGTCTGCAAACAACTACTATGAGGGTGTTAATCAGGCTGAGGTTGAGGCTTTCTATAACGGTATGGCAGCAGCTGATGCTAATAACCCAGAGCCTATCTCATACGGTCTTAACTCAAAGCTTATGAAGGATGAGAATGGCAAGATCTACGAGAAGGTTTGGAAGATTGGTGGTATGTACACCGAGGCTCTTGAGCAGATTGTTTACTGGTTGGAGAAGGCTGCTGAGGTTGCTAACCCTACACAGCGCGAGGTGCTTGAGGCTCTTATCAAGTACTACAACAGTGGCGATTTGAAGGATTTTGATGACTATAGCGTTCTTTGGGTTAAGGATACAAAGTCAAATGTTGATGTTGTAAACGGTTTCATCGAGAACTATGGTGATCCACTTGGTCGTAAAGCATCATGGGAGTCTGTAGTAAACTTCCGCGATGAGGAGGCTTGCAAGCGTACAGAGATTATGGCTGCTAATGCTCAGTGGTTTGAAGATAACGCTCCTATCAACCCTGCATATCGCAAGGAGGAGGTTAAAGGTGTATCTGCAAAGGTTATCACCGTTGCTATGCTTGGTGGTGACTGCTTCCCTGCAACAGCTATCGGTATCAACCTCCCTAACGCTGACTGGATTCGTAAGGAGCATGGCTCAAAGTCTGTAACTATCGATAACATCACTTATGCTTACGATAAGGCTGCTCAGGGTAACGGCTTTGCTGAGGAGTTCATCCTTCGCGAGGAGGACCGCGAGCGCGCTAAGAAGTATGGTAAGCTTGGTGATGACCTTCACACCGACCTTCACGAGTGCCTTGGTCATGGCTCAGGTCAGCTTGCTCCAGGTACTAAGGGTGATGAGCTTCGTACCTACTCTTCAACACTTGAGGAGGCGCGTGCAGACCTCTTTGCACTCTATTACCTTGGCGATCCTAAGCTTATCGAGATAGGTCTTATCCCAACACTTGATGTTGCATGGTCACAGTACTCAGACTACATCATGAATGGCTATATGACGCAGCTCTCTCGTATCGAGCCGGGTAAGGATGTTGAGGAGTCTCACATGCGTAACCGCAAGCTTATCGCAGAGTGGTGCTACGAGCAGGGTAAGGCTGAGAATGTTATCGAGCTTGTAAAGCAGGATGGCAAGACATATATCGTTGTTAACGATTTCGTTAAGCTTCGTGAGCTATTTGGTAAACTCCTTTGCGAGGTACAGCGTATCAAGTCTGAGGGTGACTACGAGGCTTGCAAGGCGCTTGTAGAGACATACGCAGTTAAGGTTAACCCAGAGCTTCATGCAGAGGTTATCGCTCGTAACAAGGCACTTAATATCGAGCCTTATGGTGGTTTCGTAAACCCTGAGTATGAGCTTGTTACCGATAAGAATGGTAAGGTTGTAGATGTTAAGATTTCATACCCTGCAAACTACATCGAGCAGCACTTGAAGTATGGTAAGGAGTACTCATTCCTCCCAACCTTAAATTAATTTCTTGTGATAAGGGGTCATCTTTGACTCTTCAGTCAAACTGGCGAATGGGAAATACGCTTAGTATGTCCCATCCGCCAGTTTTCGTGTCAGAGCCAAATCTAACCCCTTCTGACAAGAAATTGGGTGTCATGCTGAGGTGGGTAGTGTATTCTTTGTGGGTTATGTTTTCTGTATATGTATTTTATGTCTAATAGTGTAAGGCTTTATCGCTCAATACTATATTTGTTAGTTAAAATTTTTTTATTCTGCGAAATTTGTGCTACATTTGTAGAACTTATAGTTGGTTTATCATAGGAGGTGTTTCGCTATGATGTCTGTAGCGATGAGTTCCACACTCCCTGTTTTACTAATCTTCCGTAACAGGAGCTGTTACGGTGAATAAACATTTGTTGTTATGAAGAGACTTTGGTTGTTGCTATGTTTGCCATTTTTGGTTGGTTGTTCGACGCATCATATGTATAATGCCATGAATTTTAATGTAACGCAGACGCAAGTAGTGTTGGATAAGGCAAATTTCAATGTGATAGGTACGGTTGATGGCGTTGCTACAGCTACATATATATTAGGAATAGAATGCCTTTCTGAGGAGTCTTTGAAGGGTAATGCTATTGCAGATATGTATAAGCGTGCTAACCTCAAAGGTTCGCAAACAATTATTAATGTAAATTTCAAGCGATGCGTCCAATATGTGTTGATTGTACAGAAAATAGAATATACTGCATCTGGTGTTATTATTGAGTTTGTCAATGATAGTGAAGGTCTGAAACAAATAGATGATACTTCCATATGTGTAGAAAATGCTGAGGAGTTGGTGTCGATACAGGCAGAAGAGGATTCCACATGTGTAGAAAATGCTGAGGAGTTGGTGTCGATACAGGCAGAAGAGG
>JAFXBB010000093.1 GCA_017521945.1 Alistipes sp. | reverse complement strand
TTGCACTGAGTATATGATTAAGGATTGCCCTACCACAGAGGAGAACCTCGACTTGGCACTTCTTATCCTTCACGACTGGTCACAGTTCATCTCACTTCAGCCTGAGGAGATTGACTCAGAGCGTGGTGTTATCATGGAGGAGCTTCGTACACGCGATGGCGGTAATCTTCGCGCTCAGAACGATATGATTCAGAAGCTTTTCCAAGGTACTCTCTACGAGCACCGCAACCTTATTGGTTACCTCGACGGCTTGAAGTCTTTCGACCAGCAGGCTTTGGTCAACTTCTACCACAAGTGGTATCGTCCAGAGTATCAGGCGCTTGTTATCGTTGGTGATATCGATGTTGATCAGGTAGAGGCAAAGATTAAGACTCTTATGGCTGACATCCCTGCATCACCAGCAGATGCAGCACAGAAGGAGGTTATCATGGTACCTGCAACCGAGGAGCCTATCATCTCTATGTTTACTGATCCTGAGCTTACTCAGTCTTCAGTTATGATGTTTGCACGCCGCGATGCTCTTCCAAAGGAGTACAAGAACACTATCGTAGGCTACCAGTTCGATATTATCTATAGCTTCGTTACAACAATGATGAATGCTCGTTTCGAGGAGATTGCACAGGCTGCTGATGCTCCATTCCTCGGTGGCGGTATGGATGAGGGTAGCATTGGCATCTGCCCTACTATGGAGGCTACAATGTTCTCTGTAGTTGCACACGAGGGTCGCATCGACGAGGCTTTCCGCGCAATGTACACAGAGATGGAGCGTATGCGTCGCCACGGTTTCACTGTGGGTGAGTTCGAGCGTGCTAAGCAGGAGTTGCTCCGCTGGGCTGAGCGTTCATACACCAACCGCAACGATGTTCGCAACGACGAGTATGCACAGCGTTACCTCGACCACTACGCATTGGGTACATCTATGATGGATGCCGAGACTGAGTGGCAGATTGATCAGATGTTTATCAACAACTTGACTGTAGACGATATCAATCAGGCATACGCACAGATGGTTCGTCCTAACGAGAACCTTGTAATCCTTGCTCGCGCTCCTAAGAAGGAGGGTGTTGCAGTTCCTACAAATGACGACATCAAGGCTATCATTGCTGAGGTTTCTGCATCTGAGGTTGAGCCATACGCTGACAACACAGTTATCGAGCCACTTATCCCAGCTTCTACTAAGCTCAAGGGTTCAAAGGTTAAGTCTACAGCTGTAAACGAGTCTCTTGGCTACACAGAGTGGACATTGAAGAATGGTATCAAGGTTGTTGTTCGCCCATCTACTTTGAAGGCTGATGAGGTACGCATCTCAGCAGACTCGAAGGGTGGTTGCTCAATGCTTACTGATGAGGAGTACTATCAGGGTGCATTCCTCGGTATGGTAATGAGCCAGTCAGGTATCGGCAAGTTCAACAACACAGAGCTTAACAAGCAGCTCTCTGGCAAGTCTGCATACGCAGGTCTTAGCGTTGACTCATACGAGCACTCTGTAACAGCGGGTGGCTCACCAAAGGATATCGAGACTATTCTTCAGCTCATGTACCTCAACTTCACATCACCACGCTTCGACCAGACAGACCTTGACAACCTTAAGAAGATGTATATCCCATACTTCGGCAACATGGAGTCTGATCCAAGCTACATTGCATCTAAGGAGTTCCAGAAGACTATCTATGGCGACCACGCACGCCGTCAGATCACATCTGCAGCACAGATTGAGGCACTCAACATCCCTGAGTTGAAGAGTATCCACTCTAAGCTCTTCGGCTATGCTGACGACTTCCGTTTCACTATCGTAGGTAATGTTGACCTAAATACTTTGAAGCCACTTGTAGAGAAGTATATCGGTTCACTCCCAACATCTAAGAAGGTTGAGTATGCTGTTGTTGATGATGGTGTTCGCTTCGCTAAGGGTGAGGTAACCAACGACTTCCGCGCTGTAATGCAGCAGCCTAAGGTTTCTGTTTACCTTGTTTACTCTGGTGATATGGCAGATAACGCTAAGAATCGTCTTATCGTTGACTTGCTCAGCCGCGCACTTGACTCACGCTATATGATCTCAATCCGCGAGGAGAAGGGCGGTACATACGGCGTATCTGTACAGGGTGGTATCGACAAGTACCCTGTTGAGAACTATATGATGGGTATCGTATTCGACACTAACGAGCAGCTTGCTGACGAACTTATCGAGATTTGCGATAAGGAGATTCGCAAAATTGCCGAGGAGGGTCCTTTGGCAGACGATGTAGCTAAGGCTAAGGAGTTCTTGCAGAAGAACTATAACAATGTCCTTGAGAACAACAGCGGCTGGATGTCAGCTATTGACCGCTGGTACGAGGAGGGTTACAACTACAAGGAGGAGTATCTCGGTGTCCTTGAGAGCGTAACATTGGATGATATCAAGGCATTTGCTCAGAAGATGCTTGACGATGGCAACCGTACACTTGTTGTAATGCGTCCTGAGCCTACTGAGGAGGTTGCAGCTGAGCCTGCTGAGGAGCCTGCTGAGGAGGTTGTTGCAGAGTAACACTACCCCACAGCTTAACCTTACACCCGTCCAACCTCACCGTTGGGCGGGTTTCTTTATATTTATATAAATAAATAGCAAATAATTGAGTAGAATTTATTACCTTTGTGGCATATATAAATATAATGTAAGATGCGAAAGTTACGCAATATTGCAATCATTGCCCATGTAGACCACGGCAAGACGACACTCGTAGATAAGATGATTATGCAGGGCAACCTCCTCAGAGATAATGAGCATACAGGGGGCGACCTTATCATGGATAACAACGATATCGAGCGAGAGCGAGGTATAACCATCCTCTCGAAGAATGTATCTGTTATATACAAGGATTACAAAATCAATATTATAGACACCCCCGGTCACGCCGACTTCGGTGGTGAGGTAGAGCGCGTACTCAATATGTGCGATGGCGTTATCTTGTTGGTTGATGCCTTTGAAGGCACAATGCCTCAGACACGCTTCGTGCTACAGAAGGCCTTAGCATTAGGCAAGAAGCCTATAGTGGTAATTAACAAGGTCGACAAGGAGAACTGCCGCCCAGATGTTGTGAATGAGCAGGTCTTTGACCTTATGTTTACCCTTGGAGCTACCGAGGAGCAGCTCGACTATAAGACGATATATGGCTCTGCAAAGCAGGGTTGGATGTCACATGTTGTGACCGAGCGCACCGACTCTATCTGCCCACTCCTCGACACTATCATTGACGAAATTCCAGAGCCAGAGATTGTTGATGGCACTGTACAGATGCTTGTGACCTCTTTGGAGTACTCACCTTATGTTGGTCGTATCGCCGTAGGCAAGGTTACACGCGGCTCTCTCACAGCGGGTCAGAATGTAACACTTGCGAAGCGTGACGGCACGCTTGTAAAGACCAAGATTAAGGATTTGATGGTCTTTGAGGGTCTTGGTAAGGCAAAGACCGAGCGCGTGGAGTGCGGCGAGATATGTGCTTTGGTGGGTATCGAAGGTTTCGAGATTGGTGATACCATTTGTGACTTCACAGATCCTGAGCCACTACCTCCTATCGCTATTGACGAGCCTACAATGTCTATGCTCTTTACAATCAACAACTCGCCATTCTTTGGCAAGGATGGTAAGTATGTAACATCGCGCCACATCAAGGAGCGTCTTGATAGAGAGCTTGAGAAGAACCTCGCATTACGCGTAGAGCCAGGACAAAATGCAGACTCATTTGTGGTATATGGTCGTGGTGTATTGCACCTCTCGGTACTTATTGAGACCATGCGCCGCGAGGGCTATGAGCTTCAGGTTGGTCAGCCAAAGGTTATCACCAAGGAGATAGAGGGCATCAAGTGCGAGCCTGTGGAGGAGATGACCGTGGACTGTCCAGATGATTGCGCAGGTACCGTTATCGAACTTACCACCCGCCGCAAGGGTCAACTTGTAAATATGGAGTCTGCCAACGAGCGTACACGCCTCGAGTTTATAATACCATCAAGAGGTATTATAGGCTTGCGCTCCACAATGATTACCGCAACAGCTGGTGAGGCAATCATGACCCATCGTCTTAAGGACTTCGAGCCATGGATGGGTGAGATTGAAAATCGCTCAGTGGGTGCTATTATTGCATCTGAGACAGGTACAGCCTACGCCTACTCTATCGACAAGCTACAGGATAGAGGTAAGTTCTTTATATCGCCTATGGAGCAGGTGTATTGCGGTCAGGTTATTGGAGAGCATACCCGTTCTAACGATATCACCGTTAATGTTACCAAGGCTAAGCAGCTTACCAACATGCGTGCATCTGGCTCGGATGAGAAGGCCTCAATTGCACCGCCTGTAATCTTCTCGTTGGAGGAGGCTTTGGAATATATCCGCGAAGATGAGTATGTGGAGGTAACACCAAAGGCTATCCGCCTACGCAAAATTCTCCTCTCGGAGGTCGACCGTAAGCGTGCATCAAAGGAGTAACAACCTAAAAACTATAAAACTATGGATAAGAAAATTGGTATTGCTTGCGACCACGCAGCATACGAGCTTAAGGAGTTCTTGGTGGGCTACCTTGCATCTAAGGGCTTCGAGGTAAAGGACTTCGGCACTCACTCTGAGGAGTCATGCGACTACCCTGACTTTGCACACGCTCTTGGCGAGGCTATTGACAATGGCGAGTTAGAGCGCGGTGTGGCACTCTGTGGCTCTGGCGAGGGTATCTCAATGACACTCAACAAGCATCAGAGCGTACGCGCAGCACTCTGCTGGATTCCTGAGATTGCAAAGCTCTCTCGCCAGCACAACAACTCAAATGTTTTGTGTATGCCTGCACGCTTTATCTCAAACGATGAGGCTTTGGCTATGCTTGATATCTGGCTTGAGACAGAGTTCGAGGGTGGTCGTCACCAGCGCCGCATTGATAAGATACCTTTGCAGAAGTAAGAGGAGAGATATAAACAGAATGAGGCTAAATCAAAACGGGGATGGCTAAATTACTTTAGTCATCCCTGTTTTTCTGAGGTTGAAGAAAAAGATGTAGTTTTAGGCATGCGAAGCCCGAAAAAGCGGAGTTTACTCAGGCGTAAATGAGCATTTTGAGGGCGAGCATAACGACAAAATACACTTTTTATTCAGCCTCTCCCTACTCCAAGCACACCTGCACACACTCAATGCCAACGCGTTTTAATAGCTGCACACCATCATCATTGCGATATGGGTCAGCATATACAACGCGCTTAATACCCGCCTGAATGATTAGCTTAGCACACTCTATGCATGGTGAAGCAGTGACATATAGCGTTGAGCCATCACAGTTATTAGCGCTCTTAGCCACCTTGGTAATGGCATTTGCCTCAGCATGGAGGACATAGGGTTTTGTTTTACCCATATCGTCCTCACACACATTTTCAAAGCCTGCAGGAGTGCCGTTGTATCCGTCAGAGATAATCATATTATCCTTAACCAACAATGCACCGACCTTTCTTCTTACGCAGTATGAGTTTTCAGCCCATACGCGTGCCATCTGTAAGTAGCGCAGGTCAAACTGTCGCTGTTTCTGCTCCTTGTATCCCATCACTATGCAAGTTTACCGTGACAGTGCTTATACTTCTTACCTGAGCCACAAGGGCATGGGTCATTGCGACCCACAGACTTGTCAACCTTAATAGGCGCGGTCTTACCTCTCTCGCCCTGACCAGCCTGTGCTGCAGCAGCCATGCGTGATGCCTGTAGCTTGTTTACATCGACCTTTGACTTCTGCTCACGAGTATTCTGCATGCTATCAGGGTTGTTTGCTCGAACAGGAAGGTATGCTTTGTTTATCAACGACAAAACATCGCGGTTTATATCCTCCAACATCTTTGAGAATAGCTGGAATGACTCCAACTTATAGATAAGAAGTGGGTCCTTCTGCTCGTATGTTGCATTCTGCACGCTCTGACGAAGGTCATCCATCTCGCGAAGATGCTCACGCCAAGCATCATCAATTGTTGTAAACAACGCCACTTTGGCAAAGACACGATATATCTCTGCACAATCTGTATCCTTACACTTTGATAGTTCCACAGGGATGGTGTACTGAAGACGACCATCAGTGAGTGGGAATGCCACGCGGCGCTGCATATTGTCTGAGCTCTCCTTATAGAGGTGTTGCATTGTTGGGCGTACAATATCAGCTATAGCCTTAGCCTTACGCTCATACAACGCTGTGAGGTCCTCGACAATAGAGTCGATAATCTGCTTTGGCTTCATTGCATCGAACTGCTCCTCAAGGATTGTGGTATCGAGAGCCACCTCACGCATAAGGTCAAACTTAAACTCCTCGAATGAGCAACCCTCATGAGCCTCCACGAACTTAATAGCATAGTCGTAGCGGAGGTTGTTCATATCAATATCTATACGCTCACCATAGAGGGCATGACGGCGGCGAGTATAGATAACCTCACGCTGTGAGTTCATCACATCATCATACTCCAAGAGGCGCTTACGCACACCAAAGTGGTTCTCCTCGACCTTCTTCTGCGCACGCTCGATAGCCTTGGTCATCATGCCAGCCTGAATAACCTCACCCTCCTGGATACCCATCTTATCCATCATCGAGGCGATACGCTCAGAACCGAAGAGACGCATGAGCTTATCCTCCAACGACACGAAGAACTGTGACGAACCAGGGTCACCCTGACGACCAGCACGACCACGCAACTGACGATCCACACGGCGGCTCTCATGGCGCTCAGTACCAATGATAGCCAAACCGCCACGCTCCTTAACCTCAGGTGTTAACTTGATATCGGTACCACGACCCGCCATGTTGGTAGCAATAGTTACCTGACCGCTGCGACCTGCCTCAGCAACAATCTGTGCCTCAAGCTGATGCTGCTTAGCATTAAGGACATTATGCTTAATACCTCTAATCTTAAGCATACGGCTCAAAAGCTCCGATATCTCGACAGATGTTGTACCCACCAAGACTGGGCGACCAGCCTCAACCATCTTCTCAATCTCGGCAATTACAGCATTATACTTCTCGCGCTCTGTCTTATATACCAAATCCTCGCGGTCATCACGAATAACCTCCTTGTTGGTAGGGATAACCACGACATCAAGTTTGTAGATGCTCCAAAACTCCGATGACTCAGTCTCGGCAGTACCTGTCATACCTGCAAGCTTGTGATACATACGGAAGTAATTCTGGAGAGTGATAGTCGCAAAGGTCTGTGTTGCATCCTCGACCTTAACATTCTCCTTAGCCTCGATAGCCTGATGTAGACCATCCGAGTAACGACGACCCTCCATGATACGACCTGTCTGCTCATCGACAATCTTAACCTTGTTATCGATAAGCACATACTCTACCTCCTTCTCAAACATGAAGTATGCCTTGAGAAGCTGGTTCATGGTGTGTACGCGATCAGCCTTGATTGAGTAGTCTGCAAGAAGCTCATCCTTCTTCTGTGCGCGCTCCTCCAACGATAGCTCCTTGTTCTGCTCCATCTCAGCGATGCGAGCGCCGATATCTGGCAACACGAAGAAGCCCTCCTCGCCAAAGCGCTTTGAGGCTACCTCATGACCCTTATCTGTGAGGATAAGAGAGTTCATCTTCTCGTCATGCACAACGAAGTTATCATCTGTAATCTCATGCATGCGACGCTCGTTGTCCTGCATGTAGATATTCTCTGTTTTTTGTAGAAGCACTCTCACACCCGGCTCCGACAAGAACTTGATAAGTGCCTTGTACTTAGGCATAGCCTTGTGGGCGCGAAGTAGGAGCTTACCAGCCTCCTCCATCTGACCTTCGTTGTATAGACGCTTAGCCTCGGCAACATCCGTAGATGACATCTTGCTTTGAAGGTCATAGATATACTTTGCAGCAGGCTGATACTCAGCATAAAGCTGGTCACTGCCCTTAGGTACAGGACCAGAGATAATAAGCGGAGTACGAGCATCATCAATAAGCACAGAGTCCACCTCATCGACAATAGCGAAGTGATGCTTGCGCTGTACCAAGTCCTTTGGCGCTGATGCCATATTGTCACGCAAGTAGTCAAAACCGAACTCGTTGTTTGTACCGAAGGTGATATCCGCGTTATATGCCTTGCGGCGCTCCTCAGAGTTAGGGCGTGTATTGTCGATACATGCTACCGATAGACCATGGAACTGATACATAGGGCCCATCCACTCAGCATCACGGCGTGCCAAGTAATCATTCACTGTTACCACATGAACACCCTTGTGCGCCAAAGCATTAAGGAATACAGGGAGCGTCGCTACAAGAGTCTTACCCTCACCTGTAGCCATCTCGGCAATACGACCTTTATGTAGTACCACACCACCAAAGAGCTGTACATCGTAGTGTATCATATCCCACTTAATGGTGTTACCTCCAGCAGTCCACTGACTGCTATATATTGCCTTATCATCCTCTATGCGTACCAAATCGCCACGCTCCGCTGCAAGGTTACGGTCGAAATCGTTGGCTGTAACAACAACCTCATCGCTCTCAGCAAAACGGCGTGCTGTATCCTTCATGATTGCGAAAGCCTCAGGAAGAATCTCTTCAAGTTTTTGCTCAATCTTATCATCAATACGCTTGGTTGTCTCGTCAATCTCCTTTGAGATACGCTCCTTATCATTGAGCGAAGTCTCAGGCTGCTCAAGTGTAATCTTATGCTTTGCAATAAGCTCCTCATCTGGGGCGATGAAGTCTGCAATAGCCTTACTTAAGGCTTGTGAACGCTCACGAAGCTCATCATTAGAGAGCTTAGAGATTGAAGGATATATAGCCTTAATCTTCTCAACATAAGGCATTATCTCCTTACGATCCTTATCGGCCTTTGAGCCGAAGAAAAGTTTAATTACCTTTGATAAAATATCCATATCTATAATCTAAATTTCGTTTATTTCACGCCACCATACATATAACAATAGCATATCGTGCAAAGATACAAAAAAATTAGTATATAGAAATGAGTAATCAGCAATTATTCAAAAAATAGAGCTATTTTTCAATAAGTATTGGGAATGGGAAACGGTCTACAACCATTTTATAAAGAACGATAATACGATTAAGACCATTAGGAATACTCCTAATGGTCTTAAGGTCATATCGGTCAAAAAGCAACACTCTTTAATCTTTACTAATTACTCTTTTCTAATTGCCTAATGTGGCATTGGTCTGCCGTATGGTGTGCCACCCTTCTTTATCTCCATACCTTCGTATTTAGACATATCGCGCGTTGCATTCTTTCCAAAGTGACGAAGGTTATAGTTGAACTGAACAGTAAAATAGCGACCCACAACACTATTCCAAGAATTCTGCGTATAGCCACTACCAACCGTACGACTAAAGGCACTATTCTGGTTTAGCAAGTCATTCACTCCGATAAGCAACTCGCCAAGCTGATTCTTAAATAGCTTCTTACCAAGATATAGGTTACAAATAAGGAACTCCTCGTTATAATCATCTGTAAAGCCAACATACTGGTTATAGTTCACAGCCGATGTGATACTAAAGCCCTTCCAGAAAACCCACTTCAATGAGCCAGATGCAGTGTGGCTAAAGTACTTATTACTCTTGTTACGCACCGCCAACGACTGCGTAGCATTGTTATACATACCATTCCACTGTAGCGTAAAATCTATATTCTCTGAGATGTTACTACCAAGCGATATAGTTGCATCATATCCCATATTACTTGTGAAGTTGGTCTTACCATCAATCTTAGATGGGGTCTTTGACCAATTTGCACCAGCCATAACATTTAGGTTACACTTTATAGGAGTAATAGGGAAGCCATAGCTTACATGTGTGCGAAGTGTTGCATAACCATCCATATTCTCATAGGTCGAATACTGGATAGGATTGTATGATATACCATCAACCTCCAACTGCTTACCATACTCAATTGACTGAGCCATGTAGTCCTGAGTGAGCTGTGTTGAGAACATCCACATAAAAGTTCTACCCTTCTCTATATTTGAGCGCACATAGTGGAAGTTTACACGATGAGTATATGATGATGTCAACTTAGAGTTACCCTGCGTGATATACTGCACATTTGTTAAATCTGGTATCTCCTGCAGATTACGCACATCTGGATTCTGCGTATATGAGTTCACAAAGACGCGTATAGTATTCTCAGGGTTGAATGCCACATTTGCCATTAAGAAGTATGTCAAGTTGTTGAAATCATCGGAGATATGCTGCTGATTGGCAACACCTTCGAGTTTTGAGTGCTGATAATATATGTTTGCCACTACGGTATTACGACCCTTAGCATAGCGATAACCTGGACCTACGCGATGTTCGGCATTTGTACTTGTATTATATGAGGAGAGCAATGGGTTAGGCTCACCTACAACTGTATAGCTGTCATCTGAAGTGATATATGCGCGCTTATCAAGTTGCTGATCTTCATAATCGAAACGATATTGCATGCTCAACTGCGAAGTCTTAGATATAGGCTCTGTATATGTAAAGTTAACTCTTACATCGTCCTCTCCCTGCTTACTATCAGAATGAACATACTGCATATCAGGCATAGCTACACCATCCGCGAAGTTAGTCCTTAGCGTAGAGAAACTATTAGACCAGGAGTTCGGTGTCTGGCGTGTTGAGTAACGGCCATCAACAGTAATCGTACGACCCTGCTTACCAAGTTTCATGCGGTACTGCAAAAACTCGCTAAAACGATATGCTTGCGAGTGACCCTGTGAGCCATTATATAGTATCTCGTAAGGGAGATTATCCTCAATGCTCTCACCTGTAAGTTCACCATACTGCTGGCTATAAGGCTCATTACCCTGGAAGCTAAGACTCGTACGCGACATAATTGATATATTCTCACTCGCTCTCCAATCAAGGCGCATATTCAGGCGGTGGTTGTAGTTACTTGTCTCTGACTCACCCTCCTGAATTTGATAATCCTCAGGCGATGGAGCATAATACCAACGCTCCAAAAGACTCTTATTCTTAGTGTTTGTTTGATTGAAGAAGTAAGAGCCGTTTAACTTGACTCTATCCTTCTCGCCCCATGAGTCCGAATACTGCACTCCTATTGAGCCAACTTGTGCCACTCCACTCTGTGGGCGTACCATATATCGACCTACGCCACGACCACGACCAGGGCCATGACCACCGCTACCACCCGTAACACCGAGGATATCCTCAAACGAGAAGTTCTGCTGGTTTACATTGTTCAAAAGTCCAATGATAGATACTCGCGAGTTACCATGGAAGAGATTAACATTTCCTCCAATATTATACTTATGATGCGAGGTAACTCCATCTACAATAGGCGCATAGAGAGTGTTATCCGCGAACTGCAACTCCGTAGGCGAGCCATCAATATCTGGCTGGTAGCCATATCCACCATATAGCTTACCAAAGATACCTTGACGCATATTCTGCTTGGTGATGATGTTAATAGCCTTATAACCTTCGCCATCATCCATACCCGAAAACTCAGCATTGTCCGAGAGTTTATTAAAGACCTCGATACGGTCAACCGACTGAGCAGGAAGAGAGTTCAACGCCGTAGATACATCCTCACCAAAGAACTCCTTACCATCCACAAATATCTTCTTAATCTGCTCACCCTGAGCCTCAACCTGACCATTTGAGATGGTGATACCAGGCATCTTCTTAAGTAGACCCTCAACATCAGCATCCGATGCTACCTTGAAGGCTGCAGCATTATAGGCTACCGTATCGCCATTTTGCGATGTACGCAAAGCCTGCACCTCCTTAACCACAGTCTCAATAGCCACACCCTGCTGCAGAGCGATATGACCAAGTTCTGTAACAGATGCTGTATGTTTGATATGTTTTTTAACTGTTGTGTAGCCAATGAACGACACAGTAATATCGTACTCTCCGAACTCAACACCCGTAACCGTCAACTTACCCTCAGCGCCCGATACCGAGTGTCGGCGCTTATCTGTCACAGGATCAATGACCTCCATCACCGCACCAATAATTCCCTCATTGGTCTCGGCATCGATAATCTGCGCTGTAATTTTACCCGACTGTGCCATGGCTGGGAGTGCCACACATAGCGTGATTATAACCAAAAATATTCTCTTCATCTTAGATTGTTTATTAACACCTTTTCGCGTCGCGAAAATAGCACTATTTTTTGATTTATGCCACACTTTGGGGGTTAAACGACAAAATATAGGGGTAAACCGCCAATATAGTTACTATTCATATAGTACGGAGGAGAATAATTTGGGCTGAGGGATGGATATACAACGCCAATCGCAACAGCCCAAAATCTATCTAACTCATGTTGTAATCAATCACATCATATTAATACCAACATCCGCGTGGTGGGGATGGTGGGGGTGGAGTTGGTCTTACAGCTCTGCGGTGTAGAGAGCGCTCACTCACTGGCTTATCGTGTGGAGGTTTTGGACCCCTCACCCTCTTATCACATCTGCACCTCTTACCATCCTTATTCTTACGCGCATCGCGCCAATGCTTATCCTTATCACCCTTGCAAGGAGCCTTTTTTGGACAAAACTTTGAAGCATGCACACCATCTGCAAGTCCTACAACAACAGCCCTCTTTTTGCCACTAACTACAGGCGAGCTACTACACTCCGCTGCCGAAACACTGCCCAACGCCATCACCGATAGCGCACAAGCCAAAAACATAATCTTTCTCATAGTCGTAAATTTTAAGGGTTATAACTCTGTCTCTTAATACAAAGTTACAACCCCATTCTACGATTTGTATCTTATCCTGCCGCGAAACGCCACTACATAGCGTTCAACGAGCAATTAGCTATGGTGAACCGACTGTAGCCACTGCTTAAATTCTGGAACTCGAGCCTTGGATATAATGATACGCTCAGGCGTCTCTATTGTAAGATTTAGTGCCAAACGGCTACCGAACCACACAGCGATATCCTTTACTGCACGACGCGAAACGATAAACTGACGGTTAGCCCTGAAGAACTTACTCTCCGAGAGTTGCTGAGATAGAGCCTCAAGGGTCTTATCCACAGGATAGCTCTCGCCACTAAGCGTTGTTAGCGTCACACGCTCGGCGTAGGTATAGAAGAATGCAACATCATCCATACTCACAGGAATAATCTTATCCTTATACCTTACAAGCATAGTCTGTAGCGACTCACTCTGAACCTCCGCAATCATCTTATCGACACTCTCACGCTGTACCTTACGCTCTGAGTTTGTGAGTCTTGCAAGCTTATCAATAGCGCGACGCAAATCCTCCTCCTTGAATGGTTTTAACAGGTAATCTATACTATTAACCTTAAACGCCTCAAGGGCATATTGATCGTATGCCGTTGTGAAGATTATCGGAATGTTGATATCGACACTACGGAATATGCGGAACGAATCTCCATCGGCAAGGTGTATATCCATAAAAACCACATCTGCATCAACCCCACCCCTAAAGAACTCAACAGACTCCTCTACCGACTCCAGTAGAGCTACCACCTCTACATCACCCACTACCGTAGCGAGCATACTCTTTAGATTTACTGCAGCAGCTGTCTCATCCTCGACTATAATGACTCTTTTCATCTCTACTTATGCTCTTTTTCCAAAGGCAGACGCACCAAGAAACGCTCCGCCTCATCTATTACCTCAATATCTCGACCTGAGACTATCTGCCAACGACTGCGTAGGTTTTGAATACCTATGCCTGTAGATGGCTCAATATCGAGTTTCTGACTCTTTTTATTCTCAATCTCTAAAACTCCATCAACAACGCGTAAGGTAACATGTAAAGGATTTTTTGATGTTATAGTGTTGTGCTTTACGGCATTACCAATGAGCGGTTGGAGCGATAATGCGGGTAGTGTCCACCCCATATACTTCTCATCGATATCAATATCGAAGAATAGCTTATCCTCGTAGCGTATCTTGAATAGATAGGCATACGCTTCGGCAAAGGCTAACTCCTCCTTAAGCGTTGTTACACCACTCTGCCCATTCTGAATGATATACCTGAAGGTGTAGGATAGCTGGTCGATATACTCCAATGCCCGCTTATTGTCCTGCTCACGAACAAGCATCGAGAGAGAGTTTAGCGAATTGAAGAAGAAGTGTGGGTTAATCTGCCCCACCAACATATTATATCGCGTAGCAAGATTTTCGGTTTTGAGTCGCTCATTCTCCACAACCATCTTCTCCCTTTGTCGCATGAGCGAATAGATGTAGGAGTATAGCGCCGATACCACCAACATAAACAACGACTTTGTGAGTACCACAAGGTAGAGGTTGTCGTGTCGCGGACCATCGAAGAAGAATACTATGCGCATCACACCATCCTTGAATGCCATCACAGGAGCAAAGTATATAGCTACACCTGTAACCAACATAGCCAAGATAACCATGCGAATATAGCGTGCAGTCATCGATTCGCCTTCCCTTTTACCCATTACAAATATCGAGATAAGGATGAATGATAGTAACGCATAATAGACTATCTGCCATATAAACTCTACTGTACGACTTGGGCGATCGTATATCATATCGAGGTCGAACTCCTCGCCATTACGCTTCACAACATGCTCAAGGCGAGGATGAACACCCACAACCTCTGATGGAACACCTATCGGTGGACGCGCTGTAAACTTAAGAGTATCACCATCTTGTAGCTTCATGGTGCGCACCTGCCATGCTGTCACATAGGTACTATCTCTAAGTTCGCAACCACAAACAATATATCCATGCATATCACTTGAAAGATGAAGGACACCTGTGGTATGCTCCTTATTCTCGCTAACCTTAGATGACTCATTCACACCCTGGTCGGTAATTATAGGCACAAGCAGATATGAAAAGTTGATGACAAGGCTCAACGCTAATGCTGTGAATAGATGCAGAAGCAGACTACTTTTGATTTTCATATTTCAAGAGTTAGGTTGTAAAAAAAGCTACATAGCTAACACTTATATTATGAGTTAATGCCTTGGTGTTTAGCGGCATTAACTCATAATACTACAGAGGCTCTACATCACTTGTACCAAGATGCGTAGGTACAATAATCTCTTGCAGTACGCTTAATAATCTCGTCGCGCTGCTCAGGGGTTACATCCTTAACCTTCTTGGCTGGAACACCCGCATATACTGAGTATGGCTCAAGTTTTTGGTTTGAAAGAACAAGAGCATTAGCTGCAACGATACATCCCGTACCTACAACAGCGTTATCAAGTATTGTAGCACCCATACCGATAAGACAGTTATCCTCAATAATACCGCCATGAATAATAGCGTTGTGACCCACGGATACATAGTCTCCGATATGTGTCTGCGATGGGTTTTTTGAGCCATCATAGAGAGTGTGGATAACCACGCCATCCTGAATGTTTGTGTTATTACCGATGGTAATAGCATTTACATCGCCACGCAACACAGCATTATACCATATCGAGCAATTCTCACCTATCTTCACATTACCGACAACTGTTGCATTCTCAGCCAACCATGTATCTTTACCAATCTCTGGCTCGTAGCCACGCACTTTTCTGATTAAAGCCATATCCTAAACTATATTTACATTTATACTACTTCTCCGATTGTTTTGCCTCGTTCCAATATCCATCCATCTCCTCAAGAGTCATATCGCTAAGAGTCCTACCCTGCTGCTCGGCACGCTGCTCGATATGGTTGAAACGACGGATAAACTTCTTATTTGTACGCTCCAAAGCGCCCTCAGGGTCAATACCATAGAGACGACAGGCATTGATAAGAGCAAAGAATAGGTCGCCCATCTCATCCGTTAGACGCTCCTTATCCTTAGCTTGAAGTTCAGCATCCACCTCCATAAGCTCCTCCTTGACCTTATCCCATACATCCTCGCGTTTCTGCCAATCGAAGCCCACAGCAGCAGCCTTCTCGCCCACACGAAACGCCTTGACCATAGCAGGTAGCGACACAGGGACACCACCAAGCGTACCGCTCTTGCGCCTCTTCTTTCTAAGTTTCAACG
The DNA here is from genome assembly GCA_017521945.1 of Alistipes sp. Classification (GTDB taxonomy): domain Bacteria; phylum Bacteroidota; class Bacteroidia; order Bacteroidales; family Rikenellaceae; genus Alistipes. The sequence continues at coordinate 18,695 of JAFXBB010000093.1, read as the reverse complement.
CCTCCCAATTCTGCTTTACCTCCTCTGGAGTATCAGCATGAATATCGCCATAGACATGAGGATGGCGATATATCAGCTTATCACATACCCCATTAGCAACATCCGTATAGTTAAATGCACCCTGCTCATCACCAAGTTTCGAGTAGAACGCTACATGAAGGAGCAAATCACCCAACTCCTCCTTGATACCCTCCATATTCTTATCTGTTATAGCATCGGCAAGTTCGTAGACCTCCTCAATAGTGTTGTTTCGCAGTGAATCAAAAGTCTGCTCTCTATCCCACGGACACTCCCTACGAAGAGTCTCCATAACCTCTAAGAGGCGCGCCGTTGCCTTTTCGGCTTCATTCATATTTATCATTATGCTTTAGGTTTTATCTTTCTAAAAGGTAACTTAAGGACTCCGAAGAATGCCTCTCCAAATATTCCTGAGGACATCTTCGATGTACCCTCCTCTCGGTCAATAAAGATTATCGATACCTCACCGATACTAAATCCAAGTTGCCATGCCGAGTACTTCATCTCTATCTGAAAGCCATAGCCATTCATGGCAATTGCATCAAGGTCTATACGCTCTAAGACCTCGCGACGATAACCCACAAAGCCCGCTGTAGCGTCACATACAGGCATGCGCGTAACAATATGCACATACTTTGATGCGAAGTAGGACATCAGGAGTCGTCCCATAGGCCAATTAACGACATTCACACCCTTAGAGTAGCGTGAGCCTACAACTACATCCTTATCATCGAGCATCTTATCCAAGCGAGCGAGGTCATTGGGATTATGCGAAAAGTCGCAATCCATCTCAAAGATGCGATCGTAGTCTCGCTCCAAGGCGAACTTAAAACCAGCAATATAAGCTGTTCCAAGACCAAGTTTACCGCTACGCTCCACGAGGTGTAGACGCTCAGCAAAACTGCGCTGCTCCTCTCTTACAAGCTCGGCAGTGCCATCGGGCGAGCCATCATCAACAATAAGTAGGTCGTAGTCACCCTCCAACGCCATCACCGTATGAATCATCCTTACGATGTTCTCGCGCTCGTTATATGTAGGTATTATTACAAGTCGTTTCATTATATAATATCGTTAAAATGGCGTTTGCCACATATATAACGCAAAACTATAGAGCCTCGGTATATGTTTCGAACTTTTGCTCTACGAATAACCTCACTACGCTTTTTGGAGAGTCGCTTGTGCCACTTTATGAATGACCACCACGCGCGCACCACACTCCACGCCATACGGGGTCTTAGTGTTAACAGATATGCCATAGCCTCAGCCATATCTGTTAACGGGCGCACCACAGCCACCACAGCACGCTGCATAGGCGTAGAACACTTATATAACATAGCAAGGTTGTTTCTATGGTTTAGGTAGGACTTCATTGGAGAGGCAGGAAGTGTACCTCCTCCCAAGTGGTAGACTACAGAGCGTGGTTCCGCCACAATGCGCCAGCCCGCAAGCTGCATTCGCCACTGCAAATCTATCTCCTCCATGTGGGCAAAAAAGTCCGCATCGAAGCCACCCATTGCACGAAACACCTCACTGCGACAACACATCGCAGCTCCCGATGCCCAGAATATATCTCGTCTACTATCGTACTGACCCTTATCCTGTTCCACGGCCGATAGTATACGACCACGACAGAATGGATAGCCAAGGTAGTCGATAAATCCACCTGCTGCTCCAGCATACTCAAACCTATCTGGCTCTTTATCACTTAAAAGCTTAGGTGCAACAACCGCAACATCCGAATTGTTATCCAATATATCAACGAGTGGTTGCCACCACCCTGCCGTAACCTCAACATCGGAGTTTAGCAAAAGATAGTAGTCACTCTCCACCTCCATCAACGCCCGATTATACCCTTCAGCAAAGCCGTAGTTCTTGTCAAGGCGAACGACTCTTAGCTCAGGATACCTCAATCTTAGCCATATCAATGAGTCGTCAGTTGAGCCATTATCGGCAACTACAATCTCAACACCTTCAGCCGTAGTATGCTCAACGACACTTGACAAGTACCTCTCAAGATGCTTGCGTCCATTCCAATTGAGTATAACTACTGCAAGTTTCATAGTATGCTACTCCTCGTCGTACTCGTCGCGAGTATCCTCTTCCTCACGCTCCCTCTTTGGGTCGTAGCCCTCAACAACAATCACAAACTCGCCCTTTGGCTCATGCGCCTTGAAGTGTGCGATAGCCTCCATGACAGTGCCACGCACCGTCTCCTCGAACTTCTTTGTTATCTCCCTCACTACCGCCACACGGCGCTCCTTACCAAAGGTCTCGGCAATTTGTTCCAAGCACTTTACCACACGATATGGCGACTCATACAAGACCAATGTTCGTGGCTCAGTCGAGAGTTCCTGAAGACGCTTCATGCGCCCCTTCTTCTGCGGAAGAAAACCCTCAAAACAGAATCTATCACATGGAAAACCGCTCTGCACAACGGCAGGAATAAGTGCCGTGGCACCTGGCAATGTAACGACCTCAATACCCTCCTCCACACATTTGCGAACAAGCAAGAAGCCTGGGTCAGAGATACCCGGAGTACCAGCATCCGATACCAAAGCTACATCGCGACCTGCAGCTATACTCTCTGCAACACGACCAACCGTAGCGTGTTCGTTAAACTTATGGTGTGAGTGCATAGGTTTCTCTATGCCGAGGTGATGCAAGAGGTGTGATGTAGTGCGCGTATCCTCAGCGAGGATAAAATCCACCTCCTTAAGGACATTGATTGCCCTGAGTGTAATATCTTCAAGGTTGCCAATAGGTGTTGGCACTACATATAGCTTTGCCATACTATGCTAATTTTCGTTCAATGAGTGATATAAGGAGCTTTGACGCCTCCAAATCTGGATTCCAACGGAAATTTTCCACAATGTAGATAATACACTCATCAAGATCTTCAAACTCATCAAGTGTATCAATGGTAGCTTCGTAACGCTCAACATCACCGCCAAACAAGTCGCGCACCATTAGGAACTTATCATTTAGACCTATGGCCTGACGCAACTCCTTGATACGGTTAAATGGGGTTGTCGGTGCATCATCATGAGCCATCTTGTCCGCCAATGTTGTAACGCCCGCAAACGAGTCCCCCAAACGCTGCACAGGCTCAGTAAGGGTGGGTGCTACATTTATTGCCTCCTCCTTAGCAGTTTGTGGCTCTTCAATCTTCTCACTTCGAACCCTTATCTCAGACTCAGCAGAAGAGTTTGTTGTAATTGGATTGTCACTATAGAGCGATATCATCTTACGCTTAGACTTCGAACGCACAGGAATATCATTCAAATCGAAGAGTCCGCCACTCAAAGACTTAGCGATATCAACTGTTGGCTCTGGAGTTGGCTCTGGGGTTGGCTCTGGAGTTGGCTCGAGAGTTGGCTCGAGAGTTGGCTCCGAGATTGGCTCGGGAGTTGGCTCGGGGGTTGGCTCGGGAGTTGGCTCCGAGATTGGCTCGAGAGTTGGGTCCGAGATGACCTCTGGCTCAGATACCTTAGATATCTTCTCTTCAATATTCTCACTCTCCTCTAACGACTCTTCAACCACAGGCACTTCTACTGTATGTTCGGTCCGCTCTACACTTGGCTCATCAGATAGACCGAGAAGGGCATCAATATCTAAGGCATCATAGAATGATTCGCGCTCCTCAGCCGCTGCCTGAGTCCCTGCCTCAACCTCTGTTTCTGGCTCAATATCCTCTTTGATTTGCTCCTCAACGACAAGTGTTTTAGGCTCCACAACACTCTGTTGCAAAGTGATATTACACTCCAAAACAAGAAGTTCGTTATATACCTCGCGAAGCTCAGCGAGGGCTATATCGCGCTCTATCTGTGGGACACTCTCACTACGCTGCCAGCCATCAACAATTGCTACAACGCGCTTAAGTCTTTCGGTTATATTTTTGTTATCCATATTTCGTATGTATATAATCGTAGCGAAGATACAAAAAAAATATTAAACCTCAAAAAGATAACCATAAAAAAGCAACCCCAAAGCCACAAGACTTCGGGGTTACATATTAGTAATTCATAGATTAATACTCAGACTCACCAGCCTCCTCATCAATCCAAGGCACTGTCTTCATATCCTCCGAAGTGAGTGCCTCAACCTGAGCATCTGTAAGCAATGCTGCATCACCATTCACAAACTCAATATCATTGATACTGCTCACAGTGAGCTGATATGATGCCCAATCATTAGAGTCGCCAGCGTAGTTTGACTCCTTTGAGTAGATACCATAGATAGCTGTAATGGTGGCCATCTCACCATCCTTACAGATGTTACGGCGAGCAAATCTTGAATAGCCGCTTGTACGCAAGGTGTATAGACCATTCGACGAACAGTTTGTCGACTCCATATCGTAGGCAAAGAGTACCGAGCCATACAAGCTACGACCTGTAACCTCCTCCTTAAATGCCCACTTATACCACGCCTTCGACACTGTAGGACGAGGATCGGTGTACAACCAACTTGGATAGATATTCTCAAATGTACCACTCTTCAACCCCGCATTCTTATACTTCACAGGCTCAAGAATTTGGTAGCCACTCTCATTGAGGTCATACTCGCCATCGCCATTCTTATCTACAGGACCATAGAGAATACTACCTCTCTCATCAAACTTAAACGACTCGACACCAGCATAGCGACATCTCAAGTTCTCAAAGCGTATCAAACGACCAAACATCACCTCGCGTTGTGGCAACTCAAACATCTTACGGGTATTCTCAGCGCCTGATGACGGATCGACAAATTTCACATCCTTGCCATAGAACTTACCCTCAAACTGCTGAAGGATAGGAGTACTACCGAGTTGTGGGTTTGGAGTCTCATCAACTCTTGCATAGTCAATCTCGTATGGTTTGAAAACCTCAATATAGTTATCGGGTGTCACAGTGATGATATCAATACTTGTAGGGGCGAGAACCCAATCCTCATAACTACCTACACGAAGCTCTCCACCATTTTCACCAAGAAAGACATGCTGGTCGATAATGTTCTGAAGCTCAAGGTTTGAATTACCATAGAACTTATGCTCGCCAGCCTTGTTCCAAGACTCAGACGGAGCGCCACCCAACGATAGCATCATACGGTAGTTGCCCAAGTAGAGTCCATTTAGACGAACATAGACCCAATAGCCCTTCTTATACTTAACACCGACATTATTATTAAGCTTTAACTCGATACCAGAGGTCTCATCCTGAATAAATAGGCTCTTATATACATTACCCTCCTCATCATCAGTTGTTACCTTACCCTTGATATATACCTCATGACCTTCGAAGATATCTTCTCCAATAAGAGCATATTTAGTATCATTCCAACCGCTGTTACTACCTGTCTTACTTAACGAGCCAAACTTATCAACAAATGCATACTTAAGCTCGGCAATTGTAATATGCACAGCATCAGGGTACATCTCCTCAAAGGAAGCATCATTATACGACTCGGATGAATCGCTGTATGAAAACTCCTCATAGCAGCCAACAGCCATGATAGCCGTAGCAAGGAGCGCGAATAACTTATTAATTTTCATAATCTAATCAATTATTAACGGTTAGAAACGGAAGTAGATATTTAGGTAGTAGTTAAAGCCATTCATATAGAAGTACTTAGAGTCGAAGCGACTATATGTTGTAGGCTTTGTAACAACCTCCATAACACCCTCAGCATCAGGGAAGATTATAGGATCAGATATCTTATTTAGACGCATCTGCTCATAACCTCCCGTACGAATACTCTGGTTATTAAGAATATTGTTAATCTGAAGACTGAAGCCAAGAGTATATTTGTAGTTAATACGCCAGTTCTTACCTATGCTTGCACTGAGAGTGTAGGCGTGACCCAACTCCTCCTGAGCGCGAATATCGTCAAGGACCTCAATAACGGCAGCCTTCTGACGACCTGTCTCAAGGTTATCCCAATCGTAGATTCTAAACAACTCCTTACGCAATGACTCAGTACGATACATTGGGTTCATCGAGAGATACAAGCGATCGTAGTAGTTGAAATCCAACGATGCAAACCAATTGTTTGCACCACGGAAGTTCAAACCAATATTAATGGCTGTCTGAGGTGTACTCTCAACCTTCATACCCTTCCAATCGACATAGCTGTGGACAACATCCGTAGCGTTGTTATCGATCATCTGAGTGAAGCGAGGGTTTGATGTGTAGGTGTAGTCACCAAGGCTCACAGCACCCTGCAACGAGAGACCCCATGCAATAGGGATGCTATATCCAAGCTCGATACCCATATATCGCTTATCAATACCCGACATCGCGAAGTTTGTGAACGAACCTTGAGTATCATCATAGAACGAAATCACCTTAGACTGGTCAAGCATCTGTGTATAGTAAGCCGAGAAACGAGCCTTAATCCATGGCAGACGAAGGTTATATGTAGCATCCACACCATAAATCTTCTCGCTCGACAGCCCCGGAGTAATCTGGTTGCGGGTACGAGCCGATACAAAGGCGTTGTTGAACATAGGGGCATTCTGCATAGCAGTAACTGTAGCCTCTACAAAGTGCGCACCAGAGAACTTATAGCCTGCATTAGCCTTAACTCGATATGTGAAGTTGTTAATCTTCTCCGAGTTGCCATACGAGGTCTTACCACGATCACCACCAGCTCTATCATTTTGCCATAGACCCTTTTCCCATAGTCCCTCGCGCCAGATTGACGATAGACCGACCTCTGCACCGAGATTTACCATGATACCAACCATAGCGTACTCATAGATACCCCAAAGCTGACCCTGACGAACATGAGCATAGTAGTCGTAGTTATACTTATCACCCTCCTTTACTGCCTCGGCATGGCTATGCTCGCGATAGTATGCCATGTTGTTCTGATAAGCCTCCTCGTCGCTACCGAAGTCACGCTCAGCGAACTTATCAACATCCAACCAATAGTCACCACCAAGCAAATCCTTAACCGTGCTATAGTACTCCGTACGGTTGATACGAGCGCGCAGACCAAGGCTTAGTTTTGAGTTGTTATTGATGTTATGGTTAAGCTGTGCTGCAAAGTTGTAGTCGAGCTGATCGGTACGGCGCTCCTCAATCATAGCTGTTGAGCGATGACCCTCTCCATAGCGAGAGTCTTCAGCTCCATTCCGATTGTTGCGTATTAGCTCATCGAAGTCAATGTAACCACTCCAATCGTCAACAAACTGTGAATACTTAAGCAGCGTAGTCGCCATATCAGTATCTGTGAATGGCAAATTCTTCTTTACGCCATACTCCTCATTATAGTTCTGCTGGATGATATTGGCAAGCATACGACGCTCATAGCGGTCACCGTAGTATGATGGTAACTTACGGTAGTAGTCGGGACGAGGATCCTCACCCTTACTCCAAGTCAAGGCAGAGTAACCATTATAACCGAAGCGGAGTGATGTAGCCACAGAGAGGTTTGTGTTCTCGGTAATCTGCCAAGTGTAGTTAAGCATAGCAATAGGCTCGTGCATACGACGAACACGCGAGTTACGCTCCTTACCATTCTGAATACCGACATTAGGGTTGTAGTAGTTATCACCCCATAGGTCATAAGCCTCCTGTGTAGATGCCTGCTGCGCGCCACGGGTTGTAGGAGCAGCAAGGAGCGTTGCAGAGAGACGATGACGAGAGTTAAATATCTTCTCGGCAGAGAAGAAGTAGCCATAAGCATTATAGTAAACGCCATTCACATAGCCATGGTTACCCTGACGAGTAGATAGCGAGAAGCCGTATGACCAGCCGTTATCAAGCTGACCCGATGCGTAGCTTAGCATGATACGGTAGCGGTAGAGCTGTGTAGCATTCACCACGCTTGAGCGGAAGCCCTTGCGAAGCTGCGAAGCACGCGCATTGATATTCGTAGTACCGGCAACACCACCCAAACCGTAGTCCGACATCTTCAATCCAGAGGTAGCCTCCTGATTACGGGTAGCATCATTAAGACCACTCCACAATGACCATGGGCCGTAACTTGTAAGCGCATCATTAAAACGAATACCGTTAAGGTAAACATCCTGATACTGAGAGTCATAACCTCGAGCATTGAAACGCATCTCCGAGAAGCGGTATGATGCAATGTTGTTGAACAAATCTTTCGATGCAGAGAGCTGAGGTAGTGCCTGACTATCACCAAAGGTCTCAACATCTGTATCAAGCTCCGCAAAGGCTGAGTTATCCACAGCGACCATATAATTAGGTACCATGACCACCTCCTGCATATCGTGAACAAGCTGCTTAACTCGCACCATAAGCTCCAAATTCTCGAAGTCTGCAGCCTCGAAGCGCATAATATATTGACCCGGCTCAAGACCCTCGACAATAAATTCGCCTCGGCTATTGGTCTTGATTGTTTTCGACAGCTGGTCAATGGTAATCTCCACACCAGCTATAGGCTCACGATCCTCACGCGATACGACCTGACCCTTCATACCTCCTGTTTGCGCATAAGCACTAAAAGAGATGATGGCAGATAAGATTAATAGTAAAAATTTCTTCATATCCTAACTTAATTATTTACCTATATAAATATATACTGGGAAGTGGTCGCTATAACCATCCTGAAAGTTGTTCGACACGAAGGTGCGCAATGGATAGTTCTTATACTGACCCTCAAGCTGAAGCATATATGGGCGAGTAAAGATATTACCATAGTACTTCTTACCCTTGATAACGCGAAGCTTACCATCCTCGGCATTAATCAAGTTCTCCGTAACGCAGATGTTATCGAAAAGGTTCCACTCATCCTGATAAGCGAGTGTACCAAGACCCGCGCGAAGCATCTCGTTGTATGGGTTGAAGAAATCACCTGGCTGAAGCTCCTCAACCTTACCCTTAGCACCCATAACCTTTACGATGCTATCATCCGTAGCGTCATCGTTGAAGTCACCCATCACGACAACCTTAGTTGCAGGATTCTGAGCCATTAGCGAATCCTTAATCTCACGAATCTGTGTTGCACAAGCATCGCGCTTAAACTGCGAAGCCTCCTTACCACCAAGGCGCGATGGCCAGTGCGATACGAGGAAGTAGAATGGCTCATCCTCGATAGTACCCCACATAACCACCAAGTCACGAGTGCGGAAGTTAGGCAAGCCCTCAACATGTAGTTTGATATTATCCGAGCCTTCAAGTTTGAAGACATCCGAACGATAGAGGAACGCCACATCCACACCACGGGCATCAGGCGAGTCGTAGTGGCAAATACGATAGTTACCACCCTTGAGCTTAGGCTGAGCGATAAGATCCTCCAAGACCTTGCGGTTTTCAATCTCCGATACACCAATAACTATTGGGTAGTCCCTCTTTTGTGCAGCGATATCAAAAAGCACTCGCTCCATATTCCAAAGTTTCTTCTCGTAGCGAAGCTGATTCCACTGCTTCACACCCTCAGGGGTAAACTCATCGTCATGAGTCTCAGGGTCATTGTAGATGTCAAAGAGGTTCTCCAAGTTGTAGAAAACCACAGAGTATGGCTGCTCCTGCGCCGAGAGTGACACGACAGTGAACATCGCCATACATAGCATCAATACTGTTTTCTTCATATTAACAAGTTTTAATTATTATTTCGTCTTTAATTAGTTTATACCCCACTCCGAAGCGACCTTAGTCTGCTTAACCTCCTGCTCTATAGCATCATCCAACATTGGGAAGAAGGTGAAACCTGTCTTCTGCTCCAACTCAGCTACCGAGATGCAGTCCGATGAGCTAATCGATGTATCTGAGCCTGTATCAGCATGCTGCAACCAAAAGGCTATGGCACGCACCTGTGAGGCATCGGTAATCTGGTCTATACGCTTGCCGGTATTGCCCTTCTTGGTGCGAAGTAACGCCTTATAGTAATATGTAGGTGTTGGGCAGATGTTTCCCGATCTGTCAGTTGTCTGCGACGCGATAGATGAGTGGTGGTCGCCACCGAAGTATGCACCTGTAACGACATAAAGGGTGTCGGCACATATCATATTACGCACTCTTCCCTCCAAATAGCCCCACTTGTTCTGATTGAAACTATACCACTGAGGTGTCATATTTGTAGAGTAGAAGGTCTGATCCATCATCTCCTGCGAACACTTACGATCGGCAGCTGGTAGCTGGTGACCTCGATCATAACGACCATTGTATGATCTTGATAAGTTGGCCTGATACTTTGTATCTACATTAGGATCGTAGCCAAATGTGCTGTAATTTCTATCCGCGCTACCTGTAGTGTAGCAGGTATGGAGAGGATATGCCACCCAAAGTGATGCACGATTATCAGGATCGAAACAGTAGGTATAGTTACGCGCATTGCTCCTTACACCCATCTTACCATAGTAGGTGTTGTATATAAAATTCTCTCCCTCCGCAAACATTGGAAGCTCTGCCCAAGCACGCTCCAAAGTAGCAGATGCATCATAAAAGAGCTGTGTTAACGACAGGTCGAATGTTGCGCCATCCGAGAAGGTTACAGAGATATTTGCCGAACGCTCCACACCCGATATATTCTCATCGTAGTAGATATACACAATCTTTGTCTCTGTCTCCATACTACCCTCGACCGCACTCTTACCACCAGAGAATTTTGCCCAATCCTCCTCCGACTCAATGGTCATACTGTAGGACTTACCCTGTTGCGCACCAAGCACCACAGCGCAATTCTTACTATTCCACTGCACCTCGCTGTTTTGGATATAAGCATCACTCTTTACAACCTCAACCTCTACATCACCACAAGCAACCGCCATAAGCACTATCACCATAGCACCCATCGCCATTGATATAAACCTCGCTACTCTCTGCATAAATAAATTATCTTTATCTCTTTATTCTCTCACCTATCTTTACTCAATGCTCTGTTATCTGTTATCTGTTCTTTACCTTCCCCTCGCCCAGCTTGGGTGGGTTGCCCCACCCAAGCATTTGGCGAAAGAGTATTAAATTAGTTAGCTGCAGTCCACATTACATCCCAGATAGAAACACGATCCTTGTTACTATCTGCATTAGCTGAAGGGCAGTTGTTAGTGATAACAATCTGGAACTCACCAGCAACATTTACCTCCTCAGTGAAGGTATGCTTAGCGAACTTAGTATTGTCAGCATTAACAACATTGAATGTCTTTACAACAGCACCATTCTGGATGATATCTACATTGAAGTTGTAACCATTCTTCTCGGTGAATGCCATACCATAGTTGAATGTAAGTGTACCACAACCTGTAGTGATAACTGGAGAGGTAATCTTACCCACGGCCGCAGTCTTACCATTAATCACCCAAGCACGTGCATTAGTGTCAGCACCAAGCAATGAGTTGAATACAGGGTTAGCATCATTAGCGCCACCAGCTTGAACAGCACAGTTCTCACCTACCCAACCAGCAGTTGACTCGCGAGCAATGTAAGAAGAGCTCCAATCGAGAGTATTGAAGTCATCGCGACCAGCATAACCCTGTGGCACCTCTGGCTGCTCTGGCTCCTCGCCATCAGCATCACCGAAACGCTCGCCTGTCAAACCTGCGAAGTCAGTTGTCTGAGCGAAGATAATCTGAATTGTGCCATTGTTGATAGATGAGATACCCTTGATAGTACCAGCACCCTGAGCAACAGTCTCAGCACCGTATGAAGCATACTTTGAAGAGAATACTACGAACTTGTTGCCGTTAGCATCCTCGATGTTGATAGAGGTGTGAGCGCCACCCATAACCCAAGTCTTAGAGAGGTCTGCAGAAGCAACCTGAACACCCTCAAGAGCAATATACTGACCCTCATACTTGTTAGCGAGGAAGTCTGCCATAGATACGGTCTTGGCCTCTACTGTGTTACCGGTAGAGAGAACAGTAATCTTATCCAAACCTACGCCGCTAACCTGAACAGCACCATTGTACGAGCCGAGAGTAGCAGTTGTAAGGTCAATCTTTACCTTAGTACCAAAAGCAAACTCGTGGTTAGCACCAAGATAGAACTGCAAAGCACCTGTCTCATCCTGAACATATAGACCCTTCTTTGAAGTAAGGTTGTTAAGGTCCATGTTAGATACAACAACGCCCTCGATAACGCCACCGATAGTAGCACCGTTGCCCTTAGCCAAGACATCAGCAATAGTCATTACATCGCCTGGGGTTGGCTGCTCTGGTTGCTCTGGCTCCTCGCCACCCTCGCCAGGAACGAGTGATACGAATATAGCATTCTTACCCTGAGGTGTGCCGTTATATGATGTACGAACAGTCTGAACGGTGATAGTGTCGCCTACCTTAGCACCAGACTCTGCCCAATACTTCTCTGCACCTGTAGGGCTGCAAAGGCCATAGATAAGCACCTCAGCAGTACCATCGTTAAGGTAGAAGTTACCGTAAGTGGTGTTTGTAACACTGGTAATCTCACCAGTAAGCTCGTAGATAGTTGAATCCTCAGCAGCTGCCAAGAAATCGGCAACAGTAGCCTTAACTACACTTGGCTCTGGGGATGGAGTATCGTTACCACCCTCGTTACCGAGAGGCTCGTCAGTAAGCTTAACACCACATACGATAGCGCGTGCTGATGCCATTGTAGAATCTGCAGTTGTCAACTCGAAGTTTGCATCAGTAGAGAACTCGATTGTAGATGTCTCAGTCAAGCCCTCAAGCAATACAGAGTAGTGATCAGTCTCAGCGAATGAAAGAGCTGTATATGGAGGATTACCTGTTACACCATCGTGTGAAGCAAGCTTCTGTGACATTGTAGCACCACCATCAACGCGGAAGTAAAGAGTTACATCACCACCCTTCCAGCCCTGAGCATAGAAGTTAAGATACTTGTTACCAGATACGCTAACGACACCAGAAGTAAACTTACCGGCCTGCTTAGACTTACCCAACTTGAAACCAGTTGCAGCGTTACCGTTGATAGTTGTAGCACCAAGGCTATATACAGCATTGGTCGAGTCGTCAGTAGAGCATACGAATGCAACATCCGAAGCGTATGCACCCTCAGCAGGCTCTGGAGTAGGCTCCTCGCCACCACCCTCGCCAGGAACGAGCGATACAAAGATAGCATCCTTACCCTGAGGAGTACCGTTGTATGAAGTGCGAACTGTGCGAACTGTGATTGTATCGCCTACCTTAGCACCAGACTCTGCCCAATACTTCTGCTCACCCTCTGGGCTTGACAAACCATAGATAAGTACTTCAGCAGTATCATCCTTCAAATAGAAGTTACCATAAGTTGTATTAGTAACAGATGTAATAACACCTGTAAGCTCATAGTATGTTGAATCCTCAGCTGCAGCCAAGAACTCAGCTACAGTTACCTTTATAGCATCACCCGGAGTTGGCACTGGCTCTGGAGCAACACCTGTCTCGAGGTTAATCTCCTGACCGCCTTCACCCTCGTCCAAAGTTACATCATCGACACGGTATGCACTCTCAGCAGTTGCAGAGAACTTGATGTAAAGCTCTGCAGGAACCTCAGTCAATGTAAAGTTTGCGGTTGCAACATTCCAGCGACCCTCAGCAGTACCGGCAAATGTGTACTCAATAGCAGACCACTTCTCACCATCTGCTGATAGTGATACGATAAACTCAGAAGGAGTGAACTTGCTGCCCAAAGACTGCGAATACTTCTCAGTACCGAATGTCAATACAAGATTCTTCTGTGTAGACTCCAAAGCAAGACCCTTGATAGTGAAGTGGTTCTCAACCTTACCGAAGAAGATGTTATTTACACCTGAGCCGGCATAATCTGAGTAGGTACCGTCAGAGTTAGAGTTGTTACGAACAGTTGTGTTGTGACCATCGTATGATACATTTGCAGCAGCAGGACCTGCAGCATTCTTCATCTCTGGGAAGTCGGTTACATAAGGCCAATAGTTGCCATCCTTAACAGCTGCCTTACCATCGAAGTTCTCATAGTATAGAGCATCGGTCTTAGGTGGCTCTGGCTTCTCAGGCTCCTTAATATTGTCAAGGTCGATAGTCTGACCACCGTTACCAACATAGAACTTAAGGTCATCAAGACGATATACAGAAGCAACCGTAGCCTCGAACTTGATATATAGCTTCTCAACAGCAGCGTTCAAAGTGAAGTCTGCAGTAGCTACATTCCAACGACCAGGCTCAGTACCTGCGAAAGTATACTCTACTGGAGCCCACTTCTCGCCATCCTTAGAGATAGACATCAAGAACTCCTCATTCTTAAATGTGCTGTCGCCATCCTGTGTGTACTTCTCAGTACCAAAAGTAACCTTGAAATTTACACCCTCCAATGGAGCAATATCATTAACCTGGAAGTAAGCACCACCACCAAAGAAGATGTTGTTAACACCTGAACCAGCATAGTCTGAGTAGCTGCTGTTTGACTGTGAGTTAGCGCGAACTGACACACCAGAACCTGTGTAAGTTACACCTGCACCAGCATCGCCCTTAGGATTAGCAAACTCTGGGAACTGATCGATATATGGCCATGAGCTGCCTGAACCATAAGTCTTGGTAGCCTCAGCGCCATCGAAGTCGTCACCATAGAGCAATACCTCGTCAATAGTTGCATTTTCGGAGCTAGACTGCTGAATAGTTAGCTTCTCATTACCATACTTACCGTAAGTCTTGTGCATAGCATAAACCTTAACGGTAGCAGTACGCACCTTGCCTGTCGAGTTCTCAGAAACAGCAATAGTAATCTTACCATTCTTTGAACCAGACATAGGGGTTACAGTAACCCAATCATCAGACTCCTCAACCTCAACAGTCCACTCAGAGTTTGATTTGATATCCACGCTCTGGCTTTCCTCAAACTTGGAGAAGTTCAAGGTTGACGCCGAGAGCTCAACCTTAGGATCAGCAGCAGCTGGCTCATCCTGTGGTGTACAAGATGCAAAGCCAAATGCAGCTCCAAGCACCATCGCAACTGCGAAGATTGACTTGAAAAGTTTGTTTGACATAATACTAAAAATTAAGTTAATAAAAATTAAGTGTAATGTATGTGTTAATTTACATTTCAACCTCTGCGGCTTGCTCCATACCCTTGGTATGGCAACACAACCCGAACGACAAAAATATAACTAAAATCTCAATTAAAAAAATCTTCAGAGCGAAAAATAACATATAATGTTATATCGCCCCCAAAAACACCATTACACACAACCAACCAAGAAGAATATCTTGCTATTTTCAGCAGAAAATAGTATATTTGCAGATTATAATAGAGAACAAAACTATGGGAGTAGATAGAAATATGCGAAACATAGAGAGCGACAAGGAGTTCGAGAGCCGCATACGCCCTCAGGCATTGCAAAACTTTTCGGGTCAGGACAAGATTGTCGCCAACCTCAAGATATTTATCAAGGCGGCATTGTTGCGTGGCGACTCGTTGGATCATACCCTTCTTCATGGTCCTCCGGGATTGGGTAAAACTACTCTCGCCAACATCATCGCCAACGAGATGGGCGCACAACTTAAGGTCACATCAGGTCCTGTGCTTGACAAACCCGGCGACTTGGCAGGATTGCTAACAAACCTTAACCCCGGTGATGTTCTCTTCATAGACGAGATACACCGTCTAAGCCCCATTGTCGAGGAGTATCTATACTCCGCAATGGAGGATTTCAAAATCGATATCGTCTTGGATAAGGGTCCCGCAGCACGCTCCATACAGATTGAGTTAGCACCTTTTACGCTTGTTGGTGCAACAACACGAAGCGGTCTACTGACCTCACCGCTACGCGCTCGTTTTGGCATTACATGTCATCTTGAGTACTACGATGCTCCTGTGCTTGCGAATATCATAAAACGCTCAGCATCAATACTTGACATCTCGATTGACGATGATGCTGCATTGGAGATTGCACTACGCTCACGCGGCACTCCGCGTATCGCCAATGCCCTACTGCGCCGTGTGCGCGACTTCGCGATGGTCGAGGGCGAGGGGCATATCGATATAGATATCACACGCATTGCTCTTGCAGCACTCAACATTGATGCGCGAGGTCTTGATCAGATGGATAACAAGATTTTGGCAACGATTATTGAAAAGTTCAACGGCGGTCCTGTAGGATTGAACACTGTGGCCACAGCCGTAAGCGAGGAGGCGGGAACTATCGAGGAGGTATATGAGCCATTCCTCATTAAGGAGGGTTTTCTTAAGCGCACACCACGAGGCAGAGAGGCAACAGAACTCGCTTACAAGCACCTCGGATATGACTACGGTGGTCAGACCCCAACACTATTTTAGATATTGAGTAACAAAAGAGGCTTGAATAAAAAGAGAGTGAATAAAAAGTGTATTTTGTCGTTACGCTTGCCCTCCAAATGCTCATTTACGCTCAGTAACAAAAGAGGCTGAATAAAAAAAGTGGGTGACTAAAAAGTAAATTAGTCACCCACTTCTGTTTTGGCCTTTCGATTAGATTGCACCTGAGATAAGGAATGTTGCAGCCACACCCAAGATAGCGTAAAGCTCTGGGAACGCAGCAAGGATAAGAGTCTTACCCATTACATCATTACCATTACCAATTGCAGCGATACCGTTAGCACAAACCTTTGACTGCATGATAGCAGATGACAAACAAACGATACCCATCAAAAGACCTGCACCGAAGATACCTACAGCTGTAAGCATAGACATATCTGCAACAATCTTTGAAGCAACCATAAAGTAACCTACGAAGCCATAAAGACCCTGTGAACCTGGAAGAGCTGAAAGAATCATGTAGCTACCGAAAGCACCACCATTCTTCTTCAAAGCACCTACTGCAGCCATACCGCAACGAGCAGTACCAACAGCTGAAGCCAAACCTGATACACCGACCATGAGGACAACGCCTACATAAGCCAAAATTAATGCTGAACTCATAATTGTAAAATTGTTTTTAGATTGTTAATTATTATTTGTTTACTTATTCATCTTTCTAACAGGATCGAAGGTACGCTGACCCATCTCGAAACCTGCATTTTTATAAAACTCGACAAAGGTCAAACGCATAGGGTGTACGAATGACGAAATTGCCGACATAAATAGGTTGATACCGTGACCAATGAGTAGAATGAGTGAGGCAGCAATGATTGGCACGATATAGCCATACCATGGAGTACCCGGGGCAATATCACCAGCTCCCGAAAGACCCATAGCAAGCGAGTTAAACACCTGTGCCAATACACCACCAGACAAACCGATGGCGAACAATCGGATATAACTCAACACATCACTCAACAAGCCTGTAATGTTGTTATAGGCATCCCACAATCCCGATCCTAAGTTGATAAGCGGGTTACGCTTAATGTTATTAAGCAGCAACATCAACACCGCACCAATACCCATAAGGGCGTAGAATAGTGGAGATGAGGCTGTTAGGAACGGTATCTCAAGACCAAACATAGGCAGACCTATAGCCAACGAGCCTGTAAGAAGGATGATAAACCATCCAAGCAGACCAAAGGTCGAGGTGAAGCCAAAGAGCTTAGTCTGCATAACGATGTTAATCGCCATACCCACCAAAATCTGGAATACACCAATAGCCAATGATATCGAGAAGAACTGACCCTGGAAGTCAAGGAACTTGATAACAGGGAGATAGTCCGAGATAGCAAGACCAAAGAACGAATTGGCATAGAAACCAAATAGTATGGTTGCCGTAGCACACACCATAGAGAGCTTCGCCGCCTGACGCAACGATGGACCACCCTTCAATAATAGACCTGTTCCTGCCAAGAGCAATACAAGACCGTAGCCCGCATCACACAAGCAGATAGCAAAGAAGAGCCTATCGAATGGACCAAATACCGCTGTAAGGTCACATGTACCATACTTTGGCAAGGCGTACATCGAGCCGATAAGCTCGAAGAGCTGAGCAAACTTATTATTCTTAAGCTTCACAGGAGCCTCATCATCGATAGTAGCATCTCTACGCTCATAGATAAGATTAGGATACTCATTAAGAAGTGCATCTACCCTCTCAGCGGTATCAGCCTCGGCCCAGCCCTCAAGGATAAGAAGACGACCATCAGCCTCGCGCTGCGCCATAGCACCAACCTTCAAGCCCTGCAACTGCTCCTTAAGCGCACCACACTCCGAAGCGATGAGTGTCTTAGAGGCAGCACAACGCGAGAACACCTCGTTAAGAGCCTTACTCTCAGCCTCAAGACGCTTAATCTCCTCGCGCATAGCACAGCTATCCATCTGAGGTAGACGCACCTCCTGACCATCGACAACAACAGCGCTACCATCTGTAACAACAACAGCAAAGTAGACAGCCGACTGCGTACGACCAATCTCTGCGACTGTAAGCTCAGACTCCGAAGCAAGCTTCTCGAAAGCTGCAGGCTGCGCCATAAAGAAGCGCAACGATACACCGCGCTCCGCAAGGCGAGCAACATCCTCCGAAGAGAAGCGACCCCAAGGCTCAATCTCGTCTGCCAACTTTGTCAAGCGGGCAATCTCCTGCTGGAGTTGCTGGCGCTTCTCACGAGCCTGCTCATAGCACTCATAAGCCTCCTCACCCGAAGTGTAGGTCAACGCCTTAGCATCGAACTCCTCAGATGATTCAAACGCCTTAAGTGCCTCAACAGCCTTGGTGTGAGCCTCGATATCTGAAAGCAACACACGATCACCCTCTGAAGGCTCCCAGCCTGTGGTGGTGATATCCACCAAGCCGAGTTCGCGCAACTCCTCCACAAAGCGCTCCTGCTCACCAGCATAGAGCACAATGTCGTAGCGAATCATTTTACTTATCATGCGTTAGGC
>JAFXBB010000092.1 GCA_017521945.1 Alistipes sp. | reverse complement strand
TTTTCCAATTAGTAAAGAGTAATTAGTAATTAGTAATCTTATAAGTCTGCGACTTTTTGTTAGGGAGATTAGAGATTAGTGAGATTAGGGAAATTAGGGAAGTTAGGGAGATTAGTGAAATTAGGGAATAAACTCCTTAAACTCCTTAAACTCACTAAACTCCCTATACTCCCTACTCTCTTTCATCCGTTCTCCGTTCTCAGTAACATAGTAACACCTCGGTGGGGCGTTACTTTGTTACTTTGTTACTTTGTTACTTTGTTACTCCGTATCGTCAACACTGAATACATAAATTTAATACTCATAGTAAAAATATTTATCAGAACACTTGACAAACGCTATTTAATGTTATATATTTGTACCATAAATTGAGCGTTAATGGCTTAAAGTTGTTCGTTCTATCAATTATAATATATACTAATATCTTAATAATTAAAACTATTGAGAGTGATGCGTTGGTAGGTGCGCTTATGTCGCTATCAACAAAGACCAATACGCACATACTCTGCGTGTTACACACCAACCCTGGGAGTGACAAGGCGCGCGGACACCTCGGCTCATCACTCCAGCGCAAGGCTGAGACGGTCATCTATGTGCATCGTAATGGCGAATGCTCGGTGGTCGAGCCGCAGTTCTGTCGTAACGAGCCGTTCGAGAGGTTTGCCTTTGCTATCTCGGAGGAGGGCATCCCAGAGCTTTGCGATATGCCTCAGAGTGAGAGCCTTAACATCAATGACCGCATTGTTGAGATACTCAACACGGAGTATGGTGGCGCTATCGAGCGTGCAACGCTGACGCATAAGATTACCGAAGTGCTAAACCTCGCCGAGCCAACATCCAAGATGCGCATCCGTAGGCTTATCGATAGGGGTATCTTGCATACCAATGGCAACCTCGTATGTAGTGTAAGTAACAAAGTAACAAAGTAACACAGTAACGCGCCCCACCAAGGTGTTACTTTGTTACATAGAAGAGAGTTTAAGGGAGAGTAGGGAGTTTAGTGAGTTTAGTGAGTTTAAGGAATTTAGGGAGGAGTCAACCAAACAACACTAATCTCCCTAAGTTCCCTAAATTCCCTAAATTCACTAATTTCCCTAATCTCTAATCTCCCTAATAAAAAGTCGCAGACTTATAAGATTACTAATTACTAATTACTCTTTACTAATTGGAAAATTTACGAATTTTCCCTAACTTCCCTAATCTCAAATATACCTCCTAATCTCCTCTAACAACGCAGCACATCCATCCTCCAACAAATCCAACACCAACTCAAAGCCCTCATGTCCTTCGTAGTATGGGTCGGGGATATATGACCAATCGGGGTGGTGTCTGAGAAACTCGCGGAAGCGGTAAATCTTCTGCTGAGCAGCTCGGTCTGGGGCAAGACGAAAGAGGGTTTCATAGTTATTGTCGTCCATGGCAATAATCATATCAAAACGCTCAAAGTCTGCCTCCTTAACCTGTCGGGCACGGTGGGTCATAGGGATGCCTCTTGCCTCCGCTGCACGACGCATGCGTGGGTCAGAACGCTCGCCACTATGCCCTCCGTATGTACCCGCAGAGTCAATCTCTACCCTATCACTTAGCCCCTCTCTTTCGACTAAAACTCTCAACATCGCCTCTGCCGCAGGGGAACGGCAGATATTTCCGAGGCAGACAAAAAGTACTCTCTGTTTCATAGTGCAAATATAGCGATAATTGGCGAAATATTTGCTAATTTTTGTAGTACAATAAGAGGATAATTAATCTATCTTTGCACTACTATGAAGAGTATCACACGAATAATAATTTGCATCACCTCAATCTGCATAGCAACCACAGCAATTGCACAGGAGCTACCTCGCAAGGTTCAGAACATTGCAATCGAGGACCACAACAACAACAAAACATATATTCCTGAGTGGGGCAAGAAGAGCCTGCTTATCTTCTATGTCGACCCCGAAGTACCCAATCAGAATAGTGAAGTGGTAGACTATATCGAGAGTACGGAGTGCATCGTAAGTCCAAATATCCGAGGTTTAGGAATTGTTAATCTAAAGGATACGGTCTACCCCAATTGGTTAGTTCGTAAGATTGCCAATGCTCGCACCGCAAAGAATGGTGCCACAATACTTTACGACACAAACCACCACATATCTAAGGCGTGGAAATTGGGTGATTGCGACAATAAATTTGTGACAATTCTCGTCAACAAATCAGGCGAACTAATCTACTACTACAAAGGCAAAATGTCAAAGAGCGAGCAGCAGCGATTTCTATCTGTAGCCCAGACGCTTATGTAACCTCAAAAAAAGTTATGTATAAATGTCTTCACAACGATTTTTTTTACTATCTTTGCCCCCGATACCTATACCAAAGGTATAGATACCCTTTTCGAGTAGCGAAAATGTAAAACAAATATATGAAGATAGCATTAGCTCAGCTCAATTTCACCGTTGGCGACATCAAGTCCAACACCGAGAAGATTATCTCGGCCATTGATCGCGCAAAGGAGGCGGGTGCCGACCTTGCAGTCTTTGCCGAGTTTGCCGTATCAGGAACTCCAGCATACGGTCTTCTAACCAAGACTACATTCCTAACTCTCTGCGAAGAGGCCATAGAGACCATCGCCTCAAAGTGCAGGGGCATTGCTGCAATCGTAGGTACTCCATACCTCACTGCCGAGGGTCCAATCAGCGCAGCTGCATACATCGACCCTGAGGGCAATATCGAGTATATAGGCAAGCGACATGTAACAGCACGACGCGAAATGGGATATATCGTAGGCTCCTCTATAGGAAGTCACTCTATCCGACTTCATGGTCAGATGCTCAATGTTGTTGTAGGTGACGACCTCAGCCATATTGAGGATGTCGACGACGATGTTGACACTATAATCTCGGTTAATGCTCGACGCTACGGCAAGGGCATCCTTTCTCGCCGTTTCGACAAGGTTAGCCGCATGGCTTTCAGCGAGGGTAAGACACTGCTTTTAGTCAACCAAGTGGGTGGCTCAGGAGATATCGTCTACGATGGCACATCGGGCGTACTCAATAGTGAGGGTCAACTCACAATGATTTTGAAGAGCTTCGAGGAGGATATGCAGATATTTGACACAAAGGCTGAGAACAAGCCTTTCGATGTGCCATTTACAACATATAAGGATCGCACCCGCATGATTTACGAGGCTGCATGCTTAGGTCTGCGCGACTACTTCCACAAGAATGGATACAAGAAGGCTTGTGTAGGTCTATCGGGCGGTGTAGACTCTTCGGTTGTTGCATGTTTGGCAGTTGGAGCCTTGGGTAAGGAGAATGTTCGTGTATTGCTCATGCCATCGCCATTCACACCTAACGAGAGCGTGGAGGATGCAAAACTTCTTGCCGAAAATCTCGGTGTTGAGTATAGCGTACTCCCAATTATCGAGGCTTACAACGCTATGGTTGGCACCTTGCAACCTGTAATCGGTGGTACAGAATTCGACGCTACAGAGGAGAACATCCAGACTCGCATCCGAACTACAATGCTTATGGCGTTGCAGAACAAGACAGGCTATATGCTACTTAACTCGTCAAACAAGAGCGAGAACGCCCTCGGATGGTGTACGCTCTATGGCGATACTGCGGGTACTTTCAGCCCTACAGGCGACCTCTACAAGGGTGAGATTTACGACCTTGCACGCTATATAAATGCCACCTTTGGCAATGTAATTCCAGAGACAATCATCAAAAAGGAGCCATCATCTGAGTTACGCCCTAACCAAAAGGATAGTGACAATATGCCACACTACGAGGTTATTGATGCAATCCTATTCCGTATGATTGAGAAGAAGCAGCACCGCGAGGAGATTATCAACGCTGGGTTTGACTCTGCAGTTGTGGAGAAGATACACAAGATGGTTATGGAGAACGAGAAGAAGCGTTATCAGTTCCCTCCTGTCTTGCGTCTATCGCCATGCGCCTTTGGTCACGAGTGGCTTATGCCTTTGGTAAACCACTACTGCGACTAAAAACCAAATATCTAACATAATCTAAGAAGAGAATGGGCAACATTCAACACGACGCTGTAGTTGAGCGCATTGAGGGGGATAAGGTCATCGTGCGTGTTGAGAAGCGAGGGGCATGTGCAGGATGTCATGCCAAGGGAATCTGCGGTGAGAGTGGGTCGGAGCGTATTATTGAGGTCCGCACACCCTACGCCTCGGAGTTCAAGACGGGTGACAAGGTCGTAGTGGCACTACTTAAACCATCCATGGGTATGACCTCAGTAGTTTGGGGATATCTGCTACCTCTAATCGTGCTTGTTGCAATACTCTTTGGATGCAAGAGCCTTGGAGTGGAAGATGGACCATCAGCCTTAGCCTCAATAGTTGCAGTAGCGCTCTACTATGTAGGCATATACTTTACACGAAAGATTTTTGAACGAAAGATAGAATTTACAATTTTTAAGGAGTTCTAAGATGAACACATTAGTACTGACAGTGTTGACACTCGGAGTGTTAGGCATTTTGCTTGCTGTCATCCTCTATTTTGTAGCACAGAAGTTCCATGTTGAGGAGGATCCTCGCATCGACGAAGTTGAGAAGATGTTGCCGGGAGCAAATTGTGGCGGTTGCGGTTTTGCTGGTTGTCGTGCCATGTCTGAGGCGTTGGTTACAAGAGATAACATCGCATCGCTCTTCTGCCCTGTGGCTGGTGGTGAGACAATGAAGTCTATCGCAGGTTATTTGGGCAAGGTAGCACCCGACAAGGAGCCTATGGTTGCAACCATGCGTTGTGGCGGCAGCTGCGACAAACGACCAAAGGTAAACCACTACGATGGTGCCTTGAACTGCGCCGTGGTCAACACCTTCTATGTGGGTGAGTCAGCATGTGCCTTTGGTTGCATCGGCTATGGCGATTGTGTGAGTGCTTGTAAGTTTGGTGCGTTACACATAAACCCCGAGACAGGTCTTGTTGAGGTGGATGCTGATAAGTGTACTGCCTGTGGTGCTTGTGTTAAGGCTTGTCCTAAAGGTCTCTTCGAGCTTAGAAAGAAGTGGCCTAAGAATCGTGCGATATATGTTGCTTGTCGCTCCAAGAACCGCGGTGCTGTGGTCATGAAGGCGTGCAAAGCGGGATGCATCGGTTGCGGTAAGTGTGAAAAGGTATGTCCGTTCGGTGCTATTAGCATCGAAAACAACCTTGCATACATCGACCACAAGAAGTGTAAGCTATGTCGCAAGTGCGTAAACGAATGCCCAACAGGAGCAATTAAGATTGTAAATATGGAGCCACTGCCAAAGGAACCAAAGGTCGCGCCAACAGCAAAGAGCGAGAGTAAGGCAGAGGAAACAAAGTAATTTGATAGTATGAGAACATTTCCAATAGGCGGTATTCACCCTGCCGACAATAAGGAGTGGAGCAAGGATAAGGCTATAGAGCAGTTGGAACTTCCAAACGAGGTTCGAATACCTGTTGTGCAGCATATCGGTGCGCCTGCCAACCCAATAGTGGCTAAGGGCGACAAGGTGCTTACAGGTCAACTTATATGTGAGGCTGTAGGTTTTGTTTCGGCAAACATACACTCCCCAATATCTGGTATCGTCACAGCTGTTGACTCCCTACCTAATGGTCAGGGTCAGCGTCAGAACATGATTGTCATCAAGCGCGAGGGTGACGAGTGGATTGAGGGCGTTGACCTAACACCCAAACTTAAGCGCGAGTGCAACCTTAGCTCTTCGGAGATTATCGCAAAGATTAAGAGTGCAGGTATCGTAGGTCTTGGTGGTGCGCAGTTCCCAACACATGTCAAGCTCTCAATTCCCGAGGGTCAGAGGGCTGAGATATTGATTATCAATGGTGTGGAGTGCGAGCCTTACCTAACATCGGACTATCGCAACATGATTGAGCGCGGCGAGATGCTACTTACAGGCGTTGAGATTTTGATGCGCGCCATAGGCGTTGAGCGCGCCGTTATCGGCGTTGAGAACAATAAGCCAGACGCTATTGCGCACCTCAACACAATAATTGCAAGAGATAACTACCGCGGTATTGAGGTTATGCCACTAAAGTTACGCTACCCTCAAGGTGGTGAGAAGCAACTCATCGCGGCTGTTACAGGTCGTGAGGTACCACCTCCACCAGCACTTCCAATATCTGTTGGTGCTGTGGTGTGCAATGTATCCTCTGCGATTGCAGTATATGAGGCTGTGCAGAAGAATAAGCCACTCGTTGAGCGTGTTGTGACCATCACAGGTAAGCACCTGCAATCTACTCACAACTATATGGTGCGCTTCGGCACACCCACAAGTACCCTTTTGGAGTTAGCGGGCGGTCTGCCTGAGGGCGATGTAAAGATTCTCAACGGTGGTCCTATGATGGGGCGCTCGATTGTGGATATCACAGCCCCCATAATCAAGGGTTGCTCAGGTATCACAGTATTGAGTGGTGCGGAGGCAGCGCGCGGCAAGGAGGGTGCATGTATAAAGTGCGCCAAGTGTGTAGCTGCGTGTCCTATGGGTCTTGAGCCATACCTTATCTCAAAATTGGCAAGGTTGCAGAAGTGGGATATGGCAGAGGAGCATAACACCATAGATTGTATCGAGTGTGGTTGTTGTTCATATACCTGTCCATCGAACCTACCACTTTTGGACTACATTCGCATCGGTAAGCAGACAGTGATGACCAATATACGCGCGCGCGCAGCTGCGAATAATAATAAGAAGTAACATCTGCGGGTAAAGATTATTAAAGCTAATAAAAGAGTAAAAAATATGGCAAACAGAATTTTTGCTTCACCATCACCACATATTCACGGAGGAGAGAGTACTCGCCGTATCATGTGCGATGTAGTGTTGGCACTGCTCCCAGCATTGGCAGTATCGACCTATATCCTTGGTCTTAGAGTTCTCCTTATTACCGCTGTGGCAGTAGCAAGTTGCGTGGTGTTTGAGTACCTTATCAACCGCTTTTTCCTTAAGCGTAGCTCAACCATAGGCGATCTCTCGGCGGTAGTCACAGGCGTGCTTTTAGCCTTCAACCTCCCTGTAGGTATTCCATGGTGGATTGTAGTTATTGGCGCACTTGTATCTATAGGTATTGGCAAGATGACCTTCGGAGGTTTGGGATGCAACCCATTCAACCCAGCACTTACTGGTCGTATCTTCCTACTTATCGCCTACCCTGTGCAGATGACCGACTGGACCACAGGCGTGCCAGATGCACTCTCAGGCTCTACCCTACTTGCTGATGTTAAGTACAACACATCACTGCTATCGGAGGTCGATTTCTTGCAGATGTTTGGTGGTCACATGAACGGCTCTATGGGTGAGATTGGTGCTTTGGCTCTTATCCTCGGCGGTCTATACCTACTATGGCGTAAGGTCATCACATGGCATATTCCTGTTACAATCCTCGGCACGATGGCTATCTTCGCTGCCTGCGTAGGTGCAACTAAGGGTGGCGCACTCGTTTGGGAACTTCCATTGTTCCACATCTTGGCGGGTGGTGCTTTGCTTGGTGCTATCTATATGGCCACCGACTACTCTACATCGCCTATGACCCATAAGGGTATGATTATCTACGGTGTGGGCATCGGTCTTATTACTATGATTATCCGCTTGTGGGGTGCATATCCAGA
The DNA here is from genome assembly GCA_017521945.1 of Alistipes sp. GTDB lineage: Bacteria > Bacteroidota > Bacteroidia > Bacteroidales > Rikenellaceae > Alistipes. The sequence continues at coordinate 2,290 of JAFXBB010000092.1, read as the reverse complement.
GGGTATGTCATTTGCAATCTTCATTATGAATGCTGCGACACCTCTTATCAACAAGTATTGTCGTCCTAAACGCTTAGGCACTAAATAATTGGATAGTATGAAGAGTACACTAAAGAATATGGTTATTGTGCTGTTTTCGATAACAGCCATATCGGCACTTTTGGTAGCCTTAGTAAACAATATGACTAAGGATGCTATAGCGCTCAGCCAGCAGCAGACCAAGAACACTGCAAAGTTCTTAGTCCTCGACACGACTGCTGAGGAGGCTCGCGTGGAGAGAGACACAACACATAATATCGGAGACTTCGCCATCACCGTAAGTACTATAGTTCGCCAGAGCGATGACTCGGTTATAGGCTACGCTGTCGAGGCCCCAAGCATCACCAAGAGTGGCTATGCCGACCGCATAACACTTATGGTAGGCTTTGTGGAGCAGGAGGATAAGAGTATAATCAATGATGTTGAGGTGTTGTCACAGAAGGAGACCCCGGGTCTTGGTGCTAATATGACAAAGGAGGGCAATAGTCTTATCCGCAGTATAGCAAAGAAGAATCCTGCCGAGCTAAAGTTCAGCGTAACAAAGGAGGGTGGCTCGTTTGATGCCCTAACAGGCTCAACCATATCATCTCGCGCATACGCCAATGCCGTAGAGACCGCCTATGCAGGATATCTATGGGCTACAGGCCGTCTTGATACAAGCGATGAAGCGTTGAATGCAGCACCTTCAGGCGCATCAATGCCATACGAAGAGATAAACAACTACGAGCCAGAGGCTCAGAAAGGAGAGAGTGACAATGAGTAAACTTCAGATTATAACCAAAGGTATACTTAAGGAGAACCCCACATTTGTTCTTATCCTTGGTATGTGTCCGACTATTGGTGTCACCTCATCGGCGATAAACGGTATGGGTATGGGCGTAGCAACCATGGCTGTGCTTATCATGTCAAATATTGTTATCTCGCTAATTAAGAACCTCATTCCCGGCAAGGTGCGCATTCCAGCATTTATCGTGGTTATCGCTTCGTTCGTAACCATTATCGAGATGCTTATGCAGGCCTATGTACCATCACTATATGCGGCACTTGGTGTCTTCATTCCACTTATCGTGGTAAACTGCATTATCCTTGGTCGCGCTGAGGCATTTGCCTCGAAGAATGGTGTCTTGGACTCTGCCCTCGACGGCGTGGGTATCGGCTTGGGCTTTACCCTCTCGCTTACAGTGATAGGTGCTGTGCGCGAGGTACTTGGCTCAGGCTCAATCTTCGGCTACACCTTTGCAGATGGTGTTATGCCACTTCTCTTCATCCTTGCCCCCGGCGGTTTCATCGTCTTGGGCTACCTTATGGTATTGTTTAACAAAGTTGCAAAACGATAGATATTATGAATATACTAATTGCAGAGAATATTTCGAGCGAGGTATTGAATGGCTTCGCAACGGGTAGCGTCAGCGTTCAGGCAATCACCCTCTTCGCCATAGTTATCGGTGCTATCTTTGTTAACAATGTGGTGCTATCGCAGTTCCTCGGTATCTGTCCATTCCTCGGTGTATCATCAAAGGTGGAGACCTCGTTTGGTATGGGTATGGCGGTAACCTTCGTTATGGCACTATCTTCTGTGGTAACATGGGCAATACAGAGCTATATCCTCGTACCTTTCGGTATTGAGTATATGCAGACTATCACCTTCATCCTCGTTATTGCAGCATTGGTGCAAATGGTAGAGATTGTCCTTAAGAAGATATCCCCAGCCTTGTATCAGGCACTCGGTATCTTCCTACCGCTCATCACCACAAACTGCGCGGTATTGGGTGTTGCCATTATCGCCGTGCAGAAGGATTTTGACCTGCTTACGGGTGTTATCTACTCTGTATCTACCGCCTTGGGCTTTGCCCTCGCACTGATACTCTTCGCAGGTATCCGCGAACGCTTGGAGGTCGAAGATACACCACAAGCTCTGCGTGGCGTACCAATCGCGCTCATCACCGCAGGACTCCTTGCAATGGCATTTATGGGCTTTGCTAATGTTGTTCCGCTCCCATAATTTCCCTAAGATAAGGCAGCATCTACTGCCGCTGACATGAAAAAGCCTCGGATGGGTCATACTTAAATGTATTTCCCATTCGAGGTTTTTGATTGAAGCGCCGCTATCACAAGAAAGTTGTCACACTGTCACAGGGATGTGGTTGAAGGGAGTTTAGAGACAACAGAGACGAGAGAGACGAGAGAGACGAGAGAGACGAGAGAGACGAGAGAGACGAGAGAGACGAGAGAGACGAGAGAGACGAGAGAG
>JAFXBB010000091.1 GCA_017521945.1 Alistipes sp. | reverse complement strand
TTAGGTAGACCAACAAGAGATAGAATATCTAAATATTTTGGTATATCCTCTGCAAGCAAAAACCAATGGTACAAGGTAATCCTCAATAACAAGACAATAAATATCATTTTTATTGACCATAATGCCGCACGAGGTGCTTCTGCAAAAAATATCCCATTGCTTACAGCACAACCGTAGACGAGTCGGTAGAGGGTGCAACGAATAGTAATGATATCCTCAATAATGGAGGTTTGGCCAATGCTAACTACGCGAAATTGCAGTATGATGGCCTTACGGATAACGAGAAACTAAAATTGAAGGACGCCCTTTCGCGCTACTGCGAGCTTGATACCATGGCGATGGTTCTGATATATCAGTATTTCAAGTTGAATATGTAACAAAAAGTGTGGTTTTGAAGTAGCCCCAAAAGTTTTTTCCCAAACTTTTGGGGTTACTTCATTTTTATAAACCACACTTTCGTTGTTATTTCTGCATCTGTGCAAGATTTTGGCGCAGCTATAAAGTAGCTTTGTATCGACAGTAAGAAGGTAGTTATAACGCCTTATATAGTATAATGATTAAATTTAGAATATGGCAAATAAATCTGGAGGATGTGGTTGCGCTGTAGTACTTATAATGATTATTGCAGCAAGTATCAATTACGAATTAGTTAATGATTTTGCTGGCGGGATTTCAGTGTGGATTATAATTATGGCGCTTATTGTCGTGGCGATTGTATGTGGATTGTTTGGTGTATTAGGCTCTATATTAAATGATATATTTGGCAAATGAGCGAGATTGTTAACCTAATTAAAACATAAAACTTATGGGATTATTCAAAGAGTTATTTAAGACTATTTCTGACTATTCAAAAAGAGAAACAGATGATGAGTTTTTTGACAGAATAGGACGACAGGCACAGGCTGCGCTTGATGCACAGCGAGATCCAGATTGTGACCTTGCTGATGAAGATGATGAACTTATTGTTGATGAGACCTACTCATATCGCATAGAGTACACAAGTGACTTACAGGGAGCTGGTCAGGTGGCATATATTACAACGAGTAGGGAGATAACCTCAAATGAGCAAGCTAAAGTGGAGGTTATTAAGTATTATAAGCTACGCAATCCTGGAATACTTAACTATATGGGCAGATTCACTGTTGATAGTTATATGGATATGACATTGTCAATATAATTTGGAGTATGCCGAAATGCCATTAAGTGAGTAGGCGAAATTTAACAAATTAAAGCTATGAAGTATTATAATTGGGAGGCCACATTTGAGTATATGGGCGAGCATTGGGGAGCAGTGATTTATGGTTGTGAAAACCAGCCTGCAGAGTTTGAGTTCCTACAAGTATTGCGCGAGAGAATGTCTCATCGAGACTATGATCCGTCGAGATTAAGATTGCTCAGTATTAGAAAGTGGTAATAATAATTTATTCACTCTCTTAGGTTGGGGCTGGCTAAGGTGCTTTTTAGTCAGCCCCTCTGTTTATATTGCACTTATAGGTTAGAGTTGTCGTTTGGCTTAAATTCAAGTTTTTTGACTACTTCATTCTCGATAATCGTGAATGCGCTTTTGCCGAGGCGGTGCTGTCCCTTACTATCTATGAGAATATTATATCCTGCTTCGGCAACGACCTTTTGAGCCTCTGCGGCTGCCTCGTCGCCCAATAGCTCGTCGTGAGCTGAGAAGAGTGCGTAATTCTCTTTGCCGAGTTGAATAGGATGGTTGGCGATGTACGCCTCATACTCCTTGCACATATCCTCAGTAAGTTCAAATTCCTGCACTCTGTCTTGTCGCTTGCAGAAGTATTCGTGTTCGCCAAGACCAATATTATTGCGAATGCAATCGGCTATAGATAGCGCAGGGTTGCATACCACCTTTACGATATTTGGCGTTTTAGCATAGAGCAGAGCAAGTCCTCCGAATGATGTGCCGATGATAAGTTTCGCATTCCACAACTTTGCCATTGAGTTTATGCGTTTCACGTTCTGCTCCAAATTCTCTCCAAAGTCTGCAGATATCCAGTGAAATTGCGGAAATCGCTTCTTTAGTTCTTGGAATGTAGAGCCCTTCTCCCCCGAAGCAAGGCCGTGAATATATAAAGCTACATTCTGGTTTTGTGCAATATCTTTAAGACCCGCTAATGGCTCGCCCACCTCAAAATCTAACTCTGGGACCTCGTAGCCTTCAGGAGTGTATGTTCCCCATCTGTTGCGGCGGCGAGTGTGCTTGTGCGCCTCATACATCTTCATATAAAGGTCGTTGTTGTTATACTTACTCTTGCCAAACTTTGGGTTGCGCATAAACTCTGCAACATCAATCTCTGATATGTCGAACTTCTCGCCATCTTCGCTTAGGCGAATTGCTATAATATCGCTAAATGCGTAGGCGCATATTGCCTTGCTCTTTAGCTCCCTGCCAACCACAAACCAGCCTCGCTCAAACTGCTTGATGTAGTAGGGGCGTATCTTGGGGTAGGAACGACAATCTTTTTCGTGGTGCAGATAGTTAAGCTCCACAACCTTGCCATCCTCCATAGCCTCGATAAGGGGTGTGAAGTAGCGGAACGACATATAACCGTCGAGAGATATCCGTTTTGCCATCTCGGGGTTGGAGAATAGAGCGTTGCTAATCTGTAGGTGCGCCAGCAGTGACTGCTGTGAGTTGTCAAGGTCAATATCGCCAGAATCGATTATGCGATACATATCCTTACCTGTGCTTGCAATCTTCACACCGAAGATCTCATAAATCTTTTGCAAGTGGTTGTGAAATGTGCGTGGTGGTAATCGCTCACCAGTCTCATTCAAGCTGCATCGCTGCCATTTGTTATTGATATCTTCCTGTGTTATTCCATCGTTGCGGCTAATCAAGTCGAGCAACCAAACATATCTTTTGTAAACATTTCCCGCCATTCCTCTAAAGTTTATATGTGTTTTTGTTATTTATTGCAAAGATACAAATTTATTGTGCCAAAAAATGGCATAGTAGTAAAATATCTTTGCTTCAGAAACAAAACAGTGAGGAATTATGGATTATAACAGAATCTTATCAATGGAGTTAGTGTCTGATAGAACAGAGAACATTGAGGCAAGGTATGGCTGTATTAAACTCAAAGGCGTGCTACACCACTATATATATGATAATGGCTTCGAAAGTGATATGGTTGAGATGACAGCCCCATATCCTGGCAAAAAGAGGGCGCTGTTTGACCACATAGTTAATGTGGTTAGAGAGGATGTGAACTACACTCCAGAGGCGTTAGCCCTAAAAAAGATATACAAGCAGGAACTTGAAATTCGTCGCCGACAACGCTACCTCGTGAGCAATAAAGAAAAGATTGCAGAGCTACTACCAATGTGGTTTGAATATGATGCGCTGATTGGCTATTTCGATGCTACCGAGCGTATCGGCATTCGTGCTATAACTCGTCAGGCTCGCCGTGGAGATATATCCGTAAAGGAAGCTAACAAGGAATTATCTCTTATTCGTAATCATTTACACAAAGATAGAGAGCGAGAAAAATATGATTTTACCAAAGATATGAACAGATCATTACGCGTGATGGGTTTGCAAAACTTAGAGTTTGACTATGGCGATGCTTGCCGACTATTTGGTGAGAAGGTATGGGAGCAGCATTTGGAACGCACACAGAGTAGGGTGACAGATGCCGCAGAGATTGATGATGTGGCAATGCACCTATTCAACGATTTTTCGTTTCTCTATAATATAGCCATTCCTGAGTTTAAGGTGGGTGATGTGGTTGAGACTATCGGCTTTGGCAGAGTGATGATAGCGGTAGCATTGTGCCGTAACGGAGAAATCGTATGCGTAGGAGCAATGGACGATGTGCGAGGTCGCAGAGCATTACGCAAGATGGTTGGAGATAAGCGTCTTGCTGAGATACTCCCCAAGAAGATTTATAATGCCGTAACCCGCCACGAGTCGTTCTATGTTCGAGGTTCGCTTTACTACCGCAGATTTAACGGACAGGAAGTGATAACAATATATTAAACGAACTCTATTATGACCCCCAAAATCAAAGAATTTGCGACGCTAATATCCTCGTCCAAATTGTGCGAATCACTCCGCTATGGGCAATATCTTGTAAAGAAAGATGGCAAATTTTGCCACATTTTCAATATAAATTTCACCCTTGCCAAGCGCTTGGCTGCGAACTACGGACAACAACCGTTTGCTTTTCATAAAGTGGATAACGATGGTATTATCAAACAATACTACGAAAAACTAAATACTTCGAAACCTATTCGTAAGACAAACGACTATGTATTGCGCGAAGAGTCAAGAATAGAGTTTGCCATTATTGATTTTGAAACCGAGCCTTACTCTACATTATTAAGCCTTAATGAGCAATTTGCAGATATGTCTGACGAGGCTCTGACACGCGCACGCGAATCGGTTGGTTGGACTGCTATTCGCATAAGAAAAGATGTCTACAAAGGAATCTGTTGCCAACCCGAAGCATTGAAACCTTTGGAGTATTATCGCTATGAGTGTGAGGAGACATTCTTTTTTAGTTGGGCTATTTCTACAGAGAAATCTGGTTTGCCTGTTAAGATATGGATTGATGAAGGCTTTGCATATCTGAAATATAAGCATCCGCTATGGCTCTATTTCCGTAATGGCTATAACGAAGATGCTGAGCTTGATCCTATTGTTATCGGATGTAATCCATATCGCCCATACGATACACCTCTGCAAATCACAAATGAGGACTTCGGTACACTGTTAGACTTTGTGTGTAAGTTTCAACACGAATTGCTACAAGTTGCAAATATGAAATACGATATAAATGATTTTATTGAAAATTTAGGGAATGTGAAAGATGTTAATTGATTAAAAGGCGAGTGTTATGCTTAAGGAGAGAACTCTTTACTACTATAAAACGGATGAGATTAACGGATCAACCTTTTGGCTGTTGTCACCTGAAAGGACTGGGTTGCCTGTCTATATTCATATTGATAATTGGGAACGATTTAAGCATTTGGAACATCCGTTGTGGATATACTTTAAGAATGGTTACGAGGATAGGAACAACGAGTGGTTGCCTTTGGTTGTTTCCAAGAGGCCATATCTTGCGTTTCCTCGCAAGAGAGTTAAAATCACAACGGATGACTTTGAAAAGATTGTGGAATTTGTAAGTCGCTATTCCAATGAATTGCGAGCCGTTGCTGACAATGAAAAAGAGTTAACGATAATAGATTTTATGCAAATCGTTGGTGGAAATCTGCATAAGAAGAGGGTCGCAGAGGATGCAGTGGATCTGCTTTTGGCAATCCGTGATAACAAGGAATAAATAGAGTGGATAGTTTCTATAGATTTTTATTCTGTGCCATAAAATGGCATAGTGTTGATTTACATTTGTTGTCGAAAGGAGAAAAAGATATGAAACAACGCTACACAATCGGAAACTATGTAAAGATTTCGCAACTCGACAAGCAGGGAAACGCTACGACCTTTCTTGCCGAGGCGGAGATGCCACTAAAAGTAGTGGTTGGCAAGGAGTTACAGGTGCGTCCTTGCGAGCGATATGCCGAGTGGATAAGTCTTGGCGTAGTTAGCGAGATTCGCAACTACAAAAAGCGCAGCCATATCGAGGTTCGCACCGGGAAGTGCTGGTATGCTATCGAAGCGGACGCTGGACTCGAAAGCATAATGACCGACTTTATGAATTTTTGTGAGATTTAAGGCAACTATCCTCTTTAACCTTGCTAAAATAATTCCTCAAAAATCCTATATAATTGTAAACAAGCAATTTAGAATATAACAAAGACAATAAAGTTAAGAAATCAAATAGTAATCAAGCAACAAATGAGTTGCTTGAAATGGCATTGATAGGTAATGTAGATGAATATGCAATATCTATCAATACTAATGATGGTGATTATATTCCTCACTTTCATATTAAAGATACAAACTTTAATGGTAATAAATTTCATACTTGTATAAAGATTGAGAAAGCAGAATATTTCCACCATACAGGGAAAGAGAATATTCTTAACTCTAAATTGAGGAAAGAGTTGATTAAATTACTTAAATCTAAAACAGAGTTAGGTATTACCCACTGTGAATATCTTGTTGCAACTTGGAATAATAATTCTAATAAAAAATTGCCAATTGAAATACCAATGCCAGACTATACAGCATTGTAATTATGTAATAGTATCTACAAGATAAAGTAGATAGTTGTCATTTAATTTATACAACTATGGAACACTACATCGAACTTCTTGATGGAACACGCATCGAGGCGTTTCCGAAGGCTGAGCAGCCCGAAATAATCAAAGATGACAACCTCAAACTCGACACTACGGGTGAGTATTTGCAAGTTGGCAGACCAAAACAAAAAGAATTAAGCACAGCCGAGCGAAATGAGCTAAACGACCAACGCAAAGAACTCTTCATTCGCAATGCCCATCGACTAATTATGGAGAGCGACAAAATTCTCGCCGACAGTAGAATGTTTCTTGCTTCAGTGCCGATCCGTTGCGGACTTGCTTACACAGGAACATCGGGCTTTGACAACATAACGCTTGGCGTATATATCGAGTGGTGGAAATACAACGAATGTGCCTGGACAGAGGACGATTTTGGAGCAAAGCAGCCTATATACTACATCGCTGGAAGTCCGCTGAGCGGAGGGAATAAGTGCGCATATGTAGGCGCAGAGGGCAATAGTTGTAGCGTTTCGGTTTATCCGTTTAGACCTGTTTGGAGTTCATTTATTGAGGTAAATAATCGCTATACCACGGCAAAGCAACGCTACGAGGCGTACACCATTGAGGAGGTCGTTGAGAAACTTTTCGGGTAGATTGTATACGGATTTTGGTCGAAAATTGATAGGCAACAGTGATTTTTGACCGTCTAAAAAGTTGGTCACACACTTCTCTCTTCGTTTGGGATTGGACTGCTGGGAAGAATAGAATTGCATCGGATTTCACCCGATTTCATCGGATTGCAAAGTGTGTAACCCTCAGAATTTGGCTGGATTCGCACCATAAAACCCACATACTCTTAATATTCGGCGGAAATTTGAAGCAAGAAATAGCAAGTCCCCCTCACAGGAGGGGGATTTAGGGGGTGGGTAACACACCTATTCACGAGAAAAGGACAGTCGCAATGACTGCCCTTTTCTCCGTGAATCCGCCGGGGCTCGGACGGCATAGCCGAAGAGCCGATACCTCGTAGCGTAGGGCGCAAACCCGAGCAATAAACCACTCACTATCGGCTCAACCCATATTACAAGAGAATATTATTGGGTGTATGCGAATATGAGAGTGTCTGCAAACAAGTCCCCCTTTGTCAAAGGGGGATTTAGAGGGAATGTAAATACTGATTCACGAAAAAAGGAGAGCCAAAGCTCTCCTTTTTTTCCGTGAATCCGCCGGTGGCTCGAACGGCGTAGCCGAAGAGCGAATACCATAAAAGCGGAGGCAATAAGCCGAGCAATAAACTCTTTCATATCCTCGCAACCCGCCATAAGTGAGTAGGCGCGGAGGATATGCGAGCAGTACTTGCTATAAGCAAGGTGCTATTTTTGTTGTGTGCATTGTGCTTGCACAGAAAGCACTACAACAAAAAAAGCAACAGAGTGAAACTCTGCTGCTCGCTAAAAGGTGGTGAATCCGCCGGGGCTCGAACCCGGGACCCCAACATTAAAAGTGTTGTGCTCTACCTGCTGAGCTACGGATTCTCCAAGGGCGCTAATCATATTAGCGGTGGCAAAGGTAGTAAATATTTTTAGATTACCAAAATAGTGAGATTAAAATATTTTCGTATCTTTACAAAAAATATCTCACACAAGCTATGGAACAACCTAAAGTGGAGCGTCTTTTGAAGCTTATGAAGCTTATGACGGGCAATGTGAACTACACGATAAAAGACCTTGCAGAGAGGCTTGATACCTCCTATCGCTCGATATATCGCTATATAGAGTCGTTCAAGGAGGCGGGTTTTGTTGTGCAGAAGCTCGAAGGCGGTGTCTATAAACTTGGCAAGGAGAGTCCCTATTTTAAGGATATTTCGCAGTTGGTACACTTCACTGATGAGGAGGCGCATATTGTAAATCAGCTTATTGAGGCTTTGGACGATACGAATATGCTTAAGCAAAATTTGCGCAAGAAGCTATCAACGGTTTACAACTGTACCTCTATGGCATCGAGTGTTGTGCATGGTGCCAATGCCTCAAATGTAAATCGCTTGGTTGAGGCTATAGAGTGTCGTTGTCAAGTCGTTTTGCGCGACTACGCTTCGGGTCATACGGGCAATGTGCGCGATAGGGTAGTTGAGCCGTTTGGCTTTACCACGAACTATGTGCAGGTATGGTGCTATGAGCCTGAAAGTGGCATGAACAAGCTCTTCAAGACCTCGCGTATAGGCTCAGTCGAGGTGCTTGACATAGAGTGGCACTATACTGATAGCCACAGGGAGGGATATATCGATATCTTCCGCATGACGGGCTTTGAGCAGCATAGCGTAAAGCTACGACTCGGTATGCTCTCGCGCAACTTGCTTATCGAGGAGTACCCACTCGCTGAGCGAGATATCACTCAGTTTGATGACTCGTCGTGGCTGCTCGACACTAAGGTGTGCAACTATCGCGGTGCAGGTCGCTTTGTTATGGGACTTATGGATGATATCGAGATTGTTGACAGTCCAGAGTTTGAAGCGTATATTAGAGAACAGATTGCCTTGATATCTAATAAGTTGTGAGATTACTTTTGGAGTAATATTGGGCGTTGTAAGCATCAGCAGCGAAAACAACAGTGATACTCAACTCGCTGCTGCCCTCACAATCCACGAGAGTGAATAAAAAGTGTATTTTGTTTAGGATAGAACAAATCTGCTCCTCTAAAATCAAAAATTTGGTCGTGGGTGGATCAGTCTGTTTTTTGAGACGATAGAGATGATAGCGAAGTCGGCTATCGCTGCACTCTCTCTGTTGTCTCTGTTGTCTCTGTTGTCTCTGCTGTCCCCACAATATCGCAGGTATTAAAAATAATACCCGCACTACGGTTGACCATAGCGCGGGTATCAAAGTAAACTCTGTTTTACCTCAGACTAAAAGTTGTAACCCTCAATATCAGACGCATACTCACTCCAACCACTTGCACTCTTATACGCCTCTACCGACTCCATAGGCACAAAAATCTTACGACCCGAAGCGTTGTCACCAAATGCATACCAATAGCCATTATAATCTAATGTTACTGCTGGAGGTGTTATAGCCTTGCAATACACACTTGTAAGGTTACTACAATCACGGAATGTATAATTTCCAATCGAAGTTACGCTATCAGGAATAGTTACACTTGTAAGGCTGCTGCAATATTGGAATGCAGCGTATCCAATCTCAGTTACGCTATCACCAATATTTACACTTGTAAGGCTGCTGCAATTACCGAATGCACCATCTCCAATCGTAGTTACGCTATCAGGAATAGTTATACTTGTAAGGCTGCTGCAACCCCAGAAAGCACCACCTCCAATCGTAGTTACGCTATCAGGAATAGTTACACTTGTAAGGCTGTTGCAATATTGGAATGCATTATATCCAATCGT
>JAFXBB010000090.1 GCA_017521945.1 Alistipes sp. | reverse complement strand
AGAAACATTGTTACCCACCATCGCTACCTTGCCAGTGATTTCACAAACTTTCATTGTACTAATTTTTTATCTTTAGTGCCACCGTGGCACAAAAGCGCACAAAGATACACAATTTTTCGCAAATTGCAACATCCCTATGCGCTTTTTTATATAAGTGTAGCTAAATTAAGCCTATAGCTTAAATTTTAGCTCGTATGGCTCGCCTCCTGAACGAACTTTGAGCGTATACTCGCCCTTGCCGTCGACGATGTAATACAAATAGGTGTGTCCCCTCATATCCTTGCTCTCAATGTTGCCATCAGGTTTGTATAGCTCTGTCTGCAAGGCATTTATCGACTCTAAGAATATAGCCTGTTGGGACTTGTCGTAGTGGAATTGCACCATTTGAGCAATCTGCTCAGGCGATAGGCATAGAGCAATTTGCTCTGTGGCAAAGCCACCCCACGATCTTATCCATACCCATTCATCGCTGTCATAGCTCATGAAATATGCGCGGATGCTATCTCCCAACTCTATATGTTGGCTGAGTGATATAGGTTCCTCTGTCGAAAGACCCCATAGCGCTCCTAAGTTGAAGTCCTCGACATCCCAGCTATAAAGCTGCTCTTTGTGCTCTCCATCTTTATCGCAGTGGAAAAGGGCAATAACTCCACTAAATGCTCGGCCTCCCATGTTGTTCATAGCGCCAAGATAAACATTGAAAGGCTGACCTGTTACATAACTCTCGGCATCGCTAAATATGCCGTGCCATGATGCTGTTTCGGAGTAGTATTGGGTCAACATTATATTATCCTGATATTGGGTGCTGCCATCTTTGTCTGGTACAAGATTAAATATCGCTGCTTGGCGTGCGTAGAAATCAATGTTAGGTAGGAGATACCAAGCGTTGGCAGAGCCTCCCCATCCATAGTTGATGTGGAAATAGTCGCCAGAGTATCCATCGATTACAAAGGCGTGACCACCATTGTTAGTACCTCCAGAGTAGTAGGTAGGACCACAATTGCGTAGATTTTCTCGCATCATATTGTTCCAAGTCTCAATACCGTAGTTATCCAAACATAGCAGTTTTGCCTCTTTTGAGTATTTGAAGTAGTTGCCAAACGCCTGAACATTGTCAAATGCTGAAGCACCTGACTCGGTGTAGTGGTAGGACATATATATCGCAGTACCCATATCCTTCATAAGAGCAGCTACGGCGTTGCCCTGCTCCTCGGTGTAGCCATTGTTGTAGTCGAGTAGCATATTGTCGTAATCGTATACTCTGCCGAGGGTGTTTGCTGGTACAGTTTGCAATTGGCCGTAAGCATCATAGTAGCTATACTCAGGTGTTGTGCCTACGCCATAATCTGGCCAACGGTTATAACGGCATATAATGGCTGCCGCCGTTGCTGCACAGCCTGTTACTGAGCGATAGCCATCGTAAACAGGGGCTTCGCGGTTGTATGGCTCACCTTGATTCCAAAGAGCAGTCTCGTATAGTAATTCATCTCCGCTACGGGTTGTGGTACGAGTTGTGCAAGCGGAGATTTGCTCCTTACGGGCTGCGTCAATTTGCTTACACCAAGCGTCAAGAATTGCCTTGGTGGCATCAGCCATATCGTTGCTGTTGAAGGTGGTGTCAAAAGAGTAGGCGATAATAGGGTGGATGTTGTCATCACCTGCAACAACAACGAAACCGCTATTCTCACCACGAGTGTATATATACATCAGCGAGGTGTTTAGTTTGTCGCCGGTGCTTATAGGCTCGGTGATTACATCGCCCGCCCACTCAAGGCGCAATGGCTCTGAAGAGCGTGTTGTAGCATGCTCAGCAAAGAACTCCTCGGCAATTTGGCGTGCGCGAGCCTCGCCAATAGGTCCTGCACTAAGAGTAAGTGATGTGCAGAGTAGAACAAAAAGTATAAATATCTTTTTCATAGTTAGTTGGCGAATTAGAAGTTACTGAAATCAATCTCGCTGATACCCGCACAACTATCAATATAGAAGTAGTTGGCGTTTAGAGCCTTTATTGTAATATTATGCTCAGGCATACCGTCGTCGTAGACATACGAGCCAGATACATTTATGTTCGACATCCAGCCATCGTTCCAATAGATATAGCCGGCAAGATTGGTATCTCCATATAGATAAGGTCTTGCCACGGTGTCGCCAGAGTGCTTGATGGTGATAATCTGCCAATCTACGCCGCTGCCGGTCTCGACTGAGGCCATAGGTTGAATATGGTTGCGCTCGATGTATATCTCCTTGGTGGTCTTGATTGGGAAGCGAGTACCATCTGTAAATGTTACACTGACATTAATACCTCCCTCAAAATAAGTGGGAGCAATAGCGAAGTAGAAGTCAGTAGGAGTATCTGTGAGCTGCACACCCTCTTCGCCGCAATTTAGAGTGATGGATGTAGCGAGATTGTCGTACCATGCGCCTACGGTGAAGTCGTCATACTTCACATATCTTCGACCACTGAGTGCCTCACTGTTGTTACCCTTAAGAACAATATTAGATACGCGCTTCTCGCCCGTTAGGCTAAGGCGCAAGTAGCCCATAAGGTTGTAAAACTCAAAGTCATTGCCATCATTACTTACGGCAATCATATTGTTGCTCGCTGGGTCGTAGGTGTTCTGCTTATACTCCTGAGTGCCTCTTACATAGTAGAAATAGGCAGGCTCGCCTGTATTAAAAGTACCAAACCATCCGTAGTTATCGTATGAGTATAGAGCGTAGTACTTATCACCGAAGTCGAAGTCAATATACTCATCAAAGTAACCTATGTTGTTGAACTCGCCACCGCGGTCACCTGTCTTGCCGGCAAACTCCCATACATCATGTATTCCGTTGCCAAAGCGCACAATCCTATCACCCTCGGTCCATACGCTCTGCTTCTTATCGTTTAGCTCAACGCGCGTAGCCTCCTCAAATGTGGCATAGATATGCTCTACATTGGCTTTTAGGTTGCTTGCCTCGTCGATAGTATCCTGTGTACACGCTGTGATACCTATCACAAGCAGTGCAAGTAGTGTAAGTCGTTTCATAGCTACCAATCCATTTCTTCGTTTTCAGATGGGTCTTCAAGTGAGTTGGCAAAGCCACTCTCCACCTCAATCTCTATCCAATAGAGTTCAGGCGATATATAGTTTGTAGTCATAGCAATATTGTTTGAAAGTTATTTAGCCTGTTGATTACGAAGAAGATAACGATATACCTTTACCTCCTCTGGGTCGCCCATCTCCTTACCCTCGACATCCGAGAGCTTTACGCATAACTCCTTAGGTTTGCGAGAGTTAATCTGACAAGATGAGAGCTTCATGACGATGTTGCACGAAGGGTGACCGGTATCGCAGGTGAGGTTGGTGCCTATGCCGAACATGCACTTAATACGACCCTCGCATGCCCTCTTAATCTCGACACACTTCTCGAAGTTGAGCGAGTCACTAAAGACGATAGACTTTGTCATTGGGTCGATACCAAGCTCCTTATAGCGATTGATAGCCATATCAATGAAGGCTATAGGGTCGCCAGAGTCCTGACGCACACCGTCGAAGAGGCAGGCATGCTTCTTCGAGAAGTTGTT
>JAFXBB010000089.1 GCA_017521945.1 Alistipes sp. | reverse complement strand
GACGGTGTGCTTACAAGAGAGGATGGCAAAGAGGTAACAGAAGATGACCGAATAAGCAACTGGTCAGGTATCGTTGTTCCTTTGAAGCGTAACATGGAGACCGTAATTGAGGGTCGTCTGCTTACAGCATCATTCGGCTCATGAGGTATCGATATCGACCCAGGTTTCGAGTCTAATTGAGACCGAAATAACTAATCTGCGAGCAACGCAAACATGTTTAATAAAATCCAAGTGGGTGACTAAATAGTAAAATAGTCACCCACTTCTTGTTTATAACGACATGGTAAACCTGTTCGGCTGCCTCTGACTACTCTCTACTTAATATCAAAATCAAGTAGTGTCTTGCCTGCCACAACAACCTTGAAGTTATCGCCTACTCTCACCTCGAACTCATCCTTCGAACCAAGATAGATAAGATCACCTATACGCAGCGTCATACACTCCGAGAGGTGGCTTATAACCCTATCAGGCGTAAAGCGCATATCGCTAATCGAGATACGCGCGTGCTCCTCATCATTGACATAGAACACCGCACCCTCCAACATAGCATCGCGCGGTAGCATCTCAAGCGACAGGGCTGAAGAGTGGTCGAAACCTACAGCTTCGTCCCAAGGAAGACCCAAGCGTTTTGCCTCGGCGAGCTTATCTTTAGCAGTAAAAGTAACACCTGCCATAACACCATCAATGCAGCGCGATGCGAAACGCTCAGAAAGAGACTTTGCAAGGCGTGCATTCTTCAACACTATATGTGGTTGAGCCACAATACACCCCATCATATTGGGGATATAGAAGGCATCGTTGTTTCTGAGTAGTGCCGTATCCGCCTTTAGGTAGAACTGAGGATTACAACCCTCCGCAGTGTAGTTATTTATAATGTTTATCAGTTTCATTCTATCTAAGTCTATTTACAATATCATGTGCAAAGCGAGCTGAGGCACCATCACCCCCCATCATCATGCTTAACTCGGCGAAATCCCTGAGCATTCGCTCACGCTCAGCACCATGTGGTAATATCGCACGAAGTTCCCTTGATGCCTCCTCCATTCTAAGGTTTGCCCTAACAAGCTCCTTGACAGACTCACGATTGAGGTTTATGTTTACCAACGAGATATATGGTATCTTCAAGAAGTATGGTTTAAGTTTCTCATATATCCAAGGTACATGGTATATCACCACCTCTGGAATGCCCATAAGCGCAGTTTCAAGCGTAGCAGTACCAGAGGTTACCACTGCGGCAACAGAGTGCGCCAAGGTATGTTGTGTGCGATTATTCACATAACGCACAGGCGAGCCAGCAATATACCTATCGTAGATGGTCTTATCTATCCAAGGCACTGCCGTTACAACAAATTGATAGCGAGGAAACTCGCGCGCAAGGGCCACCATATCTGGCAAGTTGGCTTTTATCTCCGAGACCCTACTACCTGCCAGCAAAGCCACTATAGGGCGGCTATCCAACCCGCACTCTCTAACAAAATCCTCCTTTGTAGGTAGTGACGGTTTGCGCTCAGCAATATCATCTACCAGCGGATTACCGAAGAAGTGAGGCTCGATGCCGTGACCACGAAAATACTCTGTCTCGAACGGAAAGATAGTGTATAGACAATCGACATACTTGCGTAGACTCCTCACTCTGCGCTCCTTCCATGCCCACACCTTTGGGGCGATGTAGTAGTAGACCTTAATACCACGACTCTTAGCCCACTTTGCAATGCGGATGTTAAAGGCTGGGTAGTCTATAAGGATAATAACATCGGGCATAAAGCGCTCGATATCCTCCTTTACGGTGTCTATCTGCGTAAAGATGGTTCTAAGGTTCATTGCCACCTGCACAAATCCAAAGAAGGACATCTGCTTATAGTGATAGAGCATGCTCTGCTTCCCAGCTGTTGCAGCCATAAGATCGCCACCGCAGAAGCGGAACTTAGCCTCACAATCCTCCCGTGCTATCTCGCGCATAAGCTTACCACCATGCAAATCTCCCGACGGCTCACCAGCAATCACATAATACTTCATACCTAATATTATATATAATAGATAACAAAGATAACGCTTTATTTTGGAAAGTGGGCAAACATCCAATAAAACTTTTACTCAGGGGCGTTTCACTCAACTAATATGCAAACACAATAAGATAATAACAACTGCACCTTGAGAATATCTTCCGACAAACCGTACATCACAACGAAAAGGGGATGGCTAATTTACTTTTTAGTCATCCCCTTATTGCTAAGAAAGGTCTTAAGCGGCAATAGATGCCATTATCAGGCAAAATAGCCTTGCCAGACAATATTATATAGAGATATTCAAAATCTCAAGCTTCAACAGACCTGCAGGCACCTGCACCTCAACGATATCGCCAACCTTCTTACCAAGCAATGCCTTAGCAATAGGAGTGCCGATAGCAAGCTTACCCTCGCGTAGGTTTGCCTCATTCTCGGATACAATTGTGTACTCAACCTCGCGCTTAGCGTTGTGATTCATAAGCTTTACCTTGCTAAGTATCTGCACCTTAGAGGTATCAATCTTTGACTCATCAATGATGCGTGCCTTGGTCAATGTCTGCTCAAGCTGTGCAATACGCATCTCAAGAAGTCCCTGAGCCTCGCGCGCAGCATCATACTCGGCATTCTCCGAAAGATCACCCTTATCACGAGCCTCAGCAATAGCTGCTGCAGCCGCAGGACGCTCCACAGAGATCATGTGGTGAAGCTCCTCCTTTAGTTTGTTCATACCCTCTGCTGTGAGGTAAATAATCTCCTTACTCATAATCTATACTTATTATTAATTATTATCATCCCTATTTTGCTACGCTTTACAGCATAACACAAAAAAATAATGAATTCTAACCCTTATAAAGTTAGAACTCCCCGTTAATTATAGCACAAAGGTAGGCTAAATTTTCGGAATGGACAAATTTTTTTGGCATAAAGTGTGCCGTACGACTCACAGAAGATAATAATAAGTCGACACTATGAGAAGTAAACACCACACCGAACAAAGAGAGGAGTTTTTAAGTTCCCCAACGGAGATATTTACAACCCTCGTAAAGGAGCTGCAACGCGCACATAAAAGCATAGATATGGAGTTTTACATATTCGAGGGTGACCGCATTGGCACAACCATCGCCAATATACTATGTCGCAAATCCCGACAAGGAGTGCGAGTGCGGCTCCTCGTAGATGGATATGGCTCGCGCAACCTTCCTCGCACACTTCAACACAAGATGATATCGGCAGGTATTGAGCTACGCTTTGCACGCACCTTTTGGCACTCGCGCAACCACCGCAAAATGGTAATCATAGATAACCATACCGCCCTTATCGGCAGCATAAATATCGCTGATAGATATATTTCAGGTAATAGACTTGGGCTATGGCACGATGCTGTTTTACATCTTAAAGATAGGACTATCAATGCTCTGCACACTCTTTTTGAGCATGACTTCTCGGCAAAGACCAAGCAGATGTACATTACACCGCATGCTCCATATAGCCCCATACTCTATTGGTCAGAGTGCGGTGGAGGCGGAGGCATGGTACGCCTACTAAAGGATATTGTCGAGAATGCCGAGAAGGAGATAATCATCACTACACCCTACTTCATACCTCCACGCCACGCCCTTGATACTCTTCTAAGAGGCATAGAGCGAGGTGTTAGAATAAGGGTAATCATCCCCGAGAGATGCGACATCCTACTCTTAGATGATGTTATACGCCACAGCATAAGCGAGGCGCAAGCCATAGGTGTGGAGGTTTTGGTTGTTCGTCGTGCCTTTGTCCACGCGAAGTTAGCCCTTGTAGACTCTAAGCGTTTGGTTATAGGTAGCGCAAACCTTGACTCGCGCAGCCTCAGTTACAACCGCGAACTTATGGTATCAACAACCAACCGAGCAGTCTGCCATAGTTCGAGATTGTTTATAGATAGGCTGCAAAAAATCGCCACTCGACCCACCCAAGAGCAGACAAGAGCTACACTCCCCAAGTTTATCATACGCTCACTTAGAGCATTAATGTAGCCGAGTGCAGAGAGGAGGGATAATTTTATTAAAAAAATTTAATAAATTTCTGTTAAATGTTTCACAGACCAAAAAAAAGTTATACCTTTGCACTGATTTTGCGTTTTTGCTCGTTATAGATAGTGCAGACGCGATATAACTACGGGATTTAAGAATTAAGTTAATTTATAAATTTAGAACTATGGCTACTATTGATCTTTCAAAGTATGGCATTACCGATGTTCAGGAGGTAGTGTACAACCCATCGTACGAGACCCTCTTCGAGGAGGAGACAAAGGCTGGTCTTACAGGCTTCGACAAGGGCGTTGTAACTGAGATGGGCGCAGTAAATGTTATGACAGGTGAGTACACAGGTCGTTCACCTAAGGATAAGTTCTTTGTAATGGATGAGACCACAAAGGATACAATCTGGTGGACATCTGAGGAGTACAAGAACGACAATAAGCCTGTAACTAAGGAGTGCTGGGCAGAGTTGAAGAAGTTGGCTGCTAAGGAGCTTTCAAACAAGAAGCTCTATGTTGTTGATACCTTCTGCGGTGCTAACGAGAACACTCGTCTTAAGATTCGTTTCATCATGGAGGTTGCATGGCAGGCACACTTCGTAAAGAATATGTTTATCCGTCCTACTGAGGAGGAGCTTGCAAACTATGGTGAGCCTGACTTCGTAGTACTAAACGCCTCAAAGGCTAAGGTTGAGAACTACAAGGAGCTTGGTCTTAACTCTGAGACAGCTGTTGTATTCAACCTCACTGAGAAGATGCAGGTTATCATCAACACATGGTATGGTGGTGAGATGAAGAAGGGTATGTTCTCATACATGAACTATCTTCTTCCTTTGAAGGGTATCGCATCAATGCACTGCTCTGCAAATACTAACAAGG
>JAFXBB010000088.1 GCA_017521945.1 Alistipes sp. | reverse complement strand
TCTCGATATGTTCCACGGGGAACATTTATATATTTCAGTCACTATTTCTGCTTGAAGAGCTTTATCTGCCAAACTTCACAAGTAAAACATTGATATCAGCGGGTGAGACACCTGGTATTCTGCTTGCCTGACCTATAGTTTGTGGGCGTATTCTGCTAAGCTTCTGACGCGCCTCTATAGTTAAAGACTGCATAGCGTTGTAGTCGAACGACGCAGGAATAGCTATCTCCTCCAAGCGATGCATCTTCTCTGCATAGTATTTCTCGCGCTCAATATAACCACGATACTTGATTTGTATCTCAGCCTGCTCAATAATTTCATTCGTTAGATTGTTGCTTTCGATAAATTGTTGCAGCTTTGAAACAGCATTTTTGAGCGAATTTATCGTTACATTGCTACGAAGAACGATATCATAGAGCTTTTTTCCTTGCGAAAGAGGCTCTTCACCTATCGAAATTAAATAGTCGTCAATTTCGCCTATTTTGACCGAACTCTTACGGAGCATAGAAATCAGCGATTCTACAGCCGCATTTTTTTTGAGCAAATTTTTATACTTCTTATCATCGACAAGTCCTATTTCATGACCAAGAGGGGTAAGGCGAACATCAGCATTATCCTGTCTTAGCAAGATACGATACTCGGCACGCGATGTAAACATACGGTAAGGTTCGTCGACACCCTTAGTCACAAGGTCATCAATCAAGACACCGATATAGGCCTCATCGCGCTTTAGTACAACACCCTCCAAACCACGGAGCGAACGATGAGCATTGATACCCGCCATAAGACCTTGAGCTGCCGCCTCCTCGTAACCCGTAGTACCATTAACCTGACCAGCGAAGTATAGACCATCCACCAACTTGGTCTCAAGCGTATGGTCAAGCTGTGTAGGTGGGAAGTAGTCATACTCGATGGCATAACCGGGGCGGTAAACATGCACATCCTCGAGACCTACGATAGAGTGTAGCGCCTCAAGCTGAACTTCGTATGGAAGCGACGAGGAGAAACCATTGAGGTAATACTCATTGGTATTACGACCCTCAGGCTCCAAGAAGAGCTGATGCTGCTCCTTATCTGCAAAGGTACGCAGCTTATCCTCTATGCTTGGGCAGTAACGAGGGCCTATACCAGATATGGTGCCATTGAAGAGCGGCGAGCGGTCAAAACCTGTACGCAAAATATCATGCACAGCCTTTGAGGTGTAGACCATAAAGCATGGTAGTTGGCGCTTAACAGGCTCAGTATCAGTGTCGTATGAAAACTTAGACGGCTGAGTATCACCCTCTTGTATCTCTAAGGCATCGAAGTTAATAGTTCTTGCATCTAAGCGCGCAGGAGTACCTGTCTTCATGCGTCCAGCCTCGAAACCGAGGGCTACCAACTGCGCAGTTATACCGTGTGCCGCCTGATCTCCAGCACGACCACCCTCGGCATGAGCCTCACCACAGTGCATAAGACCACCGAGGAATGTACCAGCAGTGAGGACTACCCTACTGCACTCAATCTCCACGCCCATTCGCGTTTTAACGCCCCTTACACGAGGTTTCGCTGCGGTATGGTCTATGAGTATCTCCACAACAGAGTCCTGCCACAAATAGAGGTTTGGCGTATTCTCAAGCTCCCTGCGCCATAGGCGCGAGAACTCTGCCTTGTCGCACTGAGCGCGAGGACTCCACATAGCAGCACCCTTTGAGCGATTAAGCATACGGAACTGAATAGCACTCATATCCGTAATGCGTGCCATACGACCGCCAAGAGCATCTATCTCCCTGACTATCTGACCTTTAGCAACACCACCCACCGCAGGATTACACGACATAGAGGCAATCTTCTCCATATCAATAGTGACAAGAAGTGTGCGTGAGCCAAGTCGCGCAGCAGCTGATGCGGCCTCGCAACCTGCATGACCAGCACCAATAACGACTATATCGTAACTAAGCCTCATAGATACCTCTCTCTAAGCAGTTTAAGGTATCTATTCTCCATGCGACGCATATTCTTCTCTGCCCACTGAGTCTTATCCTTATGACCGCAAAGGTGCAGCGCACCATGCACAATAACTCGACGCATCTCATTGATAGGCAGAGCATTATACTGCGGGGCGTTATCCTCAACCGTAGCCACATCGATATATACCTCACCAGATACAACACCCTCATCTACCCTACTATCTCTATCCTCGAAGGTGATGACATCCGTAAAGTAGTCGTGACCTATAAAGTCACGATTCATCTGGCGGTGATACTCCGACGAGCAGAAGATATAGTTAATCTCGCCCGCTTTGTAGCCCTCATTACTGATAACCTCCTCAATCCAACGGCGTAATGCGAGTCGTTTGGGTGGTAGATAGCTACAATCCTGATTATAAAAATGTATCATAATCGTTATAATTTTTTGAAGAAGTCCGACACATAGAGAGGTTTCTCTGTCTTTGAGTCATAGATCGCCAAGCGCACAAATGGCTTATCATCTGCATCTATACCTCCACCAATGACACCTATCTTTTGGTCTTTCTTCACAATATCCCCCTTCTTGACACTTACAGAGCTAAGGTTTGTATAGGTCACCAAATACTCGTTGTAGCCAAGAAATATTGTATATCTGTTGTTCTGTTTCTTATACTGTATCTCCTGCACGATACCCTCATGTATTGTACGCACAGCATCACCCTTCTTGCCTGTAATCGTTGCACCAAAACCCTGTTGTGATAGTGTTCCACCTTCGACAGGGAGGTTCAGACCACGAGTGTTACGCGAGAAGCCTGCGCCCACCTTATTACCTTTAAGCATCTTTTGAAGTTCTGCTACAGCCTGATCGTGGAGCTTCTGCTGCTTGCGCTGCTCATCAATAGCCTTTTTCTCGCGTTTAGAGAGCTTATTGTATGCTCGCTGCGCCTCTACCCTGCTATCCTCCAAAACGCGGCGCTCGCGCTTTAGAACCCTATCTATGGAGTCAAGTTCCGAGGCTCTTCTTTGGAGTGTTTCGCGCTGCTCTACAATTCTTGCTGCATGACAAGAAATGCTATCTGCCAAGGCCTTACGCTCCTCGGTAATATGTTCAATCTCTGCCATACGGCGTGCCGCCTCGGTAAGACTCTTCGAGGCAAAGAGGTAGTTTGTAGCATTGTTTTGGGCATAGTTACGATATGCCACACGCGCAGCCTCGGCATATAGTTTTCTGTTATACTCCAAAACTCCCTCCAACGAGTCTACCTCCTCATCACACAAACCAACCTCTCGCTTAACAGCGTCATGCTCATCCTCAATCTCGCGAATATAGTCGTTGCGCATGCGCATCTCCTGCTCAATGGCCGTAACTTGCGCCTTGGCACTCTTCTTATCCCTCTTGAGCTTGTCAACCTCTGCCTTGGCATTATTCAACTCTTTCTTATACTGCTCCAATCTACGACGCTGCTCCTCAGTCCTTTTATCCTGTGCAAAACCGAGCAGTGGGGTAGTGGTGAGTAGAATAACAAGGGTTAGTATCTTAACTATTTTTGACATTACTTACTTCTCTTTATAATTTGAATATGGGCCTCCATAAGCTCTTTATCATATCCTCGCTCTACGGCCTTCTGCCAATAGGTATCTGCCATGAACTTCTCACCGAGCGACCAGAGTATATCGCCATAGTGCATAAGCAACGAGGCATCCTGCATGGAGCTTAAAGACAACGCCTGACGCATCACCTGCTTAGCCTCCTCGTTACGCCCCATGGTATGTAACACCCACGCCTTGGTATCTACATACGAGGCGTTGTTAGGCTGTAGCTCCACGGCGCGCTCAGCCATCCTAAGAGCCTTCTCCAACTCTTCGTTTCGAAGGCTTAGGAAGTAGGCATAGTTATTCAAAACCAAGGCGTTGTCCGAATTAAACGAGAGGGCGCGTTTATAGTGACGAAAAGCCTCTTTGTAACTCCCCTTTTCGTGGTACATATCACCGATATTGCCTATGATACTGCTCTTTGTGACATCGTCCGTAGCGCCATCCAATGCTGCTCTCAGCACCCATATAGCCCTGTCATAGTCGCCCTGTTCACTAAGAAGATAGGAGTAGAACGAGAGTAGGTTAACACTCTTAGGAAATAGCTCCAATGCCCTTATAATCTCTTGCTGGACAAGCTCCTCCATCCCCATGTAATGCTCCAACTGCACAACATATAGGTAATCCTCATCCGTAACACCCTCATCCTCCAAGTGGCGACGCAGATACTCCAAAGCCTCGGAGTGATAGCCTCCAAGAATTAGGTGTTGAGAGTAGATATCTACAACAGCTCGATTGTTGGGATAGTCGATAGCCATCTGGCGAATGATACCGCCAATACGAGGGTAGAAGTCGGCATAGATATTTCTATTCGATGTATAATCCTCCACACGCGATAGTTTTGTCTGAATATCAACCCTATCACTACGGAAAAGATACTGCTCATAGTCAAGCATGCGGGTAACATTACCCTTACGGGAGTAGTAGTCCGCAATGATGATTATCGTCTCTGTGTTTGTTGTGTCGAGCTTGAATGCTCTGTCGTATGTCACCCTCGCCAAGGAGTCACGCCCCGCAACATCATATATATTTGCAAGTTTGGTAAAGCCCTCAGCATCATAAGGATGCTCCTTTATACGACGCTCACCCTCCTGCATGGCTCTATCGTACTGGCGAGTCGATAGGAGCAACTCCTGCTTTATATCAGCAAGATAGTAGTTATATCCTAAGCGTAGCTCAGCAGAGTCAAGTATAGCAATAGCCGAATAGGGCATACCGTTGATGCCATACAACACCGCCAAAGCGTGATAGGATTGTAAATTATTAGGGTCAAGACGCATCAAACGGCGGAAGATAGGTATAGCCCTTGTGTAGCGCCCCGATGCAACAAGCCTATCGGCGTAATTCTGTGTATACCACTTATTTGTACTATCCGAAGCAAAGGCTCTGTGGGCATATCTCACACCCTGATCGCTATCTCTTTCGATATGACTCAGGTAGTAATAGGCAGGTGCATAGGTGCTATCCTCCTTGACAATATCGAGCCATATCCTACGCGCCGAGAGCGTATCCTCTCTGATGGTTAGTGCCTTGATTGCTTCGGTATGACGATAGCTACGGCTAAGTGAATCGGGTAGGGTGGTGCGCGCAAAAGCAGTAGCAACAGGGATAGTTGCCACAACCATCAATACAGCCAAAAATATAGCTCTCAACCTACTCATACCTAAAATATTAAGGGCAATAGGAGGTGTACTCTTATCGCCCTTAACACACTCCTAAATTATATTATAGTGCCGACTCAAACTGGTTGAGGAAGCGCACATCGTTCTCAAAGTATAGACGCAAATCACCAACACCATACTTTAGCATTGCGATACGCTCAATACCCATACCAAACGCGAAGCCTGAGAACTCCTTAGGGTCGATATTGTTTGCCTCAAGGACATTAGGGTCAACCATACCGCAACCCATAATCTCCAACCAGCCTGTACCCTTACATACGCCACAGCCCTTACCGCCACAGATAGAGCATGATACATCCACCTCAGCAGATGGCTCGGTAAATGGGAAGTATGAAGGACGCATACGAATCTGTGCCTGCTCACCAAATAGCTCCTTAGCGAAGTACAACAACGACTGCTTCATATCTGCAAACGACACATTTCTATCGATGTAAAGACCCTCAATCTGGTGGAAGATACAGTGAGCGCGGTATGAGATAGCCTCGTTACGGAATACGCGACCCGGGCATATCACGCGGATAGGAGGCTTCTGACGCTCCATGGTGCGCACCTGAATAGATGATGTGTGGGTACGCAACACAACATCTGGATTGCTCTCGATAAAGAATGTATCCTGCATATCGCGTGCTGGATGCTCTGGTGGGAAGTTGAGCGCAGAGAATACATGCCAATCATCCTCAATCTCTGGACCATCCGCTACGGTATAACCGAGACGAGAGAAGATGCCAACAATCTCATTCTTTACAATAGAGATAGGGTGGCGCGAGCCTACAGCCTCCTCCGAACCCGGACGGGTCATATCATCAATCTTCGATGCGCTCATCGCTGCGGCATTACCCAACTCCTCCTTAAGGGTGTTGATACGCTCTGTAGCCACATTCTTGAGGTTGTTGAGCTTCTGACCAAGCTCGCGCTTCTGCTCTGCTGGAACGGTTTTGAACTCCTCCATAAGGGCAGATATCGCGCCCTTTTTGCTGAGCATCTTGATACGAAAAGCCTCAACATCGGCAGCTGTCTTAGGAGCAAATGCCTCAACCTCGGCAAGTAGTTGTTCGATTTTGGTAATCATATATCGTTTAGTTTAATCTTCTAAACTGCAAAGATAAATATTATTTATTAAATGTAGTCACTATAAAGAGATTATATTCGCAAAAATAAGTGGAAAATTGTGGTGAATATAGGGAAACTGGGTAGTCTGGGGAAAAGGCAGCGCCTTTTAAGAAAATAGAGACCACCGAGACAAAGAGACAACAATGACAACAGCGAAACAGGGTATCACATTGAGAATATTCCGAAAACTCGTTGTTGTCTCTGTGTCCCTATTGTCCCTGCTGTCTCAAAATTAAATCTCGCATGAAGCGCACTACATCAGCAAAAAATAGGCAGTAGACACAATGCTGCCGTCTAATTTTTTTATTTATTGGGCAATAATTGCTATATTTGTAGATAGTTATATACCATTTAGAAATAGTCGCTATGGAGTTGCAAGTTATTCAGAATAAGATATACGAAATTCGCGGGCAGAGGGTGATGCTCGACAGAGATTTGGCAGAATTATATGAGGTACATACAAGAGCCCTGAATCAAGCAGTTAAGCGTAATATAAAGCGTTTTCCATCAGACTTTATGTTTCAGCTTAACAAAGAGGAGTTTGAAAACTTGCGGTCACAAATTGTGACATCAAGTTGGGGTGGTACCAGAACAATGCCTTATGCCTTTACGGAGCAGGGTGTAGCTATGTTATCAGGTCTACTAAATAGTGATAGGGCTATACATGCCAATATTGTTATTATGCGCGCCTTTGTTGCTATGCGCAACTATATCACCTCAACGACAACTATTACTGCAGAGTTGGCGGAAATACGCGCTAAGTTGGCATTGTTAGAGCGTAACGACGAGGATAATATGGAGGCTATCAATGACCTCTCGGAGGATATGCGTGGGGAGTTAGACAATATCTACCAAGCGATAGCTGCGTTATCTGTCAAGCCACCACAGCCACCCCGCAGACCAATAGGGTTTAATAGAGATAACAAGTAATTTATTAAAAAATAACCCATGCGGCAGTCGAAAAGATTGCCGTCTAATTTTTTGTTTATTTAGGAATAATCACTATATTTGTATTAGCAATGCGGAATACGCAGTGTTTTTAGATGGCATTTAGGCTATTGTTTAGTTGATAAAACGACCAAATTTATACAGCGAACAAACAATAGGCACACTGAATGCTCATGCCGTATGGCGTGGGTTGTGCTTTTGTTCGCGCGGGTACTTGGTCGTCCCTTTCAACTGAAGCTATACCCACGCTTCTCTTTTTTAAGTTAAACGGTTGCCGTCTATGGCTTGACACTTATTGTTTAACTTAAACTCAAAGTATTATGAAAAAACTATTATGTGCCTTCTGCTTAGTTTTCATGTGCAGTAGCGCCATTGCTCAAGAGCAAAATTTTGAAAAAGCATTTGAATTCAATGGAGGAGTTGGTTTAGATGATTGTATTAACTATTCTTTTGGTGCTAATTTTGTTGGTGGTATTCGACCAAAAGAGACCATATTTATTGGTGCAGGTATTGGATACGCCTATATTGACGGTCTTTATTACACAAGTTATGAATATTTAGGTAAAGGCAACTCGTCGACATATGATAGTAGCGATATTCGAAATAACTTACAGGTATTTGCACGAGCAAAGATGAATTTTTCTACAGAAAAAATATCTCCTTTTGTATCACTGGATCTCGGTGGAACTTTTGGCTTAAGTTCTAACAACATTAAAATGGCAAATGGTTTTATCTTTGAGCCTGCTTTTGGTATTGATATCAAAATGGCTAACAAACAAAGTATGCACATAATGTTAGGATACAAAGGTTGTCAGTATGAATATGAAAGATTTGATCTAACTTATGGCAGTACTGGTACTGAAATGGCAAATAAAATGGCTGGTACATTCTGCATACACATCGGATTTAATCTTTAATCACAAAACAAATATTAGAGAGGTGGCTAATAAGACATTAACCACCTCTCTAATATTTAATGTACTATATCTACGATATCGCAAAATCTCTTAGACAGTCGTTAAGCGAGGTCTTCTTATCGGTGGACTCCTTTCTTCTGCCGATAATCAAGGCGCACTGAACGCCATACTCGCCTGCGGGGAATTTTTTATTATAGGTGCCAGATACCACTACCGAGCGTGGTGGAACATAACCCTTATACTCCACAGGCTCTGAGCCTGTTACATCGATGATATGTGTTGAGCCAGTGATAACCGTATTTGAGCCAAGCACAGCCTCACGGCATACATGAGCGCCCTCTACAACGATAGAGCGCGAGCCGATAAAGCAGTTATCCTCAATAATCACAGGCGATGCCTGCACAGGCTCCAACACACCGCCGATACCCACGCCTCCGCTGAGGTGTACATTCTTACCAATTTGCGCACAAGAGCCTACCGTAGCCCAAGTATCTACCATAGTGCCACTATCGACATAGGCACCAATATTCACATACGATGGCATAAGGATAGCTCCCGGAGCGATATAGGCACCATAGCGCGCAACAGCATGAGGCACAACCCTCACACCAAGCTCCTCGTAGCCCCTCTTAAGCTCCATCTTATCGTACCACTCCAACTCACCAGCTTGCATAGTACGCATGGTCTGGATAGGGAAGTACATGATTATTGCCTTCTTGACCCACTCGTTAACCTGCCACTTGCTATTTTCGAGGTCTATAGGCTCGGCACAGCGCAAAACGCCCTTATCTACAGCCTCAACAACACGGCGTATAGCCTCCTTAACATCCTCATTCTGAAGCATAGTGCGGTCACTCCACGCCTGCTCTACAATATCTCTTTCAAGTTCAAACATAGCTTTATAAATTATCAATACAACGAAGCACCGCCTCCTCATCATAGCCACACTCTTGGTATAGCTCCCGAGGCTTGCCATGCTCCACAAAACGATCATCAATACCGAGGTTTACAACCTTTGGACTAAGCCCCTTACGGCTAAGGTGCGCTGCAACACTCTCACCTACACCACCTCGTACAACACCATCCTCAATGGTTATAACTCTCTTAAACTTTGCCCCTACCTCCTCGATAAGTGCCTCATCCAATGGCTTGGCATAGCGTAGGTCGTAGACTGCAACACTGCGCCCACTACGCTCTGCAGCCCTCAACGCAACATTTGCCATGGTGCCCACAGCAAGGATTGCAACATCCTCACCCTCGCGTAGCTTCTCGCCACGACCCTCCTCAATAGTGGTAAATGCCGTATCGCGCCACTCCACACCCTCGCCAATACCGCGTGGATAGCGAATAACGGTAGGGTGGTCCGCCTTAGAGGCTGTGTACATCATTTGTCGCAACATCCACTCGTTGCGAGGTGCTGCAATGGTGATATTCGGCACACAGCCAAAATAGGCAAGGTCAAAAGCTCCATGATGCGTAGCACCATCCTCGCCAACAAGACCTGCTCTATCAAGACACAGCACCACAGGGAGGTTTTGCAACGCCACATCGTGGATAACATTATCGTAGGCACGCTGCATAAAGGATGAGTAGATATTGCAGAATGGGCGGCTACCACCCACGGCAAGACCCGCCGAGAAGGTCACAGCATGACCCTCGGCAATACCCACATCAAAGCACCTATCGGGCATCTCGCGCATTACGATGTTCATCGAACAACCCGAAGGCATCGCTGGCGTGACACCGACAATACGCTCATCGCGCTTTGCCAAATCAAGAAGCGTGACACCAAAGACATCTTGGTATCTATCAGCGCTATAGGTAGTCTTTATGCGCTCGCCTGTAGCCACATCGAAGCGTCCCGGAGCGTGCCATATTGATGGGTCAGCCTCAGCAGCTGCATAACCCTTGCCCTTCTTTGTCTTGATATGGAGCAACTTTGGTCCGCCTATCTCCTTTAGGGCAGTAAGAGTCGAAATGAGTGTCTCTATATCGTGTCCATCTATAGGACCAAAATATCTAAAATTAAGACTCTCGAAGAGGTTGCTATTCTGGAGCAAACCATGCTTTATGGCGTTGCCCGTCTTACGCACCAGACGGTGTAGCGGCGGCACAACGGCAAGCCCCCTCCAGAGTGTTCGCTTCAAACTGTTATACCAGCGCGAAGTGGAGATACGCACAAGGTAGCTATCCAATGCACCTGCAGGCTTGTCAATCGACATTTCGTTGTCGTTGAGGATAACAAGCAGGTCTGTCTTTGGCGAAGCACCCGCATTGTTAAGTCCTTCAAAGGCAAGACCTCCCGTAAGCGCACCATCACCAATAACGGCTACTACATGGCTCTTATCGCCATTCATCTCCAGCGCCTTAGCCATTCCAAAAGCGGCGGAGATACTCACCGAGGCGTGACCCGCACCAAAGGCATCATACTCACTCTCCATACGGCGCGGGAAGCCGCTTATACCGTTGTATGTGCGATTTGTAAGAAAGGCATCGCGGCGTTCGGTGATAATCTTATGGGCATAGGCCTGATGACCCACATCCCACACGATGCGATCCTCAGGCGTGGCGTAGACATAGTGTAGGGCAACGGTAAGCTCCACAGTGCCAAGGCTTGAACCGAGGTGTCCGGGATTTGAGGCGCAACACTCAACTATATAACGGCGCAGCTCATCCGCATAAAGCTTTAACTCCTTATGGCTCAACTGACGCAAATCTGTCGGATTATTTACCCTCCTCAAATATTTATACTCTGCACTCATTCCAAAATAGTCTACACTTAATAACCCTTAAAAGTCTCTATGACCTTTTTAGGTATCAATCTACAAATATACGACTTTTTTTATTATGTTTTGACTCTTTGGTATAAAAAGATTATTTAGAAACTATTTTGAATTTTATTAAATGAGTTTGTTCGTTGCTGCACAAGATAGTTTCGGCTTCTTTGAGGCTCTTTTCGGCAACTTTTCATTTGTGATAATTGGAAGTAGTCCACTATTACCTGCATACCCCAAATGAAAATTTACACGAAATTAGCTCTCAAATACTCTCGAAATAAAATTCAAACAGCTTCTCAATGATCGGCGTAGTTTTCAATCTTAGAAACAGACTACTTTAGCCTTAAACCAAATGATACACTATAAATATAAAAGGTGGCGTATAAGCGAACTGCAAGGCTCACTATATACGCCACCTTTACTTGCTATTGGGAATCTGATATTTTAGAAGTTGTAGCCAATAATATAGTAAGCATAATTACTCCAACCCCCAGCTGTATTGTAAGCCTCTACCGACTCCATAGGTACATAAATCTTTCGTCCTGAGGGATTGTCGTAGAACATTGAAGAACCTCCTGTTGGCGGAGTTGTTGGCTTGCAATATACACTTGTCAGTGAGTCGCAAGCATGGAATGCATAATCTCCAATCTTCGTTACGCTATCTGGGATAGTAACACTTGTCAGCGAGGTGCAACCATTGAATGCATAACCTCCAATCTCAGTTACGCTATCGGGAATAGTTATATTTGTCAGTGAGTAGCAATCAGCGAATGCAGCAGTTCCAATCCCAGTAACGCTACCTGGAATAGTATATTCAGTAGCTCCACAACCAATAGCAAATGCTATCAGTTTACCATTAGCAATTAGACAGCTGTTATCAACAGAAGCAAATTTACCATAAAAACTTCTCAGCGAGGTGCAATCAACGAATGCCCACTCTCCAATCTCAGTAACGCTATCGGGAATAGTTACACTTGTCAGCGATTCGCAATATTCGAATGCCCCCTCTCCAATCTCAGTAACGCTATCTGGAATAGTTACACTTGTCAGTGAGTAGCAATCAGCGAATGCAGAATCTCCAATCTCAGTAACGCTATTGCCAATAGATACACTTGTCAGCGAGGAGCAATCAGCGAATGCAGAATCTCCAATCTCAGTAACGCTATTGCCAATAGATACACTTGTCAGCGAGGAGCAATTAGCGAATGCAACAGCTCCAATCCCAGTAACGCTATCTGGAATAGTTACACTTGTCAGCGAGTAGCAAAGATAGAATGCACTCTCTCCAATCGTAGTAACACTATCTGGAATAGTAACACTTGCCAGCGAGGTGCAAGCATAGAATGCATAATATCCAATCTTCGTTACGCTATCTGGAATAGTAACACTTGTCAGCGATTTACATTGTTGGAATGCCCCCTCTCCAATCGCAGTAACGCTATCTGGAATAGTAACACTTGTCAGCGAGGTGCAATAATTGAATGCATAATCTCCAATCGCAGTAACGCTATCTGGAATAGTAACACTTGCCAGCGAGGTGCAATCAGCGAATGCATAATTTTGAATCTCAGTAACGCTATCTGGAATAGTAATATTTGTCAGTGAGGTGCAATTGTAGAATGCATTATATCCAATCAATATTACGGGGCCGTCAAACATGATTACCCAGCACTCCTTATCTGCATCATATGTATTAGATACGATATTTGCACCGAAATCGCTATTTGTATTAGGAGTTGTTGCCAAGGTTGTACTACCATTAGTGTACCAAATCTCGTTGTTAGCTGGCTTTGTCTCAGTTTCGGGAGTCTCGCCCTCAAAGTCCTCACCCTCGTTGATGGTGTATGCAATAGTCTTGATAGAGCCCAACTCAAGGTCAAATGCGGGCAAAGCAAACGACTTCTCAACACCCTCAGCATAGGTGAATGTAACGGTAAGCTCTTCTGCTGCAAATGAGGTTGCGGGAATAACAACATAGAATGCCTGCTTCTGGTCAGTAATTGGAGTATCAATGCCCGAAAGAGTTATCTCGTTGACACCGTTATCGGTTACAATAGCCTTGCTATCAGTAGATAGGTCGATAGTTACCTCACCTGCTATCTTGTTAGTCGCAGATACAAGCTTAATAGAGCTTAGGGTGTAGCTATCGGGCATACTATTAGTAATATAGAAGCGCAAAAGAGCTGTTGAGTTTACAAACTGCAAAGATGTAGATGCCGATTTTGCTACCATAAGGGCATTTGACAAATCAACCTTCTCGGCATTGTAAATCTGCTCGGAGTTAATTTTTGTTGTTATCACCTCGCCCGAAAGTGTTGCATTAGCATCGTAAGGATATAGGGCATAGTTATTCTCGATAGCAGAAGCATCACTACCTGAGTAGCCTAAATATCTGAAGGTGGCACTACGGTTGCCATTGCTCAGCGACTTAACCCCATATTGGCGATTGTGAGCCGTATTAGTAAAGATTGTAAGCTCGTCTGTGTCGTTCCAAAGAACGGCAACACCATCGAGCTCGGCGCGTGTCTCGGCAATAGTCGCGGTGAAATCCTCTCTACCTGTTACGGTGTTCACCTCAATGTCTGCCTCCGCACACGATGCTAAGAGTGCGGTAACACATAGTACCGACATAAAAAGTTTTCTCATAATTGTTTGGTGTGTTAAAGTGTTAAACGATTGTTGCTATTCAATGATAATAATATCGTCATCCTCCTTGTACTCAGGAGTTGTGCCTCCACTCTCACCGAAGCCACGCTCGACAATAAATTCCACGACCTCCACCTCTGGAGTGAGATAGTCATTCTTTGTAGATTTTTTCATAATTGTTTATGTTTTGAGTTAATAATCTTTGCTCAAAACCATACAACTCCTCTATGGTATAATGTATAAACAAACAGAAAGTGTGGAGTTGATTCCCGTTTATCAATCTGAAGGTTGTGGAAAGACCTATGACAACAATAAACGATACAATGCCCCACACCTGGATAGTATGGGTGTATGCACAGAGAGTGCATAGCCACATAGCTATACAAGAAATGAGTGCTGTTCGTTATCCCGTTGTCAAGAAAACTTCCACATTTTCAGATTAGGACTGCGAAAAACACTTTCAATATGTCTGCTATTTTTGCAATAGCATCACAAAAGTAAATAAAATTTCGCAAACGACCAACACTCCGAGGGACATTGTTATATATAAGGTGTGGTCGAGTAGAGAATGGAGGGTGCTGGATGTTTTAGTGTCAGAGTGGTGCTGCAGTGGCGATGAAATGAAAAAGCCCTGGATGGAGCGAGATGATTTTGTGTCAGAAGGCTGCAGATACAACGCTCGGCAGCACGGTGGATGTTGCAACAATAAGGTGCTGGATGTTTTAGTGTCAGAGTGGTGCTGCAGTGGCGATGAAATGAAAAAGCCCTAGATGGATAGTACTTTGCGTACATTCCATTCAGGGCTTTGATTGAAGCGTCGCTGATGCGCCGCTATCACACTAAAATCCCTATTCCCACTCTATCGTGGCTGGCGGCTTTGATG
>JAFXBB010000087.1 GCA_017521945.1 Alistipes sp. | reverse complement strand
AATCTCCCTAATCTCCCTAATCTCCCTAACCGCCCTAAAGAGCCGTGTTTTACTGCATCTTGAGTATACTCTCTATGCCCATCTCCTCCACCTTGCGCACGAACTCATCGTTATTGTCCGATACAACGAGAATTTTATCGCCCTTGACAAGTTCGGTATCGCCCTTAGGCACAAAGTAGTTGCCAGCGCGGTAGACCATAACAACGAGAGTGTGACCAGGGAGGCGTATATCCTTGAGCGTCTTGCCACCACGCAGCATCGAGGCGTTAACCTCTATCTCTGAAAACTCACTCTGTATACGGTCGGGAACTATAAGTTTGAAGGTGCGCTCCTTCTCTTTGTATGAGAGGTTTAGCCAGTTGGCCATGCTGCTTACTGTAGTACCCTGAATAAGCAGCGATATGATGGTGACAACGAAGACAACATTGAACAGAAAGTCAGAGTTTTCCACGCCATGGCTAACGGTATAGAGCGCAAATATGATAGGCACAGCACCGCGCAGACCCACCCATGAGACATATACACGCGCCTTGGTCGAGAAGCTACGAAATGGGGCAAGGCTTACAAACGATGCCACAGGACGAGCAAAGAAGATCATAAAGAGACCTATAAGACCGCCAAGCATAAGAACATCGTAGGTTAGTATCTCATGGACATTGACGATAAGTCCGAGGACGAGGAAGAGGATAATTTGCAACAGCCATGTGAAACTGTCGAAGAATATTCGTAGCATATTGCGGTGTACAATCTTCATATTACCCACAACAAGACCTGCGATATAGACTGCAAGGTATCCATTACCATAGACCATTGTGGTGAATGAGAAGGTGAAGAAGGCACACGCAAGCAGCAGTACCGAGTATAGAGACTGGTTACTACGGATGTTTATCTTGTTGATAACCCACACTGTAATACGACCAAAGATATAGCCAAACACAGCGCCCACAATCATCTGTAGGAAGAATGTACCTATAACGCCTCCAACACTTACATCCTCACCTCCTGTAACAAATCCCACAAGCACAACAGTAAGGATATAGGCCATAGGGTCGTTACTACCACTCTCCAACTCAAGCAATGGACGCAGATTTTCTACAAGACCCTGTTTCTTGGTTCTAAGTATGGAGAATACCGATGCCGAGTCGGTTGATGACATTGTAGCCGCAAGGAGCAGTGCCAAGGGGAAGGATATCTCCTGAGATATGCCCACCAAGGGGGCAATAAAGTAGGTGAACGCTCCGACGATAAGTGCCGTAAGGGCAACACCGAGTGTCGCCATCATAATACCCGCTCCCATCACAGGGCGTATATCCGAGAAGGTGGTGTCCATACCTCCCGAAAAGAGAATGATACATAGGGCGACCATACCCACGAACTCGGCAAAGTCGACCGAATGGAACGATACAAAATCATTATATCCAAAGATAACTCCGACACCCAAGAAGAGTAGCAATGCTGGCGCACCAAGTTTGTAGGCTGCCTTACCAGCAAGTACTGCAACAAAGAGTAGCAGGGCTCCAATAAATAAGATATTTTCGTTTAGCATTTATTTGTGTTTATTACTGATTATCAGGGTGTTAATCAACCGTGTTACTGTGCTACAAATGTGTAGGTTATAGTTCCCTTATGTGTTTGAGGCGCAGTGTTATCAATTCGAAATAGCGTTCTCGAGTGGCGCGCCGCGGCAAGTGCCTCGGCATTGAGTTCCGAGTTTGTCGAGGACTCTATGCGTGCCGCTATCACCGTACCATTTCTATCAAGCGACACCTCTACAACAACAACGCCACCCCCTTTGGTTTTATAGGCTGGAACATACAAATCGCGGTGGTGACGCACTGGATTTGCAAAGTTATAGGCTACGGTTACAGCACCGGTAAACTTACCCTTGTCGCCATCCCCTTTATCCGTACCAGAGCCGTGACCCTCACCCCCTTTGCCAATCTCTGCCACCTCACGCATGCCACTCTCATAGTCGCTACGATTTGCCTGCATATCGGATGCTATCTTATCCATCAGCTCTTGCGTCTGGCTATCGTGACCGAGTTGTTCCCTGCCACCTGCGCTCTCTGCCGCGTCATTAGATTTCAGATTTTTTACATTTTGAACCTCCTGCAGACGGCGGTCAATCTCTGCTTGAAGTTCGTCTCGCTGACGCTTCAACTCGGCAACCTCCGCTGCCGTTGGGGTATCATCAACAAACTCCACAATGTACTCCATAGGTGGGATAACCACATCGTAGCGTGCTGTAGCAAGCCATGTGCCTCCCACCATAAATGTGAGGCATACCACAACAATACCGATACGATGGGTGTAGAGCCATTCGCCAAATGACTCGCTGCGTATATCGCTCAAATCGACACCTCGACGGCGCGAAATACTCCTTTTTGGATTATTATTGTTATGTTGTTTCATCATCTTATTACAAATCAAGGCAAAAATAGTAATTTTTTTAGAATAATTTTGTATATTTGTGGCATTATGGTTAATTAAAGTTGTGTATGGACCATTTATAGAGCAACTCTATAGTTTTTGTGGTTATACGACTTGAGTAAAATATTGATAACTATGGCAGCAAAACAGCAAACACTTGTCTCTGCAATTTCGTTCTCTGGCAAGGGTCTTCATACAGGGTTACAGGTTCAGATGACAGTTCTCCCCGCTGAGGAGAATACAGGTATCGTTTTTCGTCGCGTCGACCTTGAGGGTCAGCCAGAGGTGCCTGCATTGTGCGAGTATGTAACCGATACATCTCGCGGTACAACAATCGAGAAGGGTGCGGCGAAGGTTAGCACCATTGAGCATATCATGTCTGCATTGTGGACCTTGGGTGTCGACAATGCTATTATCGATATCAACGCACCTGAGACACCTATCATGGATGGCTCGGCGAAGGAGTACGCAGAGCGTATCTTAGAGGTAGGTCTTGTTGAGCAGGAGGCAGACCGTAAATATTTTGAGGTTACCGAGAAGCAGGTATACACACTCCCAGAGAAGGGTGTGGCTATTGTCCTCTATCCCGATGATGAGTACTCGGTATCAGTTCATGTGGACTACAACTCTAAGGTTGTGGGCAATCAATACGCAGTCTATAGCAAGGAGGACAACTACACCGAGAAGATTGCCATGTGTCGTACTTTTGTCTTCCTACACGAGTTGGAGCCGCTCCTAAACCTTAACCTTATCAAGGGTGGTGACTTAGACAACGCCATCGTTGTGGTTGAGAATCCTGTTCCAGAGTCGCAACTTGAGCGTCTAAAGACAATTTTTGGCAAGGATAAGATTGAGATTACGGGAGGATATCTAAACAACCAGCAACTTAGAGCAAACAACGAACTTGCCCGCCATAAGCTCCTCGATCTTCTTGGAGATTTTGCGCTTCTTGGCATGCGCATCAAGGGTCGTGTATGGGCCACCCGTCCGGGTCACTTCGCAAATACGGAGTTTATGAAGGAGCTATCACGCACCATACGCCGTAGTGGCGAGAAGCCTACGCATAAGTACAGCTCAAAGGATCAGCCTGTGATGGATATCAACAAAATTAAGTCGATACTACCTCACCGCCCTCCATTCTTGCTTATAGACCGCATCGCTCATATCGACGATAACTTTATCTGCGGTATCAAGCAGGTATCTATGAACGAGCCTTTCTTCGTGGGTCACTTCCCTGAAGAGCCAATCATGCCGGGAGTGCTTATTGTCGAGGCTATGGCTCAGTGCTGCGGCATCCATGTGCTTAGCAAGGTTGAGGATCCTGAGTGCTACTCTACATACTTCCTCAAGGCTGACGGTGTTAAGTGGAAGCGTAAGGTTGTCCCAGGCGATACCCTACAGATTGAGTGCCATGGCACGGAGATACGCCGAGGTATCTGCACTGCACAATGTAAGGCATTTGTAGGTGGTCAGCTTGTATCGGAGGCTATGCTTACAGCTCAGATTATCAAAAACCGATAATCACCCAAACAAGAGCAATAACTGAAGAAATTAAATAGAAGTAATTATGATTAGTAATTTGGCTTATGTTCATCCAGATGCCAAGATTGGTAAGAATGTCACCATTGAGCCATTCGCCTAT
The DNA here is from genome assembly GCA_017521945.1 of Alistipes sp. Classification (GTDB taxonomy): domain Bacteria; phylum Bacteroidota; class Bacteroidia; order Bacteroidales; family Rikenellaceae; genus Alistipes. The sequence continues at coordinate 1,168 of JAFXBB010000087.1, read as the reverse complement.
ATCGAGGGCGATGTAGTCATTGGTGATGACTGCTGGATTGGTCCTCATGCCATCATCTACAACGGCGCCCGCTTGGGTAAGGGTAACAAGGTACACCCAGGTGCATGTATAGCATGCTTGCCACAAGACCTGAAGTTCGCTGGCGAGCAGACTACGGCGGTTATCGGTGACTATAACGATATCCGTGAGTGCGTGACTATCTCTCGCGGTACTGCAAGCCGTGGCACTACTGTTGTTGGTGATCACAACCTACTTATGGCGTATGTTCATGTTGCGCATGATGATGTTGTAGGTAGCCACTGCGTCATCGCTAACCGTGTATCGTTGGCTGGCGAGGTTGAGATTGGCGACTGGGTAGTTATCGGTGGTCATGCAGCTATCCACCAGTGGATTCATGTTGGCGACCATGTAATGATTCAGGGTGGCGCTCTTGTAACTCAGGATATCCCACCATATATCATCGCTACAAATGGTGATACCCGCTATGCAGGTATTAATAAGGTGGGTCTATCGCGTCGCGGTTTCACTCCAGAGCAGATTGAGGCTATCCACAACACCTGCCGCATCTTGTTCCAGAGCGAGCTTAACTACCAGTCGGGTTGCGACAAGGCAGAGGCAGAGCTTCCGCAGAGTCCTGAGCGTGACTATCTCATTAAGTTTATCCGTGACTCCAAGCGTGGTGTTATCAAGCAGTATCAGTCGCGAAGGTAGTGTGGCGTTAGTGGCTTAAAGTCTAATTTGCATATAAAACGATAAGGAGGGTGGCGACATATTTAGTCAACATCCTCCTTATTATTTTGGATAGTCTATAGCAAAAGAAGAGGTTCATGGATAGTAGCCAAACCTACACTCCTGAGCCTCCTTATTATTTTGGGTAGTCTATAGCAAAAGAAGAGGCGCATATATAGTAGCTAAACCTACACTCCTGAGCCTCCTTATTATTTTGGATAGTCTATAGTAAAAGAAGAGACTCATGGATAGTAGCCAAACCTACACTCCTGAGCCTCTTACTAATAGTGATAGGACGAAGATGCCCTATACGAGTCGAAAATTATGCCTCAAGTGCAAAACGCTTGTAAGCCACAACAGTAGCCTCCTTGTCTGCGCTCTGGATGAGGTCGCGGATAGACTCCTTCTCGCCTACAACAGCCTGGTTAAGAAGAGTGTT
>JAFXBB010000086.1 GCA_017521945.1 Alistipes sp. | reverse complement strand
AGCCAGACAATCGTATTTTTTCTTATCCATTGCCAATTCTCACGTGAGTTCTTCTTAATAGTTTGATAATCATAAATTCTATATCAAACTTCATCAAATACTAGGAAAAAGAAATTAGTTTTCAACACTTGGGGCGTTGTTTATTGCAGAAAGTTTGTTGTAGAGGATGTGTCTAATGACACCAATGGTAGTAATTATTTGTCAATTTGGTTTGGTTTGTTGTTATTATTTTGTTGTTGTTGGAGGTATAATGGTATATTTTTTTTACATAGTAGTTGCGTTTTGTGATTTTTGTATTATCTTTGCACCCACAAATGCGTAAAGCATTGGACCCATAGCTCAGTTGGTTAGAGCAGCGGACTCATAATCCGAAGGTCGTGGGATCATGCCCCTCTGGGTCCACAACATGCCTCTCAGTATTGCTGGGAGGCTTTTTGTTTTGTGTAGCAAGCTCGCGGGTGTGATATCCTCTATTTGACCACACTCTGTTTTTACTATTGTTTTTGGCTAATAGTAGATTATCCATAAAATAAATAGACTTTTATATAGTTATTATTGGTCAAAAGGTAGAGTTTAGTTTTTACTTCTCATGATTATTATATTACTTTGTGACACGAACTATAACACATGGTTAGTATGAAGAAGTTTATTGAGTATATTGGTATTGATAATCTACCAGAGGATAATATTGTTATTGGTGATGATCTCGCCCTTTTTTCGTTACGCTCTGCCATATTTGAAAATTCGTTTTATGAGCCACGAAAGCTTAGTGATGCGGTTATAGTTATATGTACTGCAGGTAGTTGTAGTTTGAAGGTCAACCTCGTGGAGTATGATATTGAGTCGCCAAAGTTGTTAAATCTCATGCCGGGGCAGATCGTTGAGGTAATATCGCATAGTGACGACTTTGAGGGTTATGCAGTAGCACTATCCAAGCGTTTTATAGATATGGTCAATCTTCCGGGGTGGCAGCATCAGTATATGACCATGTATAATAATCCGATTACGGATATTGATAACGAGCGACTTACGGCTATGCGAGTCTTCTATGCGATATTGTATCGTGCCGCGGCAAATGATAAAAACCCGTTCCGTCTGCTGGTTATCGAGAATCTAATTCGTGTGTTCTACTATGGTGGTATCTCTTCGTTCGAGAGTAAAGATCAGGGTAATAACAAATATAAGAACAGTGTGGTTGCTAAGTTCTTGGAACTTGTGCAGACTCATTATCGCGAGCAGCGACTTATAGGTTTCTATGCGAGTAAGTTGTGCATTACTCCCAAGTATCTCTCGAAGTTGGTTAAGGAGCATACGGGGCGCTCGGCAGGAGAGTGGATTGAGAGCCATGTAATACTTGAGGCGCGCGCAATGCTTCAATCTTCGGATATGACCATTCAGCAGATAGCCACCTCGCTCCATTTCCCTAACCAATCATTCTTTGGCAAGTATTTCAAGCGTGCTACAGGCATTTCGCCAAAGCAGTATAGGGCGGTGAAGTAGGGTGATGAGATGCTCTTTATGACTCTATATCAGCTGGATAATAATGCGTTTATGCGTAAAAATCGTGCTAATATTGGAAAAGTTTCGAAAATATTCGTATATTTGTTCGCTTGATATATAATATAAGGAACACATTAAAACCAAATTATTAACTTTATGAAAGATTTAGCTACAAAACTTATTGCAGTATTTGCAATTATCGTAGGGTTTACACTAAGCTCATGTATACCTGATGCTACGGAGCCGGCAAATAATGCCGCTGTTAAGGAGGTTAGTGTTGACCATCCAACACCTAATGGTGCTGAGGTGATTGTTCTTACAAAGAACATCAAGGAGTTCACCTATGTCATCAACAAGGATATTGATGCGGCAGCTATAATGAAGGCGGGTGCAGACAACATGAAGACGATTTCTGATACAGAAGCCTCTACTACTACAACTGTCTCTATCAGGGGTCTTGAGCCAGACACAGCCTATACAGCCTATTTCGCATTCCGTCAGGCTGATGACTTCCTTTGTCAGGATGTTGTTACATTGGAGTTTACAACCACAAGCTATGGTGAGGATGTAGTTACTGTTACCAATGTTAAGTACGATGGCTTTGATGTTTATGTACAGATACCAGAGGAGGTTAAGGCGAGGGGTAACGCCTTGCGTTATGCTTCAACTTCACTCCCAATGTACAACTACGCTAAGATGGAGGGCAATATTGAGATTACTCAGTTGTTGTATAACGCTGGTTGCTTTATGACAGAGGATGGCTATGTCCGCTATGATGAGTTCTATAGCTATGAGCGTGACGAGAATGGTAATATTGTAGAGGGTGGTGCCGAGTACGCCGATCCTAAGGTCCCAGGAGAGCCGGGTATATTCCTTATCGGTGAGTACTCATACATGGACAACGAAGAGGAGCGTATCGCCTACATAGACGGCGAGATTGTAACAGGCTATGAGATTCGTACAATCCATACACTATTTGGGTGTATCCTGCAGGTTGGAAGCCCGGTTACTATCGTCCAGAGTATGACTTCAAGCGCTTTATGGAGGAGGCTGGTACAGAAAACTTTGATTCTGAGAAGTATTGGACTGGCTACTATGAGAGACTCTATGTGGAGACCCTTAAGCCAGAGACCTTGGAGGGTAATGTAAGCATCAAGGTTACTGATAGAACACCTGTTGACGCTTGTGTAACATTCGAGGCTACCGAGGATGTTGTGTTCTACAACTTCCTTATCTGTACCGAGGATGAGTACCAGACACAGATTTTGCCACTTCTCAACAATAACGAGGAGTACTTGCGTTGGTTTGTAGGCTCGTACTTTGCTATGATGTCGTTCGGTGTTGATCGCTCTATGGATATGTACTCTGAGATGTGGCTCAAGGATTGGTTCCTCGATACTAAGGGCTATGCTGGTCAGCAGTTCCGCGTATTGGTAGCAGGTCTTGGCGATCAGAACGGTAAAACTCAGTGCTTCAACACAGCAACATTTACATTGCCAGAGGTGACACTTCCAAAGCCTGAGGTTGTTGTTACTCCTATCAAGAGTGATGATCCATTCACAGTATCGTTCAATATCAAGAACCCTAACTACGCAACAAATCCAATCTCTGAGGCATATTTCGCTTGTAACTATGTTCGTGAGTATAATACTATTTTGAAGGAGTACTCTTATACCGACCTTCTCAAGAGCATGGGTAATGCGTTCACAAATAGTGATATCGAGAAGATTAACACTGAGGCTGGTTTCACCTTCACCGTATCAAGCCGTGATAACGAGACAACGCGTCTTGCAGTGCTTGCATACAACTGGGAGGGTAGCGGTAATAACCCAGATAAGCAGGATTCTCCTGCCGTAGCTGAGAATACTACTCCTAACGCAAACTTCCCTGCTCGTGTTAACTCTCCACTATTCGAGGAGCTTGTAGGCGAGTGGACAGCAGCAGCTCCTATGGCAGAGTTCACACAAGAGACTGATGACGAGGGTAACGCTACAGGTAAGTATATTAAGAAGGAGGTTGGTACCTACACCTCTGATGTAACTATCTCTGCAGGTGTTGAGTATCCAGAGACATTATCTCAGGATGTATACGACTTGTATGCTTCGGCTGGTTTTAGCAAGGAGGCTACAGATGACTACTATGATGAATTTAAGGAGATTGCTCAGTGGTACAATGTTCGTACTCGCGGTTACAACCGTCTTCTCTGTATGGGATATAACTTTGCGGCAGAGGATTATATGCTTAATGTTGTGGCTACACCATACGACCTCTTCACTGCAGAGGACTACTCTGTAAGTCAGGTAAGCTATATCTTCTACGACTTCGGTCCAAAGTGGAACTTGGAGATTGACGCAGACGGTAATGTTTGGTTGCCAATCAATATTGAGCGCGAGTATCCATTGGAGGCATTTAACTTCGGTCTTGACTACACATTCTATCTATTGGCTGTTAGTGCTTCGAATACATTTTATTTCGGCACTCCTATCTACAGCGAAACTGGTAAGTTGTTAGTTGACTCTCGCTTCCCTGTGGAGGTCTCTGAGGATCGTAACACAATCACTATCAAGCCTATTATCTACAACTATAAGGATGCTAATGGCAACCCTGTATCTGAGAAGTGCTATCCATGTGTTGCTCAGCTTCAGTACAACATGGCTACGCCTGTTAACCCACGCGTTAATGGTGATGTGGTTCTTACTCGTAAGTCAGGCTCAACACGCGCTGCTGCTAATCCATCGGTTCGTGCAACAACTCAGGCTCCTGTAGAGTCTTTGGGTGAGGCTCCAACTCCAATGGTGCGTGCCAACTCTATGACTCCATTCACACTTGATGACTCTAAGATGATTAAGCATCATGTTCGCGAGCAGAAGCTTGACAACTCTCCTGAGGCATACCACGCTCGTGTTCGTGCAATGTTCAAGCAGATGTATGGCGTTGACTTCCCTGCAAAATAGTCTCTTGTGATGAGAGGGTGGGTGGTTGTCCGCCCTCAATCTCATAACATTGGGGATGGCTAATTTAATCGTTAGTCATCCCCTTTTTTGTCATGTAATCTATATAATACATATTTATACCCCCCCTTATTTAGAGGTTGTAATATGCGATATGTTTCGCAAGTTCAATCACTGTATACACTACTTCTAATCT
>JAFXBB010000085.1 GCA_017521945.1 Alistipes sp. | reverse complement strand
GATAGGTCAAAAAAGGATGACGGTTAATCAGCTCCACGACCCAATTTTCGATTTTAGAGGAGCAGATTTGTGAGGACACAACAGTGACAAGCGTAAGACCCTTTCTTGTCAGAAGGGGTTAGGCTTGGTCTCGATAAAGAGAAAGAGCGGATGGGACATACTAAGCGTATTTCCCATTCGCTCTTTAGATTGAGAGGCCGAGAATGACCCCTTATCACAAGAAATTATAATTTTTGATTAGAAGGCTGCAGATACAACGCTCGGCAAAAATCCCGACGATGGGCTGTACTTGGCGTACTGCTCATTGTCAGGACTTTTTGTTTGGATAATGTCGAGAAAAGGTTGATTAGCACCACGACCGAATTTTCGATTTTAGAGGAGCAGATTTGTTCTATCGTAATAAAAAATATCGTGGGATAGTACACAAAGTACAGCCCACGATATTTTGTTTAGGATAGGACGAAGATGCCCTATATAAATCGAAAATTATCCGAGGAGTCGCTTCAAAGATGCAATATTCCTCTCATTATCAATAGCCTTACCCTCAGCTGTATATGCATGGCTGATACTCTCGGCAAAGTGCTTTTCAACCTTGTTACGGACAACCTTCATAGTGCTATTTACAAGGCCGTTCTGCTCGGTGAATGCCTCATCGGCGAAGGTGATAACGGCTGGCACCCAACGGTCTGGGAACTCATCACCATAGACACCACCCTTGCGATACTTTGCTATCTCAGCACCAAGGAGCTTAGCAGCCTCAGCATAGCGAGCATCGCCCTTAAGACCAAGCTCATCGAGCTTACGGTTAACACCCTCCTTAGATGCTACAACAAGAGCAATAGTATAAGGATTTTGGTTGTTGTATATCATAATCTGGTCGATAAGAGGCGACTTATCAACCATAGCCTCCTCCATACCCTCAGGGCTATACTTCTCACCATCAGACGAGATAAGCAAACTCTTGAAGCGACCAAGGACATAGAGGAAGTTATCCTTACCCATATATCCCATATCGCCGGTATAGAGCCAACCATCGCGCACGGTATCAGCTGTAGAGTCAGGGTTCTTCCAGTAACCTGCCATGACATTCTCGCCCTTGATGACAATCTCACCCTTCTCACCAACAGGCAACTCCTTACCCTCGCTATCCATAATCTTAATCTCAAGAGGCTTCACAAGGCGACCCGATGAGCCGAAACGGTGGTTACCCTTTGTTGGCGCATTTGTAGAGATTACAGGTGTAGCCTCCGAGAGTCCATAACCCTGGAACATTGGCATACCCACAGCATAGAAGAAGCGCTGTAGCTCACTATCAAGGAGCGCTCCACCACCAATAAAGAAGTTCAACTCGCCACCAAAGCCCTCACGAACCTTAGAGTAGAGAACCTTATCAAAGAGCATAACTGCAGGCTTCAACAGGCAACGCCAGCCACGACCCTTAGTGTAGCCATCTGCCTGATAAGCGTACGAGGTCTTAAGCGCAAGGTTAAAGAGACGCTCTGTGGTCTTACCCTTCTTGCGAATTGAGGTCTCGATGCTCTTGCGGAAATTCTTTGCAAGGGCAGGGACCGAGAGTAGGAAGTGTGGACGCACCTCCTTAATATTAATTGGGATATTCTTCAAGGTCTCCATAGGTGTACGACCAACCTCGGTAGTTGCAACCGTTGCACCACAAGCAATCATAATATAGAAGCCTACAACATGAGCAAAGCAGTGATCCAAAGGAAGAATGATAAGCGTACGCCATGACGATGGAATATTCACCACCGACAAAGCTTGCTCCACATTAGCGGTATAGTTGCGGTGAGTAAGCACCACACCCTTAGGGTCGGCTGTAGTACCCGATGTATAGGTGATTGTTGCGATATCATCATTCTTCAATGACTCGGCTACGGCACGAAGGCTCTCAGCATTATCTTTGAGGTACTCATCACCCATAGTCTTAAGTGTCTCAAGGCTAATCTCGCCCTCCTGTAGTCCACCATCAACATCACCCCAAACAACAATATGCTTGAGGTCTGGAAGCTCCTTAGCAATAGCACGCACCTTCTTAAGCTGATACTTCGACACGAAGATAAGCTTGGAGTCTGAGTGCTTAAGGCGGAACATAAGGTCGTTAGCCTCCTCCAACTTGATTGACAAAGGCACGCTGATGGCTCCAGCATACAACAAACCAAGCTCCGAGATAATCCAGTTATTGCAACCCTCAGCAAGAATAGCAACACGGTCACCACGCTCGATACCCAAAGCACAAAGACCTGCACCTGTGCGCAAAGCCTCACTCTTAGCTACGCCGTAGGATGTAGGCTCGAACTTACCATTATGTTTCTCGAGCAAGAAATCCTTGCCCCCATATTTTGATACCGACTCCTCAAATAGGTCGATAATAGTTCGTTTTTTATTCTCCATATATTTAATCTATTAACCTATACAAAGTTATAGCATTTTTTGAATATAACAACAAAAAAACAGAACAAATAATCCAGACAGCATACTTTTTTGATGCCATCTGGATTATCATGAATATATATGCTATATTATGCCCACTTTACCAATGCGAAGTCCATACGATGCTCAAGTTTATCGTTCACTGGGAAGATACGCAATGCAACATCGAAGATACCTGTATGCTTAGGCTCATAATCCAACGCAAGAGTTACGACGCTACCCTCCGAAGCCACCATATTCAAACGGCATGTCTCAACAACATCTGCTGCCTGACCAGCCTCAATCTGTGTAGCCACAACCAACTCAGCACCGATATCCTCCTTCGATAGACCTGCAAGGTCGAGGGTTAGCTCGAAGTGATACTTCTTACCTACGAACATTGCCTCTGACTCAATCTCAGCGCGCTTAACATCAAGAATTGTGATATTGTCCCACGCAGCCGATACCTTACGCTTCCAAGCGGCAATCTGGCGAGCCATAAGGTAGTTCTTATCAAGCATAAGAGCCTTACGCTCAGCAAGCTTATTGTAGAAACGCTCCTCATAGTCGATAAGCATGCGGTTGGTTGTGAAGTTTGATGCGATGTCTGCAATACACTTCTTTACAGAGTTAACCCAGCGGTGTGGAACACCATCATCAGCACGGTCGTAGTACAATGGTACAATCTGCTCCTCGATAGTGTTATAAATCATCTCTGCATCAAGTTCATCCTGGAAACGCTGATCTGCAAATGTACGCTCCATAGGCAACATCCAACCAGCACCCTCCTTGTAACCCTCAACCCACCAGCCGTCAAGAACTGAGAACTGCATAACACCATTCATCACACACTTCTCGCCAGAGGTACCCGATGCCTCCAATGGACGGGTAGGCGTGTTAAGCCATACATCAACACCCTGAACCATGCGACGAGCAAGCTCCATATCGTAGTTCTGCAAGAAGACAATCTTACCTACAAACTCAGGCATTGCAGAGACCTCAACGATACGCTTGATAAGATCCTGACCCGGCTTATCGTTAGGGTGAGCCTTACCAGCAAAGATGAACTGTACAGGACGCTCCTTATTATTTACCAACGCCGACAAACGCTCAAGGTTAGTAAAGAGCAGATGCGCACGCTTATATGTTGCAAAACGACGAGCAAAACCGATAGTAAGCACCTCAGGCTTGATGCTATCAACCACCTGTACCATCTGGCGTGGTGACTGCAGGCGCACCTGTGTAGGATCGCTGAAACGCTTGCGGATGGTCTTGATGAGGCGATTCTTAAGTATCATGCGCTCCTCCCAAAGCTCCTTATCGTCAATCTTATGTACATTCTGCCACTCAGGGATGTTATATGTATGACCCTCGAAGGCGCTGCCGAAGTACTTAGCATACAGACGGCGAAGATTTGAAGCTACCCATGTTGGGAAGTGAACACCGTTTGTCACATAGCCAATATGCAACTCATTCTTGAAGTAGCCTGGCCACATGTGTCCAAGGATATCCTTAGATACCTCGCCATGGAGCCAAGATACACCGTTAACCTCCTGAGAGAGGTTACATGCAAGTACCGACATCGAGAACTTCTCGTTAGGGTCATTAGGATTAGTCTTACCGAGGTTGATAAACTGATCCCATGTGATGCCCAATACATCAGGATAGTGTGACATATACTGACGAATCATATACTCTGGGAAGGCATCATGACCTGCAGGTACTGGTGTGTGGGTGGTAAAGAGCGATGAAGAACGGATAACCTCCATAGCCTCAGAGAATGACAAGTGTTTCTTAGTGATGAGGTTACGGATACGCTCAAGACCGATAAATGCGGCATGACCCTCGTTGCAGTGGTAAACCTGCTGCTTGATACCCATCTTCACCAAAGCGCGGATACCACCAATACCGAGCAACATCTCCTGCTTTAGACGGTTCTCCCAATCGCCGCCATATAGATAATAGGTAATCTGACGATCCTCCTCAAGGTTTGCCTCATAGTCAGCATCCAACAAGTAGAGATCCGTACGACCTACTGCACACTTCCATACGCGAGCCGAAAGTGTACGACCCGGAAGAGCCACCTGTGTAGTAATCCAGTTACCAAACTCGTCACGCACAGGAGAGATAGGCAACTTAAAGAAGTTCTGAGCCTCGTATGTAGCCTCCTGAGCGCCCTGAGCCGAAAGACGCTGTGTGAAGTAACCGTAGCGATACAAAAGACCCACAGCCACCATACCTACATTGCGGTCTGACGCCTCCTTAAGGTAGTCACCCGCCAAGATACCAAGACCGCCAGAGTAGATCTTAAGTGTCGAGTGTAGACCATACTCCATAGAGAAGTATGCCACCTTAGCATGCTCTGGCGATGGTTTCTCGCTCATATACTCTGTAAACTCCTTATATACAGCATCCATGCGTGCAAGGAACTCCTTATCCTGACAAAGCTCCTCGCAGCGTGCTGATGATAGCTTATCGAGCAATACGATAGGGTTGCGGTCTACAGCCACCCAAAGCGCCTCATCTACAGACTCGAACAAGTCGCGTGCAGATACTGTCCAGCACCACCACAAGTTGCGTGACAGCTCCTCAAGAGGCTTCAAACGCTCAGGAATACGCTTCTCGACCATAAGACGGTGCCATGATGGGCGGTTAGAGACAAGCTGCTGACGCACGAAGTTAATCTGCTCACCACGATTACCGCCATCGATAAGTACACGATTTGTACGGTTTACTGAGTTATCAAGAGCCTCCTCGTAAGCACGCTTATACTCATTAAAGAGCTTCTTCCAGAGAGCTGTTGCAGCAACCTCCTGTGCCGACTCGCGAGCCTCAGCCATAGCCTCAGCATCCATATCCATATACTTACGAATAACATCCGTAATCTGCAATACCACCTCACGCTCGTTGTAATCATCACGGCGCACGATATCCACGCCATTGTGGTTAGACTGCTTAGCCACCCACATACCGAAACCAGCCAATGTTGTGGTTACAGTTGGTACACCAAAGGCTACTGACTCAAGTGGAGTGTAACCCCATGGCTCGTAGTATGATGCAAATACTGTGAGATCCATACCCGCCAATACATCGTAGTATGGCATATTGAAGACACCATCCTTACCATTGAGGTATGTAGGGATGAAGAGTACCTTTACGCGTGATGCTGTAGTTGAAAGGATGCTACCCTCAATGCTCTGCGATACCTGATCCCATGCCTCATTCTCAAGCTGATGGCTTAGGTAACGCTTCTGTGCTGGATCGATAGCCTGACTCTTATCCTCGAGGTGCTTAACCAAATCCTGACGCGCGCCCATATTTGCAGCGGGAACAGCCACAATAGCCAACACATCACGATTAGGGTTGCTTGCAGCCAACTGCTTAAGTGACTCAAGGAATACATCGATACCCTTATTGCGATACTCATAACGACCGCTTGTACCTACGATAAGTGTCTCTGGCTGGAAGTTGTAGTCCCATGTAGCTGTTGCCACCTCAAGGAGCTTCTTACGAGCCTCCTCGCGCTTAGCTGCGAGTCCCTTACCCTCAGGTACAAAGCCATTCTCAAAGCCATTAGGGGTGATGCGTGTAACCTCACGACCAAGCAAATACTTACACTCATTAGCTGTAATGTCGCTAACTGTGAGGAAGGCATCAGCGTATGTTGCTGCCGACTTCTCCAATGAGTGCTTAGCCATAACATTAAACTGGCGTGCAAGCTCATCTGCGTTGAACTTGTGAAGGTCGTTATATAGTGGAAGACGATTACCAGCGATGCAACGACCCATAACTGTTGCGTGTGTAGAGAATACGGTTGCAACATAAGGCGCGCTGTCACGAAGATAGAGTGATGCCGCAGCAGCCATCCACTCATGTAGGTGGGCTACAACCTTCTTTGTTGTTGCACCAAAATGCTCAACAAACGATGCGATAACTACACCTGCTGCATGACCGAACAACACAGGCTCGATATAGTCCCACTGACCAGACAACGAGTCTACACTATATGACTCCCAAAGCTGCTTTAGGATGTTATCCTTCTCACGAATAAACGACTTGAAGTCGATAAGAATAGCGATAGGGCTACTCTCAATGTTCCAACGACCAATTCTTACGCGTACACCCTTGCTGTATAACTCCTCACGCCATGCAGCCATAAGAGAATTATCCTCATTAAACTCTGGATTTGCAGCATCAAACGAGAAGTCTGGGCCGATGGTGATGTAGTTATCACCCATCATACGCTTTACGGTAGGTGCCTTTGAGGCAATTACGGTATGAATACCACCCACCTTGTTGCACACCTCCCAACTCACCTCAAATAGGTAGTCAGGGGTTAAATTAACATTACTCATATTCTTTACATTTATAGATTTTTCATCTTAAAGTGTGATATTTTATTCTCTAATCTACTGATGTTTAGACACAAGGACACTATATCACATTGCAAAGATAATACATTTATCTAATAAAGAATAATAATCTTAAATATTTTTAATAAGTGTCCAAAAATATATTGCTGAACGGTAAGAAATAGTAGCCGAATGGGACGAAAAGTAGCTACATCGGCATAAAAAAGAGTATCCTAAGAGAAGTACTCTATGTACACCCCTTAGGATACCCACAATTTATTCGCACCACGAAAGTGCTACGACAGATATCTATTACTTTATTACTACAAGTGGCTGATCAGCCTGCACAGTATCACCCTCGGCTACAAGGAGTCCAAGAACCTCGCCAGCAAAGTCTGAAGAGATTGAGTTCTCCATCTTCATAGCCTCAAGAATCATAACCTCCTGACCTACAGCAACCTTGTCACCAGCCTTAACCTTAATCTCGATAACACGACCTGGGAGTGGCGCATTCACTGTGTTGCCATCGGCAGCAGTAACCTTACGCTCTGCAACCTCGGCACCGCTATCCTCCATAGAGTCTGCAACCTCGATAAGGATTGCATCAGCAGCTACGGTGTCACCCTCAGCTACCAAAATCTGCTTAACGAAACCGCTATAGTAGGTAGTGATAGAGTTCTCCATCTTCATGGCCTCGAGAATCATAACCTCATCGCCAGCGTTCACCTTATCGCCAACCTTAACCTTAAGCTCGATAACGCGACCTGGGAGTGGTGCGCATACGGTCTTACCTGTAACAGGACGCTTACCACCAGCTGCAGCACCAGCCTTTGCGCTCTCAATCTCAATGATAACGCCCTCAGCCTGTACGGTATCACCCTCCTTAACGATAATCTGCTTAACCTTACCTGCAAAGTCTGAAGTGATAGAGTTCTCCATCTTCATAGCCTCAAGGATAGCAACCTCCTGACCTACAGCAACAGTATCACCCACCTTAACCTTAAGCTCGATAACGCGACCTGGAAGTGGTGCGCAGATAGTGTCGCCGGTGATAGGCTGAAGCTCCACCTTCTCCTCCTTCTTAAGTGATGGATCTGCTGCCACCTTCTCGGCGTACGCAGCCTCCTTGATGCCTGTGAGATATGCCTTAGCCACGAGTGGGAACAACTCCAACAAAAGCTCCTCCTTCTCATTCTCAGCCAAAAGGACACCTCCAGCCTTCTCCAACACTGGGTTTGGCTGCTTCTGATACTTAGAGGTATCGTATGGACGCTCCTCTCTAAAGCCACAAATCTTCTCGCGGAAGTCCTCAGAAATCTTCACTGGAGTGCGGCCATAATCACCCTTAACAAGACCTACGAACTGAGCCGACTTATTGGTGTACATAGCACGACCAGCCTTCTCATCCATAGCGCAGTTTACAGCCTGAGCGCCCACAATCTGTGATGTAGGAGTTACGAGTGGTGGAAGACCCGCTGCAAGACGCACTGGTGGGATAAGCTCCATAGCGCGTGGGAGGATATCCTCAGCGCCGAGCTGCTTAAGCTGTGCCACCATGTTAGAGTACATACCACCAGGAATCTCAGCATCCTGAACAAGCTTGTTAGGAGCAGGGAAGCCAAAGTAAGCCTCGATAGCCTGTGATGCCACCAAAAGCTCATCCCAGTTCTCCTCCTGAGCCGCCTTCACGCAGCGGTCAAGCAACGCATCAACCTCAGCAGGAACAGCATCTACAAGTGGGTTGAATGGCTTTGGCAGTGGCTTCTCAGCACCGAATACAGACAACTCAAGCTCCTTGCGAATATCCTTTAGCTGCTCGTTAATCTTAGCTACAGCCTCCATATTTGCACCAAGCTCAATGCCCAATTTCTTACAGAAGAGGTATACCAACTCTACTGCAGGAGCGCCTGTACCGCCACCAAACCACCAGCAGTTTGTATCTACGATATCAACACCCGCTACGATAGCTGCATATACTGAACCAAGACCATAACCCGGAGTACAGTGTGTATGGAAGTCAACAACAACGCCAAGCTCCTTCTTCAAAAGCTTAATAAGACCTGCCACGCGTGCTGGTGGGATAAGACCAGACATATCCTTGATGGTGATCATATCAGCACCAAGAGCCGCCATCTGGCGTGCCTTGTCGAGGAAGTACTCATCGGTAAATACCTTCTCATGCTCCTCGCCGTCGTTATACTTAGGATCTACGGTGTAACATACAGCGCAGTCAGCGATACCGCCATACTGCTTGATATACTTGATTGTTGACTTAACATTATCTACATCGTTCAACGCATCGAAGATACGCATGATGCCCAAACCGCTCTCGATAGCGTTGCGAGAGAAACCATCGATAATCTCATCGGTGTAAGGAGCATAACCAAAGAGGTTACGACCACGCGATAGTGCAGTTAGCTTAGATACATCACCCACAGCCTTCATGATACTCTCCAAACGAATCCATGGATTCTCGTTAAGGTAACGCATTACAGAGTCAGGCACTGCACCGCCCCATACCTCCATAGCGTAGAAACCAGCATCCTTATAGAAAGGAAGGCAGCGGTCAACCTGCTGCTGGGTCATACGAGTTGCAAATGATGACTGCTGTCCATCACGCAAAGTTAGATCGCGAATTTTAAGGATCTTTGCCATAGTTTCACAAAGTTTATTTAGTTAGTTTT
>JAFXBB010000084.1 GCA_017521945.1 Alistipes sp. | reverse complement strand
TTGGAAAATGCCCACTCGGCAGAGGCTGATACTATGGCTACATACGAGGTTCTTGAGGCGCAGATTGAACGCTACGGTGATATAGGTAATACTATTGATGAACTTGCTGAGTTCTCGTCGAATGGTCCTATTGTGGACTTTGCGGGTCGTCTGTCGCTCAATGATAAGGGTGAGGAGATATTTACCTTCGGAAAGTATAAGGGGCGTAAGGTCGAGGAGGTCTTTAAGAGCGATCCAAGCTACTACTCTTGGATTATGAATGGAGATTTTCCATTATACACAAAAAAGAAGATTACTGAGATTCGTCTAAGGATGAAATAAAATGAGATACCTTCAATTTCTTTATATATCACTTCTTTTGTTGCTCTCTGCCTCAGCAATGGCAACTGAGCCTACTAACATTATCGTAGAGATAGATGGCAAGAGCTACTACAAACATTTGGTGGTTAAAGGCGATACCATTTACTCCATATCTAAGGCTTATAATGTCTCAGAGCAGAGCATCTTGGAGTGTAACGATGGTCTTACTCCGTCAACATTGAAGATTGATACCTATATCCTTATCTTAAAAGAAGAGAGCGCCGTTGTCAAAACACCTCAAAAGAGGGATAAAAAGAAGTTTATCTACCACAATGTCAAATCGGGGGAGACGATATACTCTATTGCAAGGAAATATAAGGTCTCTGTAGCGACCATAGAGAGAGATAATCCAGATATCGATATAGAGCGCATATCTCCAAACATGGAGATTAGGGTGCGTCGCTCGGAGCGTGGCTACACAACAGCCGATGAGATTGAGAAGGAGCGCGAGAGGCGTATGGATGCAGAGATACTTCCTGAGGGTGAGTATAGAGTAAAGGCTGGAGAGACGGTATACTCGCTATCTCGTAGGTTTGGGCTTAGCGAGGAGGAGTTCATGGCAATTAATGCGCTTAATTCTTATAGCGACCTTAAGGAGGACATGATTGTTAAGTGTGCAAAGAGTGTTGACACTCCTAAAGAGTCTACAGAGGCGGAAATTGAGCCAAGACAAGTAGAACAAGAGAGAGTTGTTGAGCAAAGTGTTGATACTCTGCTTGTTGAGCAACCTTATGAGGAGTTTTTTCGTGCAGATACTCTGCAGACAACATTTAGAACGCTCGCTCCATATCAGACTCTTCGTGCCTCTATGCTCTTACCATTTCATAGGGATGGTAAGGTCAATTCTACAATTGTAGAGTTTTATCGCGGAGTCTTGCTTGCGATGGAGGATCTCAAAAACGAAGGCTTTGATATAGAGCTATCGGTGTTTGATACTGAGGGTTCAGAGGAGCGTATCCGCGCAATTATGGATAACGAACCACTATTCTTTGAGGCTCAGCTTATCATCGGTCCTGTCTATGAGAATGAGCTTAATGTGGTGTTGCCTTATGCCACAGAGAATAACATCCCTGTCATCTCTCCATTGGCTAATATTAGATCCTTGCAGAGTCCTGTATTGTTCCAGATGCAGGCGGAGAATGATTACAAATATGATAAGTTTGCGCGTCTATTCGATGGTAGCCGCGAGGTAATCTTTATCTACACGCCATCTATCGATAGGGAGTATGAGGCAAAAATGCGTGAGTTTAGCACGGGACACATACTCTATGAGCTAAACTATGAGTTTGACCGCGAGTCGCTACTCTATAGTCGTAATGCTGACGGTACGAATGGCGAGCAGATAGATATTGAGGAGTTTATGCGTACGCGCTCAGATAAGGCTTTTGTGGTGTTGGCAAGCAATGAGACGGATGTCGATAGAGTGCTTACAACACTATCCTCCACCCGAGCATCTATCATAGGTCGAGGTAGTCTTATGGGTGATTATGTCGTTATTGGAAATCGTCGTTGGAAGCAGATAGCATCTATCGATAAGCAGACCTTCTTTAACAACAACACGGTATTCCTTGTTCCATACCATGCTAATCGTGGTAATGATACTATTGCACTGTTCGATGCTCGCTATGTTAAGGCGTATGAGGCGTTACCTTCAATGTACTCATACAGAGGCTACGATGCAGCTATGATATTCTGCCGTAAGATGTTTAATGGTTTTGTGGATGATGCAAATGAGGTGTTGATGCCTTTGACTACTCCATATACATTTATCTACCAAGATGGAGTATATGTGAATACTTGCTGGACAATGGAGCGATATAAGAGTAACTTTACAATAGAGGTTGAGTAATGGCAAATATAACAACCCCAATCCCCGAAAAGACCATTGAGCGACTAAGTGAGTATCGTCGTACTCTCCTAAAGTGCCACGCTCAGGGTATCACACATATTTTTTCCCATGTGTTGGCTGGTATGCATGGCATAACAGCTGTGCAGGTGCGTCGTGACCTTATGCTTATAGGCTTCTCGTCTGATACAAAGAAGGGGTATGATGTTAAGGTGCTTATCGACTTTATAACGGATATCCTATATAGCGAGCAACCTATGAATATGGCAATCATAGGTATGGGTCACTTGGGTCAGGCGGTGACAAAGTACTTTAACGGCAAGGGACTCAAGCTCCGTATTACAGCAGCCTTCGATATTCATCCCGATAAGGTGGGCAAGGTCATTGATAATATTCCATGCTACCACATTGATGAGTTTGAGGAGCGTGTCGATGAACTTAATATAAGCATTGTTATTGTTTCGTCGCCAACATCTGTAGCCTCTACACTTGTTCTACCTATTATTAACGCAGGAATTAAGGGCGTTCTTAACTTTACCTCCGCACCATTGAACTTCCCTCTGGGTATTGTTGTCGAGAACTACGATATCACAACACTTTTGGAGAAGGTTGCCTACTTTGTTAAGGTCGCCGAGGAGAGCAGTAACTAACTATGACTATAGATTACGGTTTTGATAATATCCCTAAAAATCTACGCACTGTCGTAACCATAGGCTCCTTTGACGGTGTTCATAGGGGACATAGGGTGTTGCTGTCAGCATTGAAGTCAATGGCTAAGAGACTCAATGCTGAGAGTGTCGTTGTAACCTTTGACCCGCATCCTCGCATAGCTATGGGACGAGACGAGGGTATGGGACTTCTAACTACAATTCAAGAACGAGCCTATCTTCTTCATAAAGAGGGTGTGGATCGAATGGTCGTGGCACACTTCGATGATACTCTCCGCCAGCAACCCTATGAGCTGTTTGTGCGTGAGTCGTTGGTTGCGCAACTCGGTATGGTCGGTATGGTAGTGGGATATAATCACCGCTTAGGTCGTGGTAGCGAGGGTAACTATGCTACTCTTCAGCCTCTTGCCGCTGATTGTGGTTTCGAGATTGAGAGAGTTTCACAACACTTAGTAGGTGGCGCTAAGGTTAGCTCAACTGTAGTAAGAGATATTATAACACAGGGTGATATGCTCAAATTACGACAGATGCTCGGTGAACGATATCTAATTATGGGTGAGGCTCATGATGGGGTGGTGCAGATATCGGATAGATATAAGTTGTTGCCTAAGTCCAATGAGTATGATGCAGAAGTTGAGTCTAATGGCTTAATATATAATACCACCATTAAGGTTGATAATCGTAGAATTGAAATTTTACAACCTATCACAGGTCGTGTTATAATAAGGGTGTAGCAATTCACACCTAACATAAAAGGTAATGATGCAATAAGCGGCGCCTATTGCATCATTACCTTTTATATCCAAGTAACTATACCTATCTTATATAAGTATTATAGCTCAAGCTCCTTCTTAATACCCTCAATCTTCTGGTCGAGAGCCTTAAGTGTTGAGTCAAACTCCTCAACAGATGCCAATGGAGCCTTAACGCCAAAGTAGAACTTAATCTTAGGCTCAGTACCTGATGGGCGTACAGATACCTTAGTACCATCCTCTGTGAGCCACTGAAGCACATTGCTCTTATCCTCGATACCCTCGATAGGCTTACGCTCGCCTGTGCGTGTGTCAATCTCCTCAAGGGTCTTATAGTCTAAAATCTTAACCACCTCGGAGCCAAGCAAAGATTTAGGTGGATTAGCGCGGTAGTCAACCATCATCTGCTGTATCTCGGCAGCGCCATCCTTACCCTTGCGAACAACATTTACAAGACCCTCGCGGAAGAAGCCATACTTAACATACAACTGCTGTAGCCACTCATAAAGTGTGATGCCCATAGTGTCGCGCGCCCATGCTGCAGCCTCAGCAACGAGAGTGATAGCTGCTACACCATCCTTGTCGCGTACAAAGTCGCCGGGTAGATAGCCAAATGACTCCTCGCCACCGCCTATATACTTAGTCTTGCCCTCCTGCTCGCGGATAATCTTGGCAATATACTTGAAACCTGTGAGGCAGTTGTAACACTTAACGCCAAAGTGTTCAGCTACAGCATCTGGCATCATAGAGGTAACGATGGTCTTAACAACGAACTCCTTACCAGTAATCTTGCCAAGCTCTGCCCAGCGAGTAAGCTGGTAGCTCATAAGAAGCACAAGGGTCTGGTTGCCATTAAGAAGTACATAGTCGCCCTTGCCTGTGCGTAGAGCAACGCCAAGACGGTCTGCATCTGGGTCGGTAGCCATAGCAAAGTCTGCCCCCTCCTTCTCTGCACGCTCAATAGCCATAGCCATAGTCTTGCGCTCCTCAGGGTTTGGAGATGCTACGGTTGGGAAGTTACCATCCAAAACCATCTGCTCCTCGACACATATAATATTATTAAAGCCGTAGTTTCTGAGTGACTGTGGCACGAGCTTTACACCTGCACCATGAAGTGGAGTGTAGACAATCTTCATGTCGTTGTACTTAGCCACTGACTCTGGTGAAAGAGATAGCTCCTTGATAGCCTGTAGGTATATCTTGTCGAACTCCTCACCAAGGATATGGATGTTTTCTGGATTCTTACCTGTAAGCACCTGCTCCATAGTAACCTTGCCCACCTCCTTGATAATGTTAACATCGTGTGGTGAGGTCACCTGTGAGCCGTCATTCCAATATGCTTTGTAGCCATTATACTCCTTTGGATTGTGCGATGCAGTCACCATAACACCCGACTGGCAGCCAAGCTGGCGAATTGCGAAGCTAAGCTCTGGTGTTGGGCGGAGCGCGTCGAAGAGATATACTGTAAAGCCGTTAGATGCGAAGATGTCAGCAACACGCTCAGCGAACATGCGAGAGTTGTTACGGCTGTCGTGAGAAATTGCAACCTTGATTTGCTCGCCAGCGAAGTTTAGCTTAAGATAGTTTGCAAGTCCCTGAGTAGCAGCGCCCACGGTATATATGTTCATACGGTTGGTACCAACGCCCATAATGCCACGCAAGCCTCCTGTGCCAAATTCAAGATCTTTGTAGAAGCTCTCGACAAGTTCGTTAGGGTTGTTTTCAATAAGCATACGAACCTCTTGCTTTGTTGCCTCGTCGTAGTTACCATCAAGCCAAGCCTGAGCCTTGCTCAATACCTGAGGATCTAAATTGTTTGCCATAGTTATATAAGTTATTTTTATAGTATGTACTCTTATTCTCTAAAAAATTCTATTATGCAAATTTACAAAAAAAAAGTTATATAAAAAAGTATATATAGCCTAAATTTTATGTGATGCTATTTTATATCAGCAAGTTAACAAACTATCGAATAAATATCCTCTATCTTCTCCAAATTTTAGATGATTTTTATATTGTGTTAGTATCTATGGAGTTACAATTTTAGTACCCAATATTTGGCAAAATCTTACTTGTGAATATAAAAATAATGAAGAAAAACATCTTTCCTAAGCCCTAACAAAATAAATGAATTTTGCAACTGATTTTTGAGTTTATTTTAATAAAATTATCCACATATTTGCAGTGTCAAAACGCCCCTAAAACTTAGTGTTCGCAAAGGGTGATTTTAGCAAATAACGAGGTGTAAATTGTAAAGCGTTGAAACAGAGATATAATGGCTGTTTCGGGGTATTTATCGCCTCAACGGATGTAATAATTTGAGTGGTTTTAGAGCAATATAAAGAACGCAATGACACAGATGGAGAGATATACTGAGGTATGGCAGGATTGCCTTGATAGACTTCGCCTTTCTATTACAGAGGAGGAGTTTGTCAAGTGGTTTAATCCTATTCGCCCCATCGATTATGATGGCTCTATTCTGCGTCTTCGTGTACCTAACGAGAGCTTTGTATCGAGCATAGAGAAGAGATATCTAAACATTCTACTTCCCATTGTATCAGAGCTTTACGGTTCTAATACCAAGCTTAAGTATGCAGTACCTCGTCGTCCTCAGACCTCTGTGGATACGGCTGCTACACAGCTCCCAAAGTTTGCAACACCTACCGACACTGCAAATATAAAGAATCCTTTTGTAATTCCGGGCTTGCGCCGTATAAATATCGACCCACAGCTCAATATGAATTACACTTTCGATAACCATATTGAGGGTGAGTGTAATCGTCTTGCTCGTTCTGCGGGTATGGCAGTGGCGGTATCACCCGGCAACACCGCTTTCAATCCACTATATATTTATGGCGACTCGGGTTTGGGTAAGACACATATCGCTCAGGCTATAGGTCATGAGGTGCGTCAGCGTCACCCTGAATTGCAGGTGTTGTATGTCTCGATGAACAAGTTCCAAGCTCAGTTCCAGACAGCATACAAAAATGGCGAGATTACTGACTTTATCCACTTCTACCAGATGGTCGATGTCCTTATCATTGACGATATTCAGGAGCTAACGGGTAAGACAGGTACTCAGAATGCCTTTTTCAATATCTTTAACCACCTTCAGTTGGCAGGTAAGCAGCTTATCCTTACATCGGATAAGCCACCTGTTGAGCTTAAGGATATCGAGCAGCGTCTATTGACTCGTTTCAAGTGGGGCTTGTCTGCGTACCTCAATGTACCTGACTATGAGACTAAGGTGAAGATTATCCGTGCAAAAGCTCAGCGTCTCGGTGCAAATATTCCAGAGGAGGTGGTGTCATACCTCGCGGAGAATATCTCGGCTAATGTGCGTGAGATTGAGGGTGCGTTGTCTTCGCTTATTGCAAACGCCTCGTTCCTAAACCGAAAGATTACAATCTCGCTTGCTAAGGATATCTTGAAGGTATATGTCAAGCTCACTCAGCGCGAGATTACCATCGACCATATCGTTAAGGTCGTATGTGACTACTATGATATCAATCTTGATACCTTTAACTCGGCTAAGCGTACACGCGATGTAGCACAGGCTCGTCAGGTTGCTATGTACCTTGCAAAGCAACACACCAAGTCGCCACTTACGGTCATTGGCTCGTCGATTGGTGGTCGTAACCACGCTACGGTACTCCACAGCTGCAAGGCTGTTGCCGATATGATTGATACTGACAAGCAGTTCAAGGCACAGATGGAGGAGATTGAGAAACTTGTTTTGTCAAAGTAGAAATCATCTAACTATAATATTCTAAAAAGAGGCTGAATAAAAAGTGTATTTCTGCGTTATGCTCGCCCTCAAAATGCTCATTTACACTTAAGTAAACTCCGCTTTTTCGGGCTTCGCATGCCTAAAACTACATCTTTTTCTTCAACCTCAGAAAAAATGGGAATGACTAATTTACTTTTTAGCCATTCCATTTTTTTAGTACTGCCCGTTAGGCTACTCGATTGCCTCACTCTTTTCAAACTCGATGGGGTAGTAGTCGTATTCTGCCTTTGTAACTGCGCCTGAGAGTATATCGATACCCCAACCAAGGATGTCGTAGCAGTTGAGTATAGATACCCAATTAAATGCTTTGTCGATGTAGAGTATCTCTGTTTCGTAGCCCTCGGCCTCAGCCTTTACGATTGTAGGCTCGAAGCTTCGGTAGATATTCGTGGTGTAAGGAAAGGAGATGTTCTTGTGCTTTCGCCCATCGATTGTTAGTGTAGCGCACTGATCAATATCGCTATCGAATGTTATCTTCTCCTTCGTTCCACAAAATAGTGTTGCACATGATGAGAGTAGTAGTGTGCAAACAACTGCTGTTAGTTTGGTTAATCTTTTCATAGTTGCGTTTGGTGTTATCTATGTGCAAAGTTACGAATTATTTGTATAGCATATTTACTAATTTATAGATTATTCTATATTGTTGTGTGGGTTTATAGGGTGTTTGCTATAACAAAGTTACAGCACAATACCCCAAACGCTCTTATCAACACACTCTAATCGCCAAAACTGAGGTGTGAGGCGACAATTTTGGCGGGGTGAAATACAACATAGTGGGTGGCTAATGAGTAAAATAGCCACCCACTTTGCGTGCGTAGTAGTACAGATTATTAATACTTATCGGCACTCTCAAGCTCCTCTGTAGTGATTGATTTCTTGTCCATCTGTCGCCAGAAGTAGGCGATGTAGGCAACCACAAATGGGATGATTAGCGATACGATTGCCATGGCGCGGAGTGTGAACTCGCTCGATGAGCTATTAAGTATCGTAAGTGAACTCTGCAAGTCGGTAGTAGATGGGTAGTAGGCTGTGTTGTTGTAGCCAGCAAGCATAAATACTGCCATTACAACTAACACCGTACCCGGAGCTGCAAGCCATATTCCGCGCTTAAACTGTGGTCGAAGAATTGTAACCCCTGCACCACATACAACCAGTACGGCACCCACCAATACCATAATAAGCACATTAGGCATAGCTAAGAGATTGTGCAGATATTTGTACTCCTCCATATACACAACACCATTGGCATCTACGGCAAAGCCCTCCATGGTAAGTAGTTTTCCCGCGACAAGCAAGAAGAAGAGAAGGAAAGCCGCAAAGCAGCGCAACAGCCATTTGCGAAGCTGACCATTGAGTTTATCGTTGTCGATATTGTTAATCATATAGAGCGCACCAAGCACAAGGGCAAGGAACATAACCATCAGACCGAACTCCACATTGAATGGGTTTGCCACAGCCTCAAGACCCTGCCAATTGTTTGCCCAGCGGCTGATTGTAGGTGCTGCGATGTCGGCTACAGCAGCCTTGTCGACAACAAATGCGGAGCCTGTGAAGAATGTGCCTACAGCTGTGCCTATTAGTAGTGGAGCGAGAAAACCATTGAGCATAAGAAACAATCTAAAGGTGTTCTTGCCAAGGATATTGCCTGCCTTGCTCTGGAACTCATACGACACGGCCTGAAATACGAAGGTTATAAGTATTAAAATCCATACCCAGTATGCGCCGCCAAAGCTGGTGCTGTAGAAGAGTGGAAACGAGGCGAAGAATGCACCGCCAAAGGTTACTAATGTGGTGAAGGTCAACTCCCACTTACGACCTGTAGAGTTTACGATAAGCTCGCGCTCGCGCTCTGTGTTGCCAGCAAGGAAGATAAGTGCATTGCCACCCTGAACAAAGAGTAGGAATACAAGCAAACCTCCGAGTAGTGCTATTAAAAACCACCAATATTGTTGTAGAAATGCGTATGTAATCATAGTGCTAAAGTTTTTTATTCAACATCAACCTTTGGACCCTCCTTAATTGCCTTAATCATAATGCGTATCTCGATAGCGAGGAAGAGGGTGAAGATAGCAACGAAGAGGAAGAAGGTTGTCTTAACCGCTGCAACGCTCACACTCGATACTGCAGCCTTAACAGGAAGCAACCCATCAATAACCCATGGCTGGCGACCTACCTCAGCAACAATCCATCCAGCCTGACCTGCGAGGTAGACAAGTGGAATAGAAAGCAGTGCCGCCCACATCAACCACCTCATCTTCTCCAAGCGTCCGCGACGCTCCGCCCAAAGGACAACCATCATAAGTAGTAGAAGCGCGCTACCAAAACCTACCATTACGCGGAATGCCCAATAGACCAAACCTACAGGAGGTACAAGCTCCTCGCGAGAGTCGATATATCCATAGCCGAAGTACTCCATGTTCTCCTCTAAGACCTCGCGTGCTACGGCGGCCTCCTCAGGGTTGCTATCCTTGCTGTCGCGGTACTCACTGAATGCCTCAATGGCAATCTTGCCACGCTCCATCTTCTCTTCAGCCGATAGGTGTACTTCGCCCTCTGGAGTAGTGTAACCATCAAGGATGTTGTTGATACCTGGAACATAACCATCAATATCGTGTGTGGCAAGTATTGAGAGCATATTAGGAATCTCGACGCCAGGAACAATCGAGAATGGTGCGCCTTTGCCTCCCTCCTCAAGACCCTCGGCTGCCGCGAGCTTCATAGGCTGATACTTGGCCATCTGAACACCAGAACTATCGCCACTGAGCATAACTGAAAGGGTACCTACGATACCCACTATAGCTGCTACACGGATGCTCGCAAGGGCAAACTTACGCTCACGGCCCTTAAGTAGATACCAGCAGCTGATGCCTATAACGAATATTGAGCCTGTCATCCAGCCACTAAATACTGCGTGGAAGAATTTCGATATAGCTACAGGGTTGAGTACAACAGCCCAGAAATCGACCATCTCATGGCGCACGGTGTCAGGGTTGAAATCCATGCCCACAGGGTTCTGCATCCATGAGTTAGCGACAAGAATCCATAGTGCCGATATAGCTGCTCCTATGGCTGTAAACCATGTAGATGCCAAGTGAAAGCGTTTGCCCACCTTCTCCCAGCCAAAGAACATGACGGCAAAGAATGTCGCCTCCATGAAGAATGCAAAGATGCCCTCTATGGCAAGTGGCGCACCAAAGATATCGCCCACAAACCACGAGTAGTTGCTAAAGTTCGTACCAAACTCAAACTCAAGGATGATGCCTGTAGCGATGCCAACCGCAAAGTTGATCGCAAATATCTTCATCCAGAACTTGGCAGTGCGCTTCCAGAACTCATCACCTGTCTTAACATAGATGCTCTCCATTACCGCCATTATTACTGCCAAACCAAGCGTTAGCGGCACAAAAATCCAGTGATAACCAGCCGTAAGTGCAAATTGCAATCTCGACCATCCTACTAATGCACTTTCAATCATAATTGTAAGGTTTATTGTTTTGTTACTAATTGATTACCAACATACTCTATACGCTCTTTTTCGCTCTTACCCGCAAGCGTGGGCTTGAAGAAGAAACCTCGCAATACAACAAATAGTATTATCACTTTTAGGAGTATTAGCCACCATAGCGTTCGCCCCCATGTCATATTACGAAACCCCTCAGCATAGAAGTGATATATCGCCTTTATTGCCTTAATCATGGTAGTGTGTTATGTTTTACTCTGTAAATATACATAAATAATTCATAAATTCAAATAGTTTTGCATGTAAATTGAGCCATAGATAAAAAAAGTGCCGAGCATTGCCCAGCACTTCTCTCTGTTAAAAGTTATCTTCTACTCTGCTTGTGACTCGCAGTATACGCAACGAACTACGCCCTCGCTATGTTCAAATCGTGGGCGTACAGGCTCAAGATTTGAGATACACAGAGGGTTAGGACACTTGCAGTTCATAGCTGTACCATGCTGCGTAAACTCCTTATCGCCACTCTTCTGCCACTCAAGGAGCTTTAGAATGAGTGCCATGCGTACAAACTTGCCATTCTCCACCTGACGGAAGTAGGCAGCGCGTGGGTCGCTATCTACATCAATAGCAATCTCGTTTACGCGAGGTAGTGGATGTAGTACTGCCATACGCTCCTTAGCAAAGCGCATCTTCTCGGCATCCAACACAAAGCAATCCTTAACACGCTCATACTCATCAAGGTCGGTGAAACGCTCCTGCTGCACGCGGGTCATGTAGAGGATATCCACATCCCCAATAACGCTCTCAATGTCGTTCGACTCGCGGTACTCCACGCCATAGCGGTCGCATACATCGTGCTTGATATAGTCTGGTAGTGCCAACTCAGGAGGGGCTATGAGAATAAACTTTGTGTTCTCGTAGCGTGTCATCGCCTTGATAAGGGAGTGTACTGTACGACCATACTTCAAATCACCCACAAGACCTATAGTAAGATTGTTCAATGTCCCCAACTCGCGCTTGATGGTGAGCAGATCGGTCATGGTCTGTGTCGGATGGCTGTGTGAGCCATCACCAGCGTTGATAATTGGTGTGCGCGATACCTCAGTGGCCGCAAGCGGTGCGCCCTCAACCTTGTGGCGCATAGCGATAATATCTGCAAAGCAGTTGATAACCCTTACGGTGTCCTGTACGGTCTCACCCTTAGATACAGATGAAGACTTGGCATCTGCAAATCCAAGGACATTACCTCCAAGCTCCATCATTGCAGCGGTGAAGCTAAGGCGTGTGCGTGTGCTTGGCTCATAGAAGAGTGTGGCGAGCTTCTTGCCACGGCATACCTCGCTATACTTCTCGCGGTTAGCGATGATATCCTCTGCAAGGGCTATAATCTCCGAAATCTCACCTATGGTAAGATCGGTAGGGTCTATCAAATGCTTCATCTTTATTCTTCGTTAGATTGATTATTTAATCCAAGACTCGTCTGATGGGTTGTTGCGGAACTTAAGGATGCGCTCCTTGTCCTCAGCCTTGATGTAACCCTCGTCGGCTGCAACCTCTACAAGTGCGTCAAGATTAGAGAGAGAGTAGTTCTTGGTGTTTGCAGCAGCGATGCGGTCAATACCCTTCTGCATTCCGTATGTGAAGATGCTCACAATACCGAGAACATCAGCACCAGCGTTACGCAAAGCCTCAACAACCTCTATGCAGCTGCCGCCTGTAGAGATAAGGTCCTCTACTACAACGACTTTCTGACCTGCCTCAAGCTTACCCTCAATCTGATTGCCACGACCGTGATCCTTAGAGCCTGAGCGAACATAGCCCATAGGGAGGTTAAGAATTGTAGCGGTGATAGCAGCGTGTGCAATACCTGCAGTCGATGTACCCATCAATACCTCTACCTCTGGGTAGTGTTTGCGTATAAGCTCTGCAAGACCCTCCTCGACATGGTTACGCACCTCTGGAGCTGTTAGGGTTAGACGGTTATCGCAATAGATAGGGCTCTTAATGCCGCTTGCCCATGTAAAAGGCTGCTCAGGACGCAAAAATACTGCTCCAATAGACAAAAGGTCTTTAGCTATCTTCTTCTCCATAATATTCTTTGTGTTAAGTGTTAATAATTCGTTAGTGTTACTCGGCAAACTCACGCATGCAACGCTCGTATGCTGCTACTGGATCATCCGCAGCGGTGATAGGACGACCTACAACGATAAAGTCTGAGCCAATCTCCTTGGCACGCTCGGGAGTTGTAACGCGCACCTGGTCGCCTACATCGCCATCAGCGAAGCGTACACCTGGTGTCACGGTCATAAACTCCTTGCCACATGCCTCTTTAACCATTGCAGCCTCCAATGGTGAGCATACTACGCCATCTAAACCTGCCGCCTTAGCATTTTCGGCATACTTAACGATAGTGTCGTTGATAGATGCACCGATAAGCAACTCCTTCTGCATGCGCTCCTCAGATGTAGATGTAAGTTGTGTTACGGCGATAAGGAGTGGGCGAGTGCCATCCTCGCGTGTAAGACCCTCAACTGCAGCCTTCATCATATCCACAGTACCTGCAGCGTGAACATTTGTCATATCAACATCCAAGTTGCGAAGCACGGACATTGCCTTCTTAACCGTGTTTGGAATATCGTGTAGCTTAAGGTCAAGGAAGATGCGGTGGCCACGAGCCTTGATTGTGCGTACAATCTCAGGACCCTCGGCATAGAATAGCTCCATACCAATCTTCACAAATGGCTTACGACCTGTGAACTTATCCAAGAAGTTTAAGGTCTGCTCCTTGCTGCTAAAGTCGCAAGCAATAATTACATCTCTTTTGCTCATAT
>JAFXBB010000083.1 GCA_017521945.1 Alistipes sp. | reverse complement strand
GCCGCGATTAAGCGAGGGCAGAGGCTGCTTGCAGACTATGCCGAGCGTGAGCGGTGAAAAGGAACTTAAGCCTAAAACTACATCTTTTTATTCACTCTCTTAGGTTATGGAGGCTGACTAAGTTACTTTTTAGTCAGCCTCTTTTAGTTTAAGGCTGTTAGGGAGATTAGAGAGGTTAAGCTCCTTAAACTCTCTAAATTCTCTAACCTCCCTAACA
The DNA here is from genome assembly GCA_017521945.1 of Alistipes sp. Taxonomy (GTDB): domain Bacteria; phylum Bacteroidota; class Bacteroidia; order Bacteroidales; family Rikenellaceae; genus Alistipes. The sequence goes on along the minus strand of JAFXBB010000083.1, from coordinate 6,837 downwards.
GTCCCTAAAACCATACATATTCTTACCTCTCGGTTTGTATATCCACAACAAGATTCTCTCCTGACCACTGATTTATCATGTGGCGATGTGTGTAGATATTGCGGTTGCCATGCTTTACCCTAACATCAAGTTCATAGGGCGGCGCATAGCGTACATACTTGTCCGAAGGTAGGGTATGTGGAATTACATATATATATAAGGTAAGCGCATCGCCAGCCTCACACTTTAGCCTAATGCCTCTATCTTCGGGGTAGTTCGATGGTTTTGCGGTAAGCTCTGCGCCTACGGGTGCAATCTCGCTCTTATATTTGAGCAGTTCAACTTGCTCGCCATCACGCTTGATGCTCGCCATGACCACAAGATTGTAGCGCCAAAACTCCTCAAAATCGGTATCTATAGATATAGCTAAAAGTGCCATTACGAAATATTTTTGTAGAAAACTACACCACAAAGATAACAATAATTTGCAGATTTTAGTTTTTTATCGTAAATTTGCAGACTATTTGTGCTGAAATGGAGCAAATTGGATTGTATAAGATAGCCTATAAGGGGCTTAAGAATGGTAGCTATGACTTTGATTTTAAGGTAGATAACGCACTTTTTGAGGCGTTTGAGACTGAGGAGATCAAGGGTGGAAGCTGTGATGTGCGCGTAAAGCTCAACCGTAGCGAGTCTATGTTGGAGCTTTCGGTTGGCATTGCGGGCGAGGTAATTTGCGAGTGTGACCGTTGTTTGGAGGATTGTCCTATAGCTATTGACTATGAGGGCGACCTTGTGGTTAAGTTCTCAGATGAGAGTGACTACTACGACGGCGAGGTTATGTGGATATCTCCATCGGAGGATATTCTCGACCTCACGCAGTATATATACGAGAGCATCGTGTTGTCGTTGCCTTATAGTCGCGTACATGAGGAGGGTGAGTGCAATCCTGAGATGTTGGCATCGTTCAGCGCAATAACCGAGGAGGAGCTTGAGGCTCTTGAGGCAAAGGCTGAGGAGTCGGATGTTGTGGGTCTTGATGACTACAACAAGAGCGTTCTTGAGGCTCTTAAGGAGCAGATGGAGCATAAAGAGTAGAAATAGACTGCAAGGAGGTTAATCCGTCTGACCGCCAAGCAGAGAGATAGACAAACATAAAACTTAAAAATTATATTGTAACATGGCACATCCAAAACACAAAGTCTCTTCAACTCGTCGAGACAAGAGAAGAACTCACTACAAGGCTGTAGTTCCTACTGTAGTAACTTGCTCAAACTGTGGTTCAGCAGTACTCTACCACCGCGTTTGCCCAGAGTGTGGCTTCTATCGCGGTAAGCTCGCAATCGAGAAGAAGGCAGAGTAGTCTTCACAACAACAAAAAGGAGCAACCGCAAAACGGTTTGCTCCTTTTGTTTTTTTCAACTACTCACTAACCCAAAAACAAAGTATTATGATAAGAATAGGTATCGACGCTATGGGTGGCGATTTCGCACCAGAGGTAGCAATCGAAGGCGCAGTGATGTCACTAAAGTATCTCGACAAGGAGAGCCGTATCGTTCTCTTTGGCGACCAGCAGCGCATTGTGGAACTTCTACACAAGCATAAGTGTCCTGTTGAGAAGTTCGATATTGTCGCTACAACTCAGGTTATCGAGATGGGTGACCACCCTGCAAAGGCCTTTATTTCCAAGAGCGACTCAAGTATGAGCGTCGGCTTTAAGTACCTTGCAGAGGGTAAGGTAGATGGTTTTGCAAGTGCTGGCTCAACAGGAGCTATGATGGTTGGCTCTATGCAGGTTATCAAGCCTATTGAGGGTGTTATCCGCCCTGTGCTTGCAACTCTTATTCCTACAGTGTCGGCAGAGCATGGCATCCGCCAAGCTGTATTGATGGATGTGGGTCTTAATGTAGATGCGAAGCCTGAGGTATTGGCACAGTATGGTCTCCTCGGCTCAATATATGCCAAGTCGGCACTCAAGATGGAGAATCCTCGTGTGGCGCTCCTCAACATCGGCGAGGAGGAGGGTAAGGGCAATGCCCAAGCGAAAGCTGCGTACGACCTTATGAAGGAGGATAAGCGTTATAATTTTGTGGGTAATGTCGAGTCTTCGTATATCTTTACAGGCAAGATTGGCGATGTTGTGGTTGCCGATGCCTTTGTGGGCAATAGCCTTTTGAAGATGGGTGAGGCGCTCTACCGTATCAACTTCAAGCTTGGCGGCGGTAGGCCACGCTTTAAGCTTGCGCTACGCTCGCTCCTTGGTCGCCTAATCCCAAAGCTCTACTATCAGTTTGACTTCTGGGATGCTATGAATGCTGAGAGTATCGGTGGCTTGCAGGTTATGGGTATCAATGCTCCTGTTATGATTGGTCATGGCAGCTCATCGCCACGCGCGATATGCAGCATGATTCTTTCGATGGAGCGCGATATTAAGAGTAACTTCCCTGCTAAACTTCGCGAGGCTTTGAAGGATACTGCTGAGCATACCGAGGCATAGCCTTAACTATCGGACACAATAATTGGTGGGTGACTAAAAATAAATAGTCATCCACTTCTTGTTTGGAGGTATCTTGCGCTGTTTTTTTTGTTTTTGAAAGACGAGAGGGACCTAAGAGACGAGAGAGACGGGAGAGACGAGAGAGACGAAAGAGACGAAAGAGACAACAACGAAGTCGGATATCAATCTTTCTCTGCGTCTCTGTTGTCTCTGTTGTCTTTGTTGTCTCTTATTTCCCAGCGTCTCTTTGGTCTCTCTTGTCTCTATGGTTACTTGGTCTCTTTGGTCTCTTCCTGAAAAGGCAAAGCCTTTTAACTAAAGAGAGTAGAGAAATTAGGGAGATTAGGGAGATTAAGGTTGTTTGAGTGTCAACTCACTAAATTCACTAAATTCCTTAACCTCCCTAACAAAAAGCGCTCGACTCATTGAGCCGAGCGCAAAAATATTGGATTCTACTTGTCAATAAGTTATCCAGGTGATTACCATACCTGTGTACCAGTGAAGGTGCTATTAGCACCAATGTTAATAGTCAAGTCCTTGTAGTAATCAACATTAACTTCTGCACCATTCTTAAGAGTGATAGAGCCAGTACCCTTACCATCGTAAGCATGGCCAGCAGATGAAGCATTAATTGTAAACTTAGATGCATCTACAGTAGTCGCACCATCGTGACCGCCATTCTCACCAAACTGAATAGTGCTACCAGTCAATACTGAACCATTCTTTAACTCAACATTACCACTATTACGGAAGTATGTCTTAACATCAATAGTAGAGTTATCAACAACCATATTGCAATTTTTAGCTGCAAGGATGAGCTTTGTAGCAGTTGTAAGAACACTATTCTTAACATTTATGTTAAAAGTAGGATTCATTCCGTTTGTAGGCTCAGAGAAAGTAAGCTGATCGGTAAACTCAGCAATAGAGTTCTCAATATTAATTGTGAATGTGCCGTTGGCTGCCTTATTCTTACTTGATGTGCCACCAATCTGGACATACGCATCTTTGATATTGAGTACTGCATCATTACCACCAGTGATAGAGATGCCGCCAGGAATAATCAATGATGGCTGAATGTTTGCCTTATCTGTACTCTTTGCGTCACTAACATTACCTGTAATATCGAAGGTATTGCCATAAGCAAGTGAGGCGCGATCTGTACCAGTAATCTCAAGGCAAGCGCCCTCACCTATGGTGATAGTACGATTGTAGTATGATGCACTGAAATCAGTCACCTTAGTGTGACCCATAAATGTAAGGTCGCCACCTGCAACAAGAGTACCATTAATCTGTTTACCATTGCCGTTGAATATTATACCAGCGGGAAGCGTGAGAGCTTCTGTAAGTGTGATATCACCATCGATAGTGATTGTGTCACCCGCCTTAGCGTTATTAATAGCTTCTGTGAGCTTCTCTGCTGAGTTGATCATAACAACCTCCTCGCCATCAATAGTGAGCTTACCAGTAGTACCTGGAACGAAACGACCGTAGTAGTTACGCTTTTCGCCCTCTGGAGCTGTCTTGCCAGTCTGAGTAAGAGTGTTGCCGCTCTCAGTGATGTTGCTGATAGTTACCTCACCAACATTTGCAGTACCTACAACAACACCAACACGCCAACCGCCATCATCAGTAGAGATAAGATTGTTGTTCTGAATAGTACAGTTCTCTATTGTAGTGTAAGTTGCAGGGTTGGCACCTGCGTGACCACAGATTGCACCAATAGAACCAGCACCCTTCAAAGTACAACCAATAACTGAGCAGTTCTTAACGGTGATGAACGAATCAACGGGACCATCGCTTGTTACGTTATAACCAGATGTCCAGCCGATAAGACCGCCGATACGAGAATCTGTAGCACCATCGTTAGGAGTGATGATCGAAGAGTTCTTAAGATGGCAGTTCTCAAGAGTGATGACATCCATAGAGTCAGCGTTGTTTACGAATGCACCGTAGCCCTGAGTGTTGTCAGCAACGATAGCTGAATCCTCGATAGTGAGGTTCTTGATAATGATGCCCGAACCACCTGCAAAACCACCCGCAAAGAGAGCTGATGTAAGACCCTTAATAACTGAGCCCTTACCGTCGATAGTTACAATATCCGCACCGTGGTAGCCATCAACCTTGATAGGAGTCCACTCAACATTAGTCATGTCGAGAGTAGAGTTCTCTTCGAATACGATAGTAGTGTCACCAGCACCAGCAGCACCTGCGCTCTCGAGAGCAGTCTCCAAGCTGAGGATAGAGTTTACAACCAAGTTACCCTCGTCATCGGTAATGATACCCTTACCTACCCATGTATTACCATCAATCTTAATAGTTACATTCTCAGCGCCCTCTACATTGAACAAAGTCTCACCAGACTCCTCGCCAGCTGCGAAACCTGTATGTGTGCAGTCGTTTATATATACAGTATAGCTGCTGCCCTTAGTGCCATCAATCTCGATAGCTGCCTTCTTACCAGCAGTTGCAGTGAACTCGCAGTCGTTGAATGTAACTACGCGCTCGCCATTGTTACCTACAGTACAAACCTTAACAGCACGCTCAACACCATTGAACTTACACTCTGTGAATGTGATTGCATCAGCGGTACCAGTCCAGAAGTACTGACCCTCGTTCTCAAAAGTACAGTTAGTAACAGTTGTTACATCACCAGCAAACATAATGTAGTTTACAAAGTGGCAATCAACATAAGTCTCCTTAGCTGCCTTCTGGTAGCCCTGAGTGCTGCCAGTATATGATGTACCTACCAATGTAACATTCTTGAAGTTAAGACCTGCACCCTTGTAGAATGCATCGATGTGAGATGCTGCAGACTGCTTAACAATAGCCTTATCGTTAATACCCTCGAAGTTAAGCTCCTTATCAGTGAAGTAAGGCATTGTAACCTCGCCATTACCAACATAGATAGTATCACCATCCTGAGCATCAGCTACGGCGTATGCCATCTCCTCAGTTGAGTCTACATAACGCTTAACAACTACATTCTCACCCTCAGTGTTATCCACAATTGTAGATGCAGCTGCCTGACGACCACCAAAGATACCTGCGTTACCATCCTTATCGTTTTTATAATACTCCTGAGTCTGGTCAGCAGTGATGGTAGTATTAGCTACAGTGTTACCCTTAAGAGTAGGGTTCTTTGAACCTGTTGTAGTACCAACGATACCTGCAACATCACGGAAAGCGTAAATCTCAGCACCATTAACCGAGCAATCCTCGACTGAAGCTGCGCCACCATCAGCTGAGAGGTAACCTGCGATACCACCAACATGGCATGCTTCGTCATTATTGTATGGAGTTACATATACGCGAGCGCCGTCAACATGGCAGTCTACAACCTTACCACATACAACCTCACCTGCGATAACACCAACCTTGTAGTGACCCTCGATATCTGCGTTCTTGATAGTCAAGTTCTTCATTACACCGCGGAAGTTTGCGAACAAACCTGCGGTAGTCTTACCCTCAGTGCGAACAACAAGATTAGCAATAGTCTTACCATTACCATCGAATGTGCCTCTAAATACAGTATCCTCCCCAATAGAGCTGTTTGCGCCGATAGGAGTCCAAAGAGCGCCACCAAGGTCGATATCATTATTAAGGATGAAAGTCTCGCCCTTGAAGTTTTTGCCACCTGCGCGAGTTACGCCGTTTACCTGATCTGCCAACCATGCAAGCTCAGATGGCTGCTCGATAACATATTTACCCTCAGCATTCTTCTTAGGCTCAGATGCTGATGTACCATCCCAAATCTCCTGATAGTAAGGAGCCTTATTAATATCATTAGCAAACGCATCGTTGATAGTAACGGTTACATTGTTAGCATCGGTAAGGATAGGACCATAAATGGTTGTGAGGTAGTTACGCTCAACAGGGATGTTAGTGTTGAAAGTAACAGTAGGGATAGCCTGACCAGTGTTATCGGTAACATCCAAAGTGAACATCACGCGGTTATCCTCAGCACCGAAGAAGTAGTCAGCGAACAAAGTCATCTCACCCTTGTTTGCAACTGCCTTTGGATCAGCCTCGTTTGTATATGTATCATCAGTCAAGTCGACAGTCAACTTAGGAGCTGTAGTGGTCTCACCAGCAACAGCCTGCTCAAAAGCGTTGAATGATGTGTAGAACTTAGTGTTGTAGTACTTAACAACAGCAGTCTTAGGCATCAAAGTACCGTAAAGCTCCTTGATGTCGTTAGTTACAACGCGCAACTTAGCGAATGGACGAGTAAGCTCAAAGTTTACGGTTGAAGTGCTTGAGAAGTCGTCAACATCGAAGTAGTTTGTGTAAGCATCGCGGCTCTCATCAATAGCTGTCCAGCTATCAGTAGCAAGAGTTACCTGCTTCAAACCTGCAGATGT